>JADJCM010000003.1:600000-953591 GCA_016703225.1 Lysobacterales bacterium
GCGCCCGATGCCGAACGCTTCGGCGATGTCGGCGCCGATACCTACGGTCATATCGTCGAGCGTTGTGCGCCGAACTTGCCGCACCTGACCGCGCTCGGGCTGGCCGCGGCGCATGCGCTCGCGCAGGGGCGCGAACCCACGGATCGCGAGCGTGCCGGCGCGGACGCGGTGTACGCGGCGATGCACGAGCGCTCCACCGGCAAGGACACGACCAGCGGCCACTGGGAGATGTGCGGCGTGCCGGTGACCTTCGACTGGGGCTATTTCACCGCCTACGAAAACAGTTTTCCGCCGGCGCTGCTGGATGCGCTGATCGAACGCGCCGGCCTGCCGGGGTGCTTGGCAATTGCCGCGCGTCGGGCACCGAGATCATCGACCGCCTCGGTCCGGAACACGTCGCCAGTGGCAAGCCGATCGTCTACACCTCGGCCGATTCGGTGTTCCAGATCGCCGCGCATGAAGATGCGTTCGGGCTTGAGCGCCTGTACCACGTTTGCAAAATCGCGCGCGAACTGGTCGACGAATACCGCATCGCGCGCGTTATCGCGCGGCCCTTCCTCGGCTCCGCCACGCAGGGCTTCAAGCGCACCGGCCACCGTCACGATTACGCGGTGCCGCCGAGCGCGCCAACCCTGCTCGATGCGCTCGTTGCCGCGGGCCGCGAAGTGATCGCGATCGGCAAGGTCTCCGACATCTTCGCCGCGCAAGGCATCAGCCGCTCATTGCCGGCGAGCGGGCTCGATACCTTGATCGAGACCACGATCCAAAGTTTCCGTGATGCGCCCGATGACAGTCTGGTGTTCGTGAACCTGGTCGACTTCGATTCCGAATACGGCCATCGTCGCGATGTTCCCGGCTACGCCGCGGCGCTGGAGCGGTTCGACGCGCGCCTGCCCGAGTTGCTGGCCGCGCGTCGTGAGGGCGACCTGCTGCTGTTCAGCGCCGATCACGGCAACGATCCAACCTGGCCCGGTTCCGACCACACCCGCGAGTGCGTTCCGCTGCTCGCGCTCGGCGGTGGCCTGCGACCCGGCAACGCCGGATTGCGCGACGGTTTCGCCGATCTTGGCCAGACGCTCGCCCGCCATTTCGGCATTGCCGCGCTGGCGCACGGCCGCGCCCTGCCATTGAACGATCCGCACTGAAGGAGCCCGCCATGGGAACCCCGCACATCTCCGCCAAGCCCGGTGATTTCGCCGAGACCGTACTGCTGCCGGGCGACCCGCTGCGCGCGCTGCATATCGCCAACACCCTGCTCGACGACGCCGTCGAAGTGACCCGGGTGCGCGCCATGGGCGGCTATACCGGTACTTGGCGCGGTCGGCGCGTGTCGGTGATGGGCACCGGCATGGGTATTCCCTCGTCGTCGATCTACGCCACCGAACTGGTGCGCGAATATGGCGTCAAGCGCCTGGTGCGCATCGGCACCTGCGGTGGCGTGGCCGACTCGCTGCAACTCGGCGACATCGTGCTCGGCATCGGTGCCTGCACCGACTCCGGCGTCAATCGCGCACGCTTCAAGGGCATGGATTACGCCGCGGTGGCGAGCTACGGCCTGTTGGCCGCGGTGGCCAACGAGGCGCAGCGGCAGGACATCGCGGTGCAGGTCGGCAATCTGTTCAGCGCCGACCTGTTCTACGGCCCCGACCCGACCATGGTCGACACGCTGGCGGCGATGAACATCCTCGGCATCGAGATGGAAGCGGCCGGACTCTATGGACTCGCCGCGCAGTACGGCGCCGAGGCGCTGGCCGTGTGTGCCGTCTCCGATCATCTGCGCACGCACCGGAGCTGGTCGCCGGAACAACGCCAGCTCGGCGTCGATGCCATGGTGCGGCTGGTGCTGGATGCGGTCGTCGGCAGGTAGCCGCGTCACGCGCGCCCCGATTCCGCCTGCCACGCGATGCGCGCGCTCGGGGATAATGCGCGCCTTCGAGGAGGTCCGATGACGGCACGCATTCTTGATGGCAAGCGCATCGCGGACGAGGTGCTCGACGGCATCGCGGTTCGGGTGCGCGCGCGGGTGACGAGCGGGCAGCGGCGGCCGGGTCTGGCGGTGGTGCTGGTCGGGGCCGATCCGGCTTCGTCGGTGTACGTGCGCAACAAGCGCCGCGCCTGCGAGCGCGTCGGTTTCGTGACCCGGGATTTCGATCTGCCGGCATCGATCGACGGTGCTGAACTCTATGCGCTGATCGATCGGCTCAACGCCGATGCCGCGGTGGACGGCATCCTGATCCAGTTGCCGCTGCCGCCGCAGATCGACGCCACTGACCTGATCCAGCGTATTCGCCCGGACAAGGACGTCGATGGCTTCCACGCCGAGAATGTCGGCCGCCTCGCATTGCGCCAGCCGGGCCTGCGCCCGTGCACGCCAAAGGGCATCATGACCCTGCTCGCGCATACCGACAAACCGGTGCGCGGGCGGCACGCCGTCGTCGTTGGCGTCTCGAACCATGTCGGTCGTCCGCTGGTGCTCGAGTACCTGTTGGCCGGCGCCACCGTCACCGCCTGCCATCGCTTCACCGCCGATCTGGCGGAGCAGGTCGCCAAGGCCGACCTGCTCACCGTGGCCGTGGGCATTCCGGGTCTGGTCCGTGGCGAGTGGGTGAAGCCCGGCGCGGTGGTCATCGATGTCGGCATCAACCGTCTCGGGGATGGCAGCCTGACCGGCGATGTCGAGTACGCCGCGGCGGCCGAGCGCGCCTCCTGGATCACGCCGGTGCCGGGCGGGGTGGGTCCGATGACGGTCGCGATGTTGATGCAGAACACCCTGGAAGCGGCGGAAGTTCGCGGCGGTTGAACCAATGTCATCTTCGCTCGCCTACAATCCACGCTCCCGAAGCTGATGTTGCACATGCGCCCGATTCTCCGTTCCGCCGTCCTTGTTTTCGCGCTCGCGACGCTCAGCGCCTGCGCCATGGTCGTGCAGCGCGCCGCCGATGGACTCGGCGCTGGATTGACCCAAGGCGTCAGCAACCACGACGACGTCGACACCGTCGCGGCTGGTCTGCCGGCCTACCTGCTGTTGCTCGATGGTCTGATCGAAGGGGATCCGCAAAATCCGGCGCTGCTGCTCTCCGCAGCCAGGCTCTATGGCACCTATGCCGGCGGCTTCGTTGCTGATGCCGAACGCGCCAAGCGTCTCTCCGACCGCAGCTTCGGTTACGCCACGCGCGGCATCTGCGCGCGCGACGCGGCGTTCTGCAAGCAGTTCGACAGCAACGACTTCGATGCCTTCAACGCCTTTGTCACGGCGAATGTCGGGCCCAAGGACATCGACGCCACCTACACCTTGGCGTCCAGTTGGGTCGGCTGGTTGCGCGCCGACAGCGCCGACTGGAACCGCGTCGCCGACTTGCCGCGCATCGAGACCCTGCTGAATCGCGTCAACGAACTCTCGCCGGCGCACGACCACGGCAATGTGCTCGCTTATCTCGGCGTGCTCGATTGCCTGCGGCCGGCTTCGCTCGGCGGCAACCCCGAGCGTGGGCAGCAGCGCATGCAGGCAGCCGCCGCGGTCGATGCCGGGCGCAACCTGTTGCCGAAGGTGCTGGATGCCGAGTACTGCCAGCGCCTGCTGTTCGATCAGCAGGCGCATGATCGCCTGCTGGACGAGGTTCAGGCTGCGGACGCGAACATCCCCGGCCTGACGCTGTCGAACACCATCGCCAAACGCCGCGCGGCCGAACTGGTCGTCTCCGGCAAGGACTATTTCTGAGGAACACCCGATGCTGAAGCGCATTCTGTTCGCCCTTGCCGCCTGCGCCGCCACGGCCGCCGATGCCCAAATCCTGAAGATCGCCACCATCGCGCCCGAGGGCACGGTGTGGATGAAGGAGATGCGCGAGGCCGGTGCCAACATCAAGGCGCGCACCGCGGGTCGCGTCGAGATCAAGTATTTCCCCGGCGGCGTGATGGGCAACGACGCCGCAGTGATGCGCAAGATCAAGCTTGGCCAGCTGCAAGGAGGGGCGTTCTCCGGCGCCGAACTGTCGCCGGTGTATCGCGATGCCACCGTCTACAGCCTGCCGTTCCTGTTCAACGATCTGGGTGAGGTCGAGTACGTGCGCGGCAAGGTCGATCCGTTGCTGCGCGCCGGGTTCGAGAAAGTCGGGCTGGTCGCGGTCGGTCTCTCGGGTGGCGGCTTTGCCTACCTGATGAGCACCAAGCCGATTGCGAACAAGGAGGATCTGCGCGCGACCAAGGTCTGGGTGCCGCAGAACGACCGCATCGCCCAGGTCGCCTTCGACAAGGCCGGCGTCAACCCGATCGCGCTGCCACTGGGCGACGTCAATACCTCGCTGCAGACCGGTCTGCTGGAGACGGTGGCGATCACCACCAGTGGTGCGATCGCGTTCCAGTGGCACACCAAGGTCAAGCATGCGGTGGACCTGCCGCTGACTTACGTGATGGGCATCCTCGCCATCGACCAGAAGGCGTTCAATCGCATCGGCGCGGCCGACCAGCCGATCGTGCGCGAGGAACTGGGCCAGGCGTTCGCTGACCTCGATGCCGCGAACAAGCGCGACAACGAATTGGCGCGCGCGGCGCTGGCCAAGCAGGGCATCGTGTTCAAGGCGCCGAGCAGCGACGAGATCGGCTACTGGCGAAGCATCGGCGAAGAAACCCGCAAACAGATGCTCGCGAGCAGCGAAATCTCCAGGGAACTGCTGAACTTGATTGCGAAGGCGCAGGTCGAATACCGCGCCAAGGCGACGTCGGTCGCGGCTGGCAAGGCTCCGTGAGAAGCGGCGTCGCACGCGTTCTCGGCGTCATCAACACGATCGAGAACTGGCTGATCGCAACGCTGGCGCTGGCGCTGGTGCTGCTGTCGGGTCTGCAGATCGTGCTGCGCCTGCTCGAACACGGGCTGGTGTGGCTGGACCCGTTGCTGCGCGTGCTGGTGATCTGGGTGGCGCTGCTCGGCGCGGTGGCGGCAGCGCGTCACGACAAGCACATCAGCCTGGACCTGATCGGACGCTTGCTGCACGGTCGCGGCGTGCGCGTCGCACGCGTGTTTGCGTTCGGCTTCGCGGCGCTCGCCGCGTGCACCCTGCTGCGCGCCTCGCTCGGGCTGATCGAAATGGACCGCGAGTCCGGCACGATGCTGTTCGGTAGCGTGCCGACCTGGTGGGCGGAGCTGATCTTGCCGGTGGCGTTTGGTCTGCTGGCCTTGCGCTTCGTGCTGCGCGCATTTGCTGCTCCGGAACGCGAGGGCGGCGCATGAGCCTGCTGGTCGTGGCGCTGGTGGTGTTGCTGTTCGCGGCGCTCGGTGCGCCGCTGTTCGCGCTGGTCGCGGCAGTGGCCTGGCTGGGACTGCGTGCCGCGGGCTATGACGAGACCTTGCTCGCGGTGCAGTTCTGGAGTCTCACCGAGATGCCGGTGCTGATCGCGATCCCGCTGTTCACGCTGTCCGGTTACCTGCTCACCGAGAGCAAGGCACCGCAACGCCTGTTGCGCCTGTCCGAAGCCCTGCTCGGCTGGTTGCACGGTGGGCTCGCGATCGTCGCGCTGCTGGTCTGTGCGTTCTTCACCGCGTTCACCGGCGTGTCCGGCGTCACCATCATCGCCTTCGGCGCGTTGCTGTTGCCGGCGCTGCGCTTGGCCGGCTATCCGGAGCGATTCTCCTTCGGCCTGGTCACGACCGCACCGAGCCTCGGCATGCTGTTCGCACCCTCGGTGCCGCTGATCCTGTACGGCATCGTCGCGCAGCAATTGAGCACCACGCCGAGCGTCAGCATCACCGACATGTTCGTTGCCGGCGTGTTGCCCGGCGTGATGATGCTGGTCGTGGTCTCGGCCTACGCGATGTGGCGGGCGCCCAAGCGCGCGCACGACATTCCGTTCTCGTTGGCCGAGGCCAAGGCCGCGATCTGGGATGCACGCTGGGAACTGCCATTGCCCTTCATCCTGCTGGGCGGTGTCTATGGCGGCGTCTTCGCTACCTCGGAAGCCGCAGCCGTGGTTGCGCTGTATGTGCTGTTCGTGACCGTGGTCGTGCGCCGCGAGATCAGCATCGCGCGCCTGCCGGCGGTGCTGCGCGAGTCAATGATGCTGGTTGGCGCCATCCTGCTCATCCTGGGCGTGTCCATGGGTCTGACCAACGTGATCATCGACGCCGAGGTGCCGGCGCGGTTGATCGAGTGGGTGAGTGCGCATGTCGACAGCAAGCTCGCCTTCCTGCTGCTGCTGAACCTGTTCCTGCTCGGCCTTGGCATGATGCTCGACGTGTTCTCGGCGACCGTGATCATGGTGCCGATCCTGTTGCCGATCGCGATGCACTACGGCGTGCACCCGGTGCATCTCGGCATCATTTTCCTGGCGAACATGGAAATCGGCTACTTCATGCCGCCGATGGGCATGAACCTGTTCATCGCCAGCTACCGCTTCGAGCGGCCGCTGCTGACGCTGGCGCGCTACACCGTGCCGTTCTTCTTCCTGCTGCTCGCTTGCGTGCTGGTGATCACTTACTGGCCGTCGCTGTCGCTGGTCTTCATCGAGTGATCGGCCGCAGCGGCATTGAGCTCGATCAAGCGCTCGAGCAGGTCGCCACGGTTCGGTGAACGACGCGCACGGTCGAGATGGATGCGCGCCGCGATCAGCGCCGCATCCGGCGGTGCGGCCCCGACCCAACGACTGTCGTCACCGGCGAGTTGCAGCGCGAAGCTGCCCTCGCGGCGGTAGACATCGATCTGGCTGCGCGGCATACCTCGCGCATGCAGCGCGTAAGTCGCGGGAATCGGGTCCGGGCGCAGGAACAGGCCCTGCGATGGATCACGGCAGGCACGTTCTGCGGTGAGGTCACGCAGTGAGACCGGCAGGTCGGTTTGCTGGGTGAGGCCACGGATCGCGCCGCCGGGCAGCAAATCGGCGCCGAACACGAACAGCGGAACACGCGCAAAAGCGGTCGGCCCGTAGCGGTCCAGTTCGCTGCGGCTCAGCGGCGTCATCGAGCGGTGATCGCCGGTGATCAGGAGCAGTCCGTTCTCGAAGTATCCTGCACGACGCAGCGATTCATGGAATGCCACCAGCGCCCGATCGAGATCGGCAAAGACTCTGCGTTCGCTGCGCTCGCCATCGCCGCGCACCAGGAACGGAGGGTGCGTGGCGACGGTGAGCAGGGCTGCGGCAAACGGTCGCGATGGGTCGCGCTCACTGTGGTACCAGTCGATGACGCGGGCGAACAACTCGGCATCGTCGGCGGCGCCGAAAATTCCGCGCGGCATCCCGGCATAGAACGGCGCCTCGGCGCCCTCGTAGTGCTCGAAGCCGAGCTTCGGCAGCCACACGCCGGTTTCGACGAAATCGAGCGTCGCGGTCGTGAAGAAGGCGCTGGCATGGGACGCACGCACCGCATCGACAAAACCGCCCGCGGGCTCGTCAAATCCGGCAAATGCATCCGTACTCGAGTAGCGGAAGAAGCCGGGAATCGGCGCGCGCCCAGTGATCGTTGCGATCAAGCCGCCATCGGTGGTGAACCCGTTGGCGATGAACTCGGAGAACCAGCTGCCTTCCCGTACCGCCAATGCATCCAGCGCCGGGACATACGACTCATCGGTCGCGTAGTGCGAAGAGTGATAGGCGGAAAGCGACTCTACGACCACCAGAATGATCGAGATCGGACGCGCCTGCCCCGGAGCGCAGACCAGCTTGGTTACCGGTATCGACCGTTGCTCGGCCAGGAACTCCTCGCTGTAGGGCGCATCAATCGACTGCGCAAGATTGACCTCGACCCAGTTGCGATAGGCGTCGGCGTGCACGTAGCCGGGCGCGCTGCTGCGACCACAGGCGCCGACAGCGGCGATAGCGGCAGCGGTGAGCACCAGGCACGTGAAGCCGCGCCGTTGCAGCGGTGCGGCGTGGCGCAGCAGCAAGCCGAGGACCAGGGACATGGTCAGCAGCACCAATAGCACCAGCGCATCGCGCATCGAGAAACCGGCGCGGGTGATGCGTTCGATCGCGGCCAGTTCATGCCCGAACTTGAACAGGTCGCTGAGCAGCAGGCGCTGCGCCAGCAGGCGCAGCAAGGCGACATCGGCGATCAGCAGCACGATGAACAGGAGCAGCGGCGCCAGCAGCAACACGCGCAGCCAGCGCGCACGCAACACCAGGATCAGCGTGATCCAGAGCAGGGCGGCCGCGACCAGGGTCAGGTCATGGGTCAGCGCCGGCAGCACGAAGCAGGCATCGCAGCCCACCACCGGTGCGTAGATGGCATCGACGAAGTGGGCGCGGATCACGGCGATCACGAGCAACAGCAGCAGCGCGAGCACGACGCCGGCGGCAGCCATCGGGTTGCGGGAAGAAGTCGGCATCAAAGTGGCAATTCGTGGGCAGCGCGCCGGGCGCAGGTTCCGGTTCCGCGGCCGGGCCGCCGCGCGGTTAAAATGCGCGATCCTTTTCGGGAGTCGCCATGCGCATCCTAGCCGAAGCCCTGACCTTCGACGATGTTTCCCTTGTTCCTGCCCATTCCATCGTGTTGCCGCGTGACGTCAGTCTTGCGACGCGGATCGGGCCAAGCCTGGAGTTGAATCTTCCGATCATCGCCGCGGCGATGGACACCGTCACCGAAGGCTCGCTGGCGATTGCGATGGCCCAGCTTGGTGGTCTCGGCATCATCCACAAGAACATGTCGGTGGAGCAGCAGGCGGCTGAAGTGAGGCTGGTCAAGAAGTTCGAGGCCGGCGTGATTCGCGATCCGATCACGGTTTCGCCCGAGACCAGCATCCGCGACGTGTTGAGCCTGACCCGCGCGCGCAACATCTCCGGCGTGCCGGTGGTCGAGGGCGGGCATCTGGTCGGCATCGTGACCAGCCGCGACCTGCGCTTCGAGACCCACCTCGACGAGCCGGTCAGCCGCATCATGACCAAGCAGGATCGCCTGGTGACGGTGCGCGAAGGCGCCAGTGACGACGAGGTGCTGCAGCTGATGCATCGCTACCGCATCGAGAAGGTGCTGGTCGTCAACGAGCAGTTCAAGCTACGCGGCCTGATCACGGTGAAGGACATCCAGAAGGCGCGCGACAACCCGAATGCCGCCAAGGATTCGGCCGAACGCCTCGCCGTCGGCGCCGCGGTCGGCACCGGCGGCGACACCGAACAACGCATCGCCGCGCTGGTCGAGGCTGGCGTCGACGTGCTCGTGGTCGACACTGCGCACGGCCATTCGCAGGGCGTGCTCGATCGCATCGCCTGGGTCAAGAAGCAGTTTCCGAACCTGTGCGTGATCGGCGGCAACATCGTCACCGGCGAGGCCGCGATTGCGCTCGCCGACTGCGGCGCGGACGCGGTCAAGGTCGGCATCGGCCCCGGTTCGATCTGCACCACGCGCATCGTCGCCGGCGTCGGCGTGCCGCAGATCACCTCGATCGACCTGGTCGCGACCGCGTTGAAGGACCGCATCCCGCTGATCGCCGACGGCGGCATCCGCTACTCGGGCGACATCGGCAAGGCGATTGCCGCGGGCGCGAGTGCGGTCATGATCGGCGGTCTGTTCGCCGGCACCGAGGAAGCCCCGGGCGAAGTCGAACTGTTCCAGGGTCGTTCCTACAAGAGCTATCGCGGCATGGGTTCGCTCGGCGCGATGCAGCAGGGCAGCAAGGACCGCTACTTCCAGGACGCGTCCGACGCCGACAAGCTGGTGCCGGAAGGCATCGAGGGGCGCGTGCCGTATCGCGGTCCGCTGCGCAACATCGTGCACCAGCTCGCCGGCGGCCTGCGCGCGTCGATGGGCTACGTCGGCTGCGCCTCGATCGCCGAGATGCGCAGCAAGCCGCAGTTCGTGCGCGTCAGCAGCGCCGGCATGCGCGAATCGCATGTGCATGACGTGACGATTACCAAGGAACCGCCGAACTACCGGATGGGCTAGTTGGTCGCGCACCGTTCACCCTTCGACGGGCCCGTCCTGAGCCGGTCGAAGGGCTCAGGGCGAACGGTGGGTCGGGACTGATGCACGTTATCGTTCACCCTTCGACAGGCTCAGGGCGAACGGTGTCTGCGAGTGGCTTCAGCGCCGTTCGTGGTGAGCCTGTCGAACCGTGAACGGCCTGCCATGACCGACATCCACCAGCACAAGATCCTGATCCTCGACTTCGGCGCGCAGTACACGCAGCTGATCGCGCGCCGCGTGCGCGAGATCGGGGTCTACTGCGAGATCTGGGCCTGGGACCGCGCCGCGGGGCGCATCAGTGAGTTCAAGCCGACCGGCATCATCCTGAGCGGCGGTCCGGAGTCGGTGACCGAAGCGAATTCGCCGCGTGCGCCGGAGGAAGTGTTCACGCTCGGCGTGCCGGTGCTCGGTATCTGTTACGGCATGCAGACCATGGCCGAGCAACTCGGCGGCAAGGTCGAGAGCGGCCACAACCGCGAGTTCGGCCTGGCGCGACTCGGCATTGCCGTCGCGAATCCGCTGCTGCAGGCCGAAGGCGATGCGTTCACGGCGTGGATGTCGCATGGCGACCGCGTCGTGCGCATCCCCGACGGTTTCTCCACCCTCGGCGCCACCGACGACCTGCCGATCGCGGCGATGATGGACGCCAGGCGCCGCTACTACGCGGTGCAGTTCCATCCGGAAGTGACGCATACCCAGTTCGGCAGCGAATTGCTGCGCCGTTTCGTCGTCGATCTGTGCGGCTGCGAGACGCGCTGGACCAGCGCCAACATCATCGAGGATGCAATCGCGCGCGTGCGCACCCAGGTCGGCAGCCAGAAGGTGTTGCTCGGCCTGTCCGGCGGCGTCGATTCTTCGGTGGTCGCAGCCCTGCTCGAACGCGCCATCGGTGATCAACTGGTCTGCGTGTTCGTCGACACCGGCCTGTTGCGCTTCCGCGAAGGCGACCAGGTGATGGAGACGATGGCGCAGCACATGGGCGTGCACGTGATCCGCGTGAACGCCGCCGACCGCTACTTCAGTGAATTGAAGGGCGTCGGCGATCCGGAAGCCAAGCGCAAGATCATCGGCCGCCTGTTCGTCGAGATCTTCGAGGAAGAATCGGCGAAGCTCCAGGACGCGCCTTCCTCGCACAGGGCACGATCTACCCGGACGTGATCGAGTCGGCCGGCTCCGCGACCGGCAAGGCACACGTGATCAAGTCGCACCACAATGTCGGTGGCCTGCCCGAGCGCATGAACCTGAAACTCGTCGAGCCGCTGCGCGAACTGTTCAAGGACGAGGTGCGCCGCATCGGCGTCGAGCTCGGACTGCCGCGAGAGATGGTCTATCGCCATCCGTTCCCGGGCCCAGGGCTTGGCGTGCGCATCCTCGGCGAAGTCACCCGCGAAGCCGCCGACACGCTGGCGCGCGCGGACGCGATCTTCATCGAGGAACTGCGCAAGCACGGCTGGTACGACCGCGTCAGCCAGGCCTTCGCGGTGTGGCTGCCGGTGCGCTCGGTCGGTGTCGTCGGTGACGCCCGCGCCTACGAACCGGTGGTCGCCTTGCGCGCCGTCGAAACCATCGACTTCATGACCGCGCACTGGGCGCACCTGCCCTACGACCTGCTCGACCACGTCGCCCGCCGCATCGTCAACGAAGTCCGCGGCATCTCGCGCGTGGTCTACGACATCTCCGGCAAGCCGCCGGCGACGATCGAGTGGGGGGGGCCGCGGGCTTGGAAGGGATCTCGGCGGATCGACATGCCCGGACTGGTCGCCCGGGCTTGTCGAAGGGCACTTGCCAAGATCACCCGACCCCGTTCGCCCGAGCTTGTCAGGCGCCGGACAAGTGCGATTTCGCGCGATTTCCACTCGAGGGCGTTGCCGACGGAACGAGTAATGCCGCAGATTTCGCCCTGAGCTTGCAGGGCGTTGCGACAGACCACCATTCTCCGGCCTTCCACGCCTCTTCCTGGGGCTCCCGGCCAGCGAACTTCGCCGCGTGTCACGGCATCGCGTCTGTTAGCGGGCTTTTCACGCGCCAAAGGCGCGGCGCACGAGGATCAGGATGGCGGCGGGAAAAGGGCGCCCCGCGATTTGTTTGTTGCCGGCGCTCGCAGGCCGTCGCAGCGATGTCAGCGCCTCACAACCCAGGGCGAAACGGAGCGCCCTTCGGCAAGCTGGATGCAGCAAGCGCCTGCGCAAGTCAGGCCGAACGGGGGGGGGCGAAACCGAGCCGACGAGGCGGGGGGGGGGGGGGATGGCGAAGTGCCGGTCGGGGCGGTGATCGTCGATGCCGAGGGGCAGTTGCTGGCGGAGGGGTCGAACCGCGTGATCAGCGATGCTGATCCGAGTGCCCATGCCGAGATCGTCGCGTTGCGTGCGGCCGGACGCAGGCTGGGCAATTACCGGCTGCCGGGCACGACGCTGTACGTGACGCTCGAGCCGTGCGCGATGTGCGCGATGGCAATGGTGCACGCGCGCGTTGCACGGGTCGTGTTCGCAGCGCGCGACCCCAAGACTGGCGCGGCCGGCAGCGTGTTCGACCTGCTCACCGCACCGCAGCACAACCACCGCATCGAGGTGAGTGAGTGCGTGCTGGCCGAGGAGGCGGGGCGCCTGCTCAGCAACTATTTCCGTCGCAAACGCGGCAAAGCTGCGCTCTAATCCGCGTCCATCCACCGCGAACACCGGCATGGCCTCTGCGAACGACAACCATCTGATCTGGATCGACCTGGAAATGACCGGGCTGAACCCGGATAGCGACTCGATCCTCGAAATTGCGACGATCGTCACCGACGTTGAACTCAACGTGATCGCCGAAGGCCCCGAATACGCAATCGCGCATCCGCTCTCGCGGCTGCAGGCGATGGACGAGTGGAACCACAACACCCACCAGAAGACCGGGCTATGGCAGCGCGTTCTTGACTCGACCATCCGCATGGCCGAGGCCGAGGCGGATACGATCCGCTTCCTCGAGTCCTGGGTCACGCGCGGCAAGTCGCCGATCTGCGGCAACTCGATATGTCAGGACCGCCGCTTCCTGGCGCGCTGCATGCCGGAGCTGGAGCACTACTTCCACTACCGCAACCTCGATGTGTCCACGCTCAAGGAACTGGTGCGACGCTGGAACCCGGTCCTGCTCGAGGGCTTCAGTAAGCAGGGTACGCACACCGCATTGAGCGACATCCGTGAATCCGTTGCCGAGTTGCGCTACTACCGCCAGTTCATGGGCAAGCTCGGTGGAGCCACCTAGATCTCGCGCACGAAGAAGCTGTCGCAGCTGAAGTGCCCGGTGCGGCCGAGGGCTTCGCGGATTGCGGTGAAACCGGACATGCGGTAGAGCTTCTTGGCGGCGTCCATGCCGGTCAGCGTTTCCAGGTAGACGCGGTGGTAGCCGAGTTCCTTGGCCTTGGCCAGGCAGGTCTGCATCAGCGCGTTGCCGGCGCCGAGTCCGCGCAGTTCGGGCAGGAAGTACATCTTGCGCAGTTCGCAGGTGTCGGCATCACCGCCGACCAGCGGCGCGATGCCGCCGCCACCCATGACCACGCCATCCTTCTCGACCACGAAATACGCGGCCCGCAGAATGGCATACGCTGCGCACATGTCATCGACCTCGGCGTCGTGAATGGCGAAGCCGGGGCCGTCGGCTCCGAATTCGGGCATGACTCGGCGAATGATGGAAGCAACCGCGGCATTGTCAGCGGCGGTGATGGGACGGATGACCTGGCTCATCGGCGCAATCTGCACCATTGCGGCGGGTTCGGCAACTGTCGCTATCCGGCCTGCTGTTCGGCGCAGCCGTGCAGGCGCACGAAATCGGCGATCTCGTCCGGCGCAATCGGTCGCGAAAACAGGAATCCTTGCGCCAGCGTCGTGCCCTGGCGCAGCAGGAATTGCCGCTGCGTCTCCATCTCGACACCCTCGGCGATCACGGTCATGCCGAGGCTCTGGGCGATGCGGATGATGGCTTCGCAGATGGCCGTGTCGCTCGGCGTCGCCGGAATGCCTTGCATGAAGTGATGGCTGATCTTGAGCCCATCGAACGGCAGCTGGCGCAGGTAGTTCAAGGCCGAGTAGCCCTCGCCGAAATCATCGATGACCAGCGAGACGCCGAGCTGCTTGATCGCCCTGAAGATCTCCAGGGTGTCCGGCACGTCCTCGACCAGCACGCGCTCGGTCATCTCCAGTTCCAGATGGCAACCTTGCAGGCCGTGGTCATGCAGTGCTGCGGCGACCACTTCCGGCAGGTTGTCGCTCAGGAACTGGCGATAGGAGACGTTGACCGCGACCCGTGGCACCGTCAGCCCGGCGTCGTGCCAGAGGCGCAGCTGGCGGCAGGCTTCGCGGATCACCCAGACGCCGATGCGCACGATGTCGCCGGTGTTCTCGGCGTGCGAAATGAACAGGTCTGGCGCGAGTTCGCCGAGCACGCGGTTGCGCCAGCGAATCAGCGCTTCGGCTGCTGTCACACGACCGCTGCGCAGGTCCACCTGCGGTTGGTAGCGCAGGTAGAACTCCTGGTTGTCGAGCGCGCGGCGCAACTGGGTCTCGATCAGCAGGCGATCGGTGAGCTTGCGCGCCAGTGCCGGAGAGAACGCCTGCCAGTTGTTGCGACCGCGGCGCTTGGCATCGAACATCGCGGCATCGGCGTGGTTGATCAGCTGCTGGATGGTGGCGCCGTCCTGCGGGTAATGGGCAACGCCGACCGACGCGGTAATCGAGAACTCTTCGCCGCTGTGCGGGAACGGTTCGGCGAAGGCGGTGGTGATACGTACCGCGGTGTCGCGTGCCTGCACCTCGTCGCTGCACGGCGCGATCATGATCATGAACTCGTCACCACCGAAGCGCGCCAAGAGCGTGTTCGGGCCCAGCGCGCGGCGCAAGCGCTGGGCGGCGGCGACCAGCAGGCCGTCACCGGCGGCGTGGCCGAGCAGGTCATTGATCACCTTGAAGCGGTCGAGATCGACATAGAGCAGCGCCGGGCCGCTGCCCGGCTGCGCTTCATCGAGGGCCAAGGCCAGCGCGCGCATCAGCGCATCGCGGTTGGACAGGCCGGTGAGCGAATCGGTCAACGCCTGGCGCCGCAGCTGTTCTTCCTGGCGCTTGCGCGCGCTCACATCCTGGGCGGTGCCGATCACGCTTTCGGCAGCGCCGCGCTGCAGCTGCGGCTGCCCGATCACGCGCAGCCAGCGGCGCTGGCCGGAGGCAGTGACGATGCGCAACTCCAGATCGAAGGCTTCGCTGCTCAGGCGCGCCGCATCCATGGCGGTGCGCAGGCGCTCGCGGTCGCCGGGCACGAACAGCGCATACATCGCCTCGCGCTCGAGCACACCGTCGCGCGGCAGTTCGAGCAGCCGGTGCAATTCGCGCGAACCGTACATGCGGCGGCGGCGGAAGTCGTAATGCCAGCCGCCGATGCTGGCCAGCGACTGCACTTCGTCGAACAGCACCGATTCCAGCATCAGTGCGGTGATGTCGCTGAACAGCGTGATCACTTCGAAGGGCGCAGGTACGTCGTCACGGAACTGCGGCACCGCGGTCACGGAAAACCAGGAGTACCCCCCCAGCGCCGGGCTGTTGATGCCGATCACGGTCGACTGGATTGCACGACGTTCGCTGATGGCTCGCAGCGGTGGGAGATCCCGTGGTTTCAGCGCCCTGCCAGCGGCGTCGACGAAGCGCCACTCGGCGATGCTCAGTGCTTCTGCACGCAGTTCCGAGTCCTGCATGCCGAGCATGCGTTCGGCGGCGGCATTGGCCGAGGTCACACGGCCGTTCTGGTCCTGCACCAGAATGCCCTTGTCGACGGCGTCGAACAGCTTGCGATAGCGCCGTTCCGAGGCGCGCAACTCGCTTTCCGCCCGCAGTCGGGCGCTGACGTCGCGCACCACTGCGATGATGCGCATCTCCTCGCCGTCGAGGAACATGCGCGAATGCACCTCGATCGGGAAGTAGTGGCCGTCGCCGTGACGGTTGCTGGTCTCGACGGTTTCGGTGCGGCCTACCTGGAAGGTCTGGAACACCTGCTCCATGTAGTTGTCGGGCAGGGTCGGGTTGAGGTCCTGCACGCGCAATCGGCGCAGTTGCTCCAGCGGATAGCCGTAGACGCCCTCGGCAGTGCGGTTGGCTTCCAGAATGTGGCCGTGGCGATCATGCACGGTCACCGCTTCCGGCACAGCATCGAGCAGGGTGCGATATCGCGATTCCAGCGCCTCTGTCGAACGCAACAGGGCTTCCAGGCGGTCACGCGCGCGCCGCAAGGGCTGTGCGGCGGGGGCTTCCGGTTCGAGTGCGGCAATGGCGTCGGCGAGACGGGCAACCGCGTCTTCCCAGAGTTGCCTCGGCGAGGCTGGGCCGGTCGCCAGTGCGCGCGCTGGATCAGGCTTCATGACCGCAACCGGAACTCCATCGAGTACCGAAAACTGTGATCAAGATAACACTTTCAGATCAGAAAATGCGCGAGCTGCGAGCGAGTTCCGCTTCGACATGGGCGCGTAGCGAGCGCTCGCAGGTCGTGTCGTCGACCAGAGCAGGCAGGCCGGCTTCGACACGGGCACGGAACTGTGCGGCGTAGTCGCGATTGGCGATGCGCTGCACCGCGAGTTCGGCCAGAGTCGCAGCCGACTCGGCGCAGGCGCCTTCGATCCCCAGCAGGCGCAACATGGTGGCGCACTGGCGGCCGCGCATGAACTCGCCCGGGCAGGTCACGATCGGAAGCTTGGCTCGCAGGGCATCCAGCGCCGAGTTTCCGCCCGACCAGCCGAGGGTGTCGATCATCAGGTCGCAGGCGGTCAGGGTTTCGAGATATCGCGGGCGCGAAAGCTCTGGCAGGAAATGCAGGCGACTGGCCGCGGCGGCGCCGACCGACTGGCGCAGACGCTTGCGGAAACGCTGTGCCTCGGCGTTCAGCTCGCCGCCGAAGAACAACAGCCGGACCGACGCATCGCGGTCGAGCAACTCGGCGTACACCGGATCGTTGGTTGGCAGGACCTTGAAGATCGACTGCGGCACTACCGCCAGACGGCCGGCCGGTAGCCCGAGTTCGGCGCGCGTGCGGCCCACTGGCTGCGGCGGCAACGCGAAGCGTGTGCCAAGCCCCGGGAGCGGCAGCAATTGCTCGCGATAGACGGCAGCTGCGCCTTCGGGTTCCATGTCGCCACAGGTCAGATAGTGCGAGACGGATGGCAGCCCCGAGGTGACCGGATGGCCCCAGGCCATCCACTGGCGATGGGCGAGGCCGGCAGCGGCGGCCGCGAACAGGCGTTGATCCATGCCCAGTTCGGGATAGATCGCGAGGTCGAGATCGAGTCGGCGGACAGCGGCGGCGAAAGCATCCGCGTCCGGCCCGAATCGATGGAAGTGCGGCGCGCGTCGCGCGAATGCGCTGGTTTCATCGTCTTCGCGCGGACCGAGCTGGATCACGTGCAGATCGACATCGAGCTGTGCCAGGGCGTCGATCCAGCTGCCGAAATATGAGCCGACGGTGCAGTAGTACCAGTTCGCCGAAATGAGTCCGATGCGCGGACGCCCAGGCTGCCGGCGCTCGGCCAGGGCCGGGAGATCGGCACCGAGGATGCGCGTGGCGCCATCGAGCCAGTCACCGTAGCGACATTGCAGTGGATGGTCATTGTGGCCGTGATACGCGAGCAGGAAGGTGGAGGCGGCCAGTTGCGCGATACGCGGCTCGCAGCGTCGCAGACGATCGTGGTCGAATCGTTCGACCAGCGCCTCCAGTCGCTGTCGAAAGTTCTCGCGCACGGCCGCGATTTCCTCAACGCTGTCGAGTACTTCGGGCAGGGCCAGGGCCTGGGCCAGGGCGACGCGCAGTTCGGGCGAACGCTCCCCGAGTTGTGGTGGCGGAGCATAGGCGGCGAGGAAGCCAGCGCTATCGACGCGATGGGCGACGAGTTCGCGAATTACCGCTGCCGCAGCTTCGACGCGCTGTTCGGGCGGTGCTTCCGGCGACGGCAGCAGCGAAGCGGCCAGTGCATGGGCACTGCAACGCGCGGCAATTGCGGCGCCGGCCGCGCGCAGATCGTCGGGCAGATCCAGTCCGTCGAACAGCGCTCGCGCGTCGTCGGCACGTCCTTCGAGTGCCAGGCAATCGGCGATCGCAAGACGCAGCGCCGGCTCGTCTGCCTCCGCTGCCAAGGGTTGGTACAGGACCAGGGCCGCTGCGCCGTCGCCGACGCGCCGGTACAGTCCGCCGAGATTGAAACGTGCTTCGCGATGCCACGGAACCAGGGCCAGCGCGGCGCGCCAGTCGCCTTCTGCGGCGTCGAAGTCATTTCGTTCCAGCGCGCGGTTGGCGCGCCGGTTCAGGCAAGTCGCCAGGTTGCGACGAATGGCGGCATCATCCGGGCGCAGCGCATGCAATCGTTGCAGTGCAGAGATCAATGCGTCGTTGTCACCAAGTTGCATCGCGGCGTTGGCCTTGAGCGCCAGCGCTTGGGCGTGGCCCGGATCGCGGGCCAGCACGCGTTCGCTGATCTGCAGCGCGGCGCCGTGGTCGCCTGCACGAAACGCGGCATGGGCGCGGACGAGCAGGTCTGCGCTCATGCCAGAGCGGCGGTTGCGGCCAGTGCCCGTCCGAACTTGGAGCCGTTGCCGCGGCCGATTTCATTGCTGATCCATTGACCGGTCTCGACCAGCGCGTCAAGGTCGACGCCGGTGACGAAGCCCATGCCATGCAACAGGTAAACGACATCTTCGGTCGCGACGTTGCCGCTGGCGCCGGTGGCGTAGGGGCAGCCGCCAAGACCGGAGACCGAGGCATCGACCACGCGCACGCCTTCTTCGACGCAGGCGAATACGTTCGCCAGCGCCTGGCCGCGGGTATCGTGGAAGTGCACCGCCAGTGCGCCCATTGGCACTTCGCCGGCCACCGCCTTCAACATCGCACGCGCCTTGGACGGGGTGCCGACGCCGATGGTGTCGCCGAGCGAAACTTCGTAGCAGCCAAGCTCATGGATGCGGCGCGCGACACGCACGACCTCGCGCACATCGACCGCGCCCTGGTACGGGCAGCCGAGCGTGGTTGACACGTAGCCGCGCACCTTCACGCCATCGTTGCCGGCGCGCTCCAGGATCGGTCGGAAGCGATCGATCGACTCCTCGATGCTGGCGTTGATGTTCTGCCGTGTGAACGTTTCGGAGGCGCCGGTGAACAGGGCGACCTCGCGCACGCCGACCGCGAGCGCGCGTTCGTAGCCTTGCAGGTTCGGCACCAGCACCGGGTAGGCGACGCCTTCGTGCTTTTGAATGCCGGCGAACACCTCGGCGGCGTCGGCGAGCTGCGGAATCCACTTCGGGCTGACGAAGCTGGTCGCCTCGATGCTCCTCAAGCCGGCCGCGGACAGGCGGTCGATCAGTGCGATCTTGGTCGCGGTCGGCACGATGGGTTTTTCATTTTGCAGGCCGTCACGCGGACCAACTTCAACGATGCGGACACTGTCGTTCATGGGCTCATTCATGGGGTTTGGGCTTGCCGTCGGCGGGCGGGCTTTTCAAGAGCGCGTCGAGTTGCGCCTGTTGTTTGGCATCGACGCGGCGCAATTCCATGAACGCGCGGTCGATCGGGTCGAAGCGTCTCAGCCAGGCCGCGATGGCATCACCGTCGCCGCTGATCATGGTGTTGACGCTGCACTTGCCATCCGCACCACAGTTGGCGTGTGAGCCGGTTTCGACCTTGCCGCTGACCAGGCCTTCGGCGATGCGGTGTGCCTCGCGGCGCGGGTCGCCGTCGAACAGGTCGATGCGGTCGGCGCGCGCGACATAGCGCAGCAGCACATGGCCATCGCCCACTTCGCGCTTGCCGGATTCGCCCGGATCGCGATCGGAGACCGCGAGATAAACGTCGTCGTTGACCCGACGGAACTCGAAGCGCATTTTCTCGGAGAGATCTTCGCGCTCGCGCTTGCCATCGGCGGCGGTCTCGACGCTGACCCAGTGCGCGCAGTCCGCATCGACGTGCAGATGCATCGGGTCATCGCCGGTGTCGTCGACGGTTTCGGACTCCACCCGCCACCAGCCGGCGAAGGCCGGATCGCAGGCGATGACCTCGCCAGTCGGAATCGACTCGACGTGCAACTGCTCGCAGCCGGCGAGCGCGAATGCGGCGATCAGGGCACAGAGGATGTGTTTCATGCGGCCTCCACCTTGGCGAGCAGGACATCGGCTTCGACGAAATCACCGGCAACTGCGCGCAGGTCGACGACCTTGCCCGCATGTGGCGCGCGCAGCGTGATCTCCATTTTCATCGCTTCCATGATGACGAGTTCCTGGTTCGCCTCGACCGTGACATCGATCGCGACCTTGACCGCGATGATGCGGCCCGGCATCGGCGACTTGATCACTCCGGTGCCGTGCGCGGCTGCGGCATCGAACGCGAACGGGCTGCTCGGGTGCAGGCGATAGCGCCGGCCATCGACGAACACCAGCCAGTCGGCGCCCGAACGGCGCACGCGCACGCGCATGGCGCCGCTGCCGAGGCGTGCGCTCAGCCATTCGCCCTGGTGCAGTGCTCGCGCCACTTCGAGGTGGCGGCCGGCGATATCCAGTGCGTAGCGGCCATTGGTCCCATGCGCGACCAGCATCGGCTTGTGCTCGCGCCACTCGAAGCGAACCACGCGCTTGCCGGCGTGGCCGAGGCGCCAGGCGTCGGCGCGGCCCCAGGGACTATGCGGGTCGGAACTGGCACGCGCGGCGTCGATCGCGGCGGTCTCCTCGTCGAGCAATTCCGCGCAGGCAACGGCGATCAGCGCGGCTTCGGGCAGTTCGGTCGGTGTCGCCAGGATCTCGTCCAGATGGCGGTCGAGGTAGCCGGTGTCGATGGTCGCGTCCACCACC
Source organism: Lysobacterales bacterium (assembly GCA_016703225.1). Taxonomy (NCBI): domain Bacteria; kingdom Pseudomonadati; phylum Pseudomonadota; class Gammaproteobacteria; order Lysobacterales; species Lysobacterales bacterium. The sequence continues at coordinate 620,725 of JADJCM010000003.1, forward strand.
GCGGGGTGGCGGATCAACTGCTCGAGGAAGTCGATGTTCGACTTCGGCCCGAGCACGTCACACTGCGCCAGCGCTTCGGCCAGGCGTCGCAAGGCCGCCGGGCGATCGGCATCGTGCACGATGAGCTTGGCGATCATCGGGTCGTAGTAGATCGAGACGGTGTCGCCCTCGACCACACCGCCGTCGATGCGCACATGCGCGTCCGCGGCCGGTAGCGCAAGGCGCGTGATGCGGCCGGAGCCCGGCAGGAAGCCCTGTTCCGGATCTTCGGCGTAGAGACGCACTTCGATGGCGTGGCCGCGCGTCGTGACCTGTTCCTGGCGCAGCGGCAGCGTGCCGCCGGCGGCGACGCGCAGTTGCCACTCGACCAGGTCCAGACCGGTCACCAGTTCGGTCACCGGATGCTCGACCTGCAGGCGGGTGTTGATCTCCATGAAGTAGAAATCGCCCTGCGGCCCGACGATGAACTCGACCGTGCCGGCATTGCGGTAGTCGATGGCCTTGCCCGCGGCGACCGCGGCGGCGCCCATCTGCGCACGCAGTTGCGGCGTCAGGAACGGCGAGGGCGATTCCTCGATCACCTTTTGATAGCGGCGTTGCGCCGAGCATTCACGCTCGTTGAGGTGGATCACTTCGCCGTGGGCGTCGCCGAAGATCTGGATCTCGATGTGGCGCGGGGTCTCGACATAGCGCTCGAGCAGCACGCGCTCGCGTCCGAAGGCGTTCTTCGCCTCGCGCTGGCAACTCTCGAGGTTGGCGGCGAATTCGCCGGAGGCACGCACGATGCGCATGCCCTTGCCGCCGCCACCGTGCGCCGCCTTGATCATCAGCGGGTAACCGATGCGGTCGGCCTCGCGCTGCAGCAGCGCGGCGTCCTGGTCCTCGCCGGTGTAGCCCGGCACCACCGGCACGCCGTGGCCCTGCATCAGGATCTTGGCGCCGGCCTTGGAGCCCATCTTGCGCATCGAGGCCGCATTCGGCCCGATGAAGACGAGCCCGGCGGTCTCGACCGCCTCGGCGAAGTCGGCGTTCTCCGACAGAAATCCGTAGCCCGGATGGATCGCTTGTGCGCCGGTCTGCTTCGCCGCTTCGAGGATCACGTCACCAAGCAGGTAACTCTCGACCGGGCGCGACCCGCCGATGTGCACGGCTTCATCCGCCAGCATCACGTGTTGGGCGTTGGCATCCGCATCCGAATACACGGCCACGGTGGCAATGCCGAGCCGGCGGCAGGTGCGGATCACGCGGCAGGCGATTTCGCCGCGGTTGGCGATCAGGACTTTACGGAACACGGTCGCTCCTTGCGGGGGTTGCGATTGTACGGGCAGCGCAAGCCAAGCAGGAGGCCTTCTGGTTCATCGGAACGGGTCGATCGTCTCGACTCCGGTGGGTACAAAATGGCGGACGTTTCGAGTGACCACGCGCAAACCGCGGTCGAGCGCGATGGCAGCGATCATCAGGTCCGGGGAATCGTTGCCGATGCGCGCGCTCAGGGCGCCGAAGCGGCGTGCGGCGGAGCGGTCGAAGGGCAGCACGCGGTCCCCGTAATGGTCGAGCACGCGGTCCAGCCAGCGCGCCAGTTCCCCAGAGAATTGCGGGTTGTCGTGCGCCACCTGAATCACCCCGCGTTCGATCTCGGCGATGGTGATGGCGCTCAGAAACAGGTCGGCGTCGCGTTGTGCCCCGATCCACGCCATGAGCCGCGGGTTGCGTTGCCGCTTGCGCAAGCCCGAGAGCACGTCCGTATCGAGGAGGTACATGCGATTCGAGTCAGAACTTGAAGTCGCGGGACGGCACGGATCGACGCTCGAATGCCCCGTCGTCGCCAGGCATCGCGCACAGCAGTTCCGCGAGCGACCCGTGTTGGCGCTTGTCGAGGCGGCTCAGGCGTTCGAATTCGGCCGCATCCAGCACGATGACCGCGGGCTTGCCGCGACGGCTCACATGCTGCGGCTGGCCCGACAACGCTGCATTGACCACGCTGCTGAACTGGTTCTTGGCGTCCTGAAGGATCCAGTTGTTGCGCTTCGCTTTGTTCACGGCGACGATCTGACCAGTTGATCTGTCCAGATCATGGGCTTCGCCGCTGTCGCCGTCAAGTCGCGTTGACCCACCGCGGCGGCCGCTTGTCGAGAAAGGAGCCGAGGCCTTCCTGGCCTTCCGGGGAGACGCGCAGGCGGGCGATCAGGTCGGCGTTTTCGCTATCCAGGGCGTGCTGTACTTCGAGCGTCATGCCGGCCTGGCGCAGCGCCAGTTGCTTGGCTTCGCGCTGCGCCAGCGGGCCGCCCTTGGCGAGGAAGTGCAGGGCGCGTTCGACGGCGGCGTCCAGTTCATCCGCAGCGACAAGTTCATGGACCAGGCCGATACGCAGCGCGTAGTCGGCATCGAACACCTCACCGCTGACGAACAGCCGGCGCGCATGGCGCAGCCCAATGGCCGCGACCACGTAGGGCGAGATCACCGCCGGCACCAGCCCGAGCTTCACTTCCGAGAGCGAGAACTTTGCGGCGGGCGTGGCGATGGCGTGGTCGCAGCAGGCAATCAGACCGACGCCGCCACCGTAGGCCGAGCCGTTGACGCGGGCGATGGTCGGTTTGCCGAGGAAGTTCAGGGTGCGCATCAGCGTAGCCAGTCCGAGCGCATCGCGGCGGTTTTCATCGGCCGATGCCCGGGCCATGCGCCGCATCCAGTTCAGGTCGGCGCCGGCCGAGAAGGTGTTGCCGGCGCCAGTCAGCACCAGGGCGCGCACGCTGTCGTCCTGTTCCAACTGCTGGAGCGCAAGCGTCATTTCGGCGATCAAGCCATCGTCGAAGGCGTTGTGGACCGAAGCGCGATCGAGGACAAGTTCGGCGATCGCGCCACGACGTTCAATGCGGATGGACGAGGTCATGGCGGCTCCGGGCGGTCTGGGGCGCGGATGATAACGGTGGGGCAATCGAGGTCGCTTCCGGCCGGGAGATTCCGCTGCCTCGATTTCTGTCTATAATGCGAACCATTCGCATTCGTTCCGGGTGGGCTCGGTGGTGAAACTGTCGGAGTTGCCGCGTGGCGGCGGAGGCATCGTGGTTGCGGTGGACGCAGTCGGAGCGAACGACGCGATTGCTCGGCGTCTGCGCGATCTCGGCTTCGTCGCTGGCGAGGCGGTGAGCGTGCTCGCGTTCGGGCCCCTCGGCTCCGAGCCGGTGCTGGTGCGCATCGGCGATGCGCGCTTCGCGTTGCGTCGCGCCGAGGCGGCGCGCGTGCGGTTGCAGGCGCAGAGCCCGTGACCACCGCAGCCGCCACCATCGCCAGCCAAATCGCGCTGGTCGGCAATCCGAACTGCGGCAAGACCGCGCTGTTCAACGCGCTCACCGGCAGCCGCCAGAAGGTCGCGAACTACGCCGGCGTGACCGTCGAGCGCAAGGAAGGCCGCTTCACCACGGACTCCGGCCGTCTGGTGCGCGTGCTCGATCTGCCCGGTGCCTACAGCTTCGACGCGACCAGCCCGGACGAGCAGATCACCCGCGACGTCTGCAAGGGCCACCATCCGGAAGAACCGAAGCCGGACCTGCTGGTGTGCGTGGCTGATGCCACCAACCTGCGCTTGCACCTGCGCTTCGTGCTCGAAGTGCGCCAGCTCGGCCAGCCGATGCTGCTGGCGCTGAACATGATGGACGCGGCGGCGCGACGCGGTATTCGCATCGATGTCGCCAAGCTCGCTGGAGAACTCGGCATTCCGGTGATCGAGACGGTGGCGGTGCGGCGGCACGGCGCCGATGCGCTGCGCGCCGCGATCGACGGCACACCGCCAGCGGCGCCCGCGGTGGTGGCCGATCTCGACTTGCATGCCGAAACCCGGCGCCTGCTGCGCGCCGCGGTACAACTGCCCATGCAGCACGCCGAGCTGGAGGATGCGATCGACCGCGTCGTGCTGCATCCGGTATTCGGGCTCGCCATCCTCGGCGCGGTGATGTTCCTGATCTTCCAGGCGGTGTTCGCGTGGGCGGCACCGTTGCAGGACGCACTCGCCGCAGGCACCGCGAGCGTCGGTGCCTGGCTGGCGGCGGCAATGCCGGATGGTCCGCTGCAGAGCCTGCTGACCGACGGCGTCTTTGCCGGTGTCGGTACAGTGCTCGAGTTCCTGCCACAGATCCTGCTGCTTTTCGTGTTCATCCTGACGCTGGAGGAATCCGGTTATCTGCCGCGTGCCGCATTCTTGCTGGATCGGTTGATGTTCGCGGCCGGGTTGTCCGGGCGCTCGTTCATCCCGCTGTTGTCGAGCTTCGCCTGTGCCATCCCCGGCATCATGGCGACACGCTCGATCCAGGACCCGCGCGATCGCATCGCGACCATTCTGGTGGCGCCGCTGATGACCTGTTCGGCGCGCTTGCCGGTGTACACCCTGCTGATTGGCGCGTTTGTACCGCAGCGCGAAGTCGTTGGCCTGTTCAATCTCCAGGGTCTGGTGCTGTTCGGCCTGTACGCGGCCGGCATCGCCAGTGCGCTGCTGGTGGCGACGATCATGAAGCGCTGGCGGCGCGACCGTGGCGAGCACGCACTGCTGCTGGAATTGCCCTCGTATCGCTGGCCGCATCCGCGCGACCTGCTGATCGGGCTGTGGGAACGCGCCGCGATCTTCCTGCGCCGGGTGACCACGATCATCCTCGCGCTCACCGTGTTGTTGTGGTTCCTGTCGAGTTTTCCGGCAGCGCCGGCGGGCGCTGTCGGACCGGCCATCGACTACAGCTTCGCCGGTCGCATCGGCCACTGGATGGAGCCGCTGTTCGCACCGATCGGCTTCAACTGGCAGATTTGCATCGCATTGATCCCCGGCATCGCCGCGCGCGAAGTGGCGGTGTCCTCGCTGGCGACCGTGTACGCGCTGTCTGCGACCAGTGACGATGTCGCGATCATGCAACTGTCCGGCATCGTCGCGAGCGAGTGGTCGCTGGCCACCGCCTTGTCGCTGTTGGTCTGGTACATCTACGCGCCGATGTGCCTGAGCACCTTCGCGGTGATCCGGCGCGAAACCAATGGTTGGAAGCATGTCGGCATTGCCGCCGTCTATCTGTTCGCGCTCGCCTATGCCGCGTCGCTGGTCACCTATCAACTGACCTCGTGGCTGACATGAGCGGCTACGACGCGATGCAGTGGACGATCATCGCGCTCGCGGTGCTGGCGAGCGCGAGCTACGCCATCCACAGGCTCGCCCCGCGCAGCGTGCGCCGCGTCCGCACCGAGATCGCCCTGGTCTTCCTGCAACCTAGCCGCGGCCCGAGCGCACGCCGGATCGGCCGCTGGCTTGCGCCGAAGCCGCAGGCCGGTGGCGGATGCGGTGGCGGGTCTTGCGATGGGTGTGAAACCAAAGGCGACCGCTCGAAGTAGCCTTCATTCGGCATCCGAAGGAGGTCGTTGGGAGGCTGTATATTCCCCGCAGAAATCGGCTCAGGAGAAGCGGCCATGACGCACAGCACCGTGTTGATCAAGGACCAAGTCCAGATGATTCCGCTGCCGGAGGATGCGCGCTTCCCGGCAGGCGTCCGGCGTGTCGAGGTTCGTGTGATCGGCAACGACCGCATCATTTCTCCCGTTGAGTCGTCCTGGGAGAGCTTTTTCCGCGACGGCAATACGGTCTCCGAGGACTTTCTCGAGGATCGTGGCAGCCAGCATCAATCGCCCCGCGAAGAATTCTGAGGCAGCGCACGATGCTCAGGTACATGCTGGACACGAACATCGCGGTGTACGTGCTGAAGCGAAAGCCACTGCAGGTGTTGGACGTGTTCAATCAGCGCCATGGACAGATGGCCATTTCCAGCATCGTTTACGCCGAGTTGGCTTTTGGTGCGGAGAAGAGCCTGGAACCGGTTCGAAACCAGCAAGTCGTCGAGTCTTTCTGCAGTCGCTTGGTGGTGCTTCCCTACACCGAGAAGGCCGCGCAACACTACGGGAGGATTCGGGCGGTGCTGGAGCGCTCCGGCACGCCCATCGGCGTCAACGACCTGCACATCGCCGCGCATGCCTGCGGTGAAGGTCTGATCCTGGTCAGCAACAATCTGCGCGAATTCGAATGCGTGCCCGGACTGGTCTCCGAAAACTGGCTCTGACGACTACATCCGGAACACCCCGAAGCCGGTCTTCTCGATCGGCGCATTGAGCGAAGCCGAGAGCGCGAGGGCGAGGACGCGGCGGGTGTCGGCGGGGTCGATGATGCCGTCGTCCCAGAGGCGGGCACTGGCGTAGTAGGGATGGCCCTGGCGCTCGTACTGCTCGCGGATCGGGGCCTTGAAGGCGTCTTCCTCTTCTTTCGACCAGCTGCCGCCGGCGGCTTCGATGCCGTCGCGGCGCACGGTGGCGAGCACGCTCGCGGCCTGTTCGCCGCCCATCACGCTGATGCGCGCGTTCGGCCACATCCACAGGAAGCGCGGCTGGTAGCCGCGGCCGCACATTGCGTAGTTGCCGGCGCCGAAACTGCCGCCGATGATCACGGTGAACTTGGGCACGTGCGAGCAGGCGACCGCGGTCACCATCTTCGCACCGTCCTTGGCGATGCCGGCGTTCTCGTACTTCTTGCCGACCATGAAACCGGTGATGTTCTGCAAAAACACCAGCGGGATGTTGCGCTGGTTGCACAGCTCGACGAAGTGCGCGCCCTTGAGCGCGGATTCGGAGAACAGGATGCCGTTGTTGGCGACGATGCCAACCGGGTAACCGTGCAGATGGGCGAAGCCGCAGACCAAGGTCTTGCCGTAGCGCGCCTTGAACTCCTGGAACTCGGAGGCATCGACCAGGCGCGCGATGATCTCGCGCACGTCGAAGGGATAGCGTGTGTCGCGCGGCAGGATGCCGTAGAGATCCTGCGCGGCGTAGGCCGGATCCGCCGGTGGGCGTACCGTTACCGGCAGGGTCTTGCCGCGATTCAAGTGCGCCAGCACGTCGCGTGCGATTTCGAGCGCGTGCTCGTCGTTCTCGGCGAAGTGGTCGGTAACGCCGGAGACCGAGCAGTGCACCTCGGCACCGCCGAGCGACTCGGCATCGACGATCTCGCCGGTCGCGGCCTTCACCAGCGGCGGACCGCCGAGGAAGATCGTGCCCTGTTCGCGCACGATGATCGATTCGTCGCTCATCGCCGGCACGTAGGCGCCGCCGGCGGTGCACGAACCCATCACCACCGCGATCTGCGGGATGGCGCGCGCCGACAGTCGCGCCTGGTTGTAGAAGATGCGGCCGAAGTGCTCCTTGTCCGGGAACACGTCGTCCTGCAGTGGCAGAAAGGCGCCGCCAGAGTCGACCAGATAGACGCAGGGCAGACGGTTCTCGAGCGCGATTTCCTGCGCGCGCAGGTGCTTCTTGACCGTCATCGGCAGGTAGGACCCGCCTTTCACGGTGGCGTCGTTGGCGACGACCATCACTTCCATGCCATGGACGCGGCCCACGCCGGTAACCACGCCGGCCGCCGGTGCCTGGTCGTCATACATGCCGTGTGCCGCCAAAGCCGAAAGCTCCAGGAATGGTGAGCCGGGGTCGAGCAGGGCACGGATGCGTTCGCGCGGCAGCAGCTTGCCGCGTTCGGTGTGTTTCCGCCGTGCTTTTTCGCCGCCACCGCCGGCCACGTGCGCGGTCTGCGCGTTCAGGTCGGCGACCAGACCGAGCATGTGTTCGGCATTGGCGACAAAGTCCGCGGCGCGCGGATCGATGCTCGACTGGATCTTGGGCATGGGCAGGCGTTCCTGGAGGAAGCGGCGAGTTTAGCGAGCGCGCAACAAAAAACCGCCGGGTTGCCCCGGCGGTTTCATGGTCTTGCAAGCAGCGAAGCGGATTACTGCTGCGGCGCTTCTTCGGCCGGAGCGGCGGCATCGGCCGGAGCGGCAGCGGCGTCGGCAGCGACTTCGCCAGCAGCAGTTGCGGCATCGGCGGCGACTTCACCCGCGGCGGTCGCGGCATCGGCAGCGACTTCGCCCGCGGCAGCGGCGGCGTCGGTGGCTGCGTCGGTCGTGGCGGCGGCGGCTTCCGTGGCGGCAGCGGCGGCGGCGTCGGCAGCCTGTTCCGCAGCCTGAGTGGCTTCGGTGGCGGCCGTGTCGGCGGCTTGCTGGGCATCACCACCGCAGGCGGCCAGGGCGGCGGCGAGTGCGGCGATCAGGGCGAGCTTGTTCAGTTGCATGGGTTTTCTCCAAGGAGTCAGTGAAAGACACGACCTTTCCGCGCCGCCGGGCTGGCCTGCCAGTCGGTCGCGGAGGGGTGACAAGGTCGGGGCGGGATATTACACGAGTTCAATCGCGATCGCGGTCGCTTCGCCGCCGCCGATGCACAGCGACGCCACGCCCCTTTTCAGCCCGCGCGCAGCGAGCGCGTGGATCAGCGTGACCACGATGCGAGCACCGCTGGCGCCGATCGGATGACCGAGTGCGCAGGCGCCGCCGTTGACGTTGATGCGCTCGTGCGCGATGCCCAGTTCCTGCATCGCTGCCATCGCCACCACGGCGAAGGCCTCGTTGACTTCGAACAGATCGACGTCGGCGACCGACCACCCGACCTGCTTCAGCAACTTCGCGATTGCCGGCGCCGGCGCAGTCGTGAACCAGGCCGGTTCCTGGGCGTGGGTGGCGTGTCCGAGCACACGTGCGATCGGCCGCAGACCCCGCGCCCGCGCGTCGTTTTCGCGCATCAGCACCGTCGCCGCGGCGCCGTCGTTGATGCTCGAGGAACTGGCTGCGGTGATGGTGCCGTCCTTCTTGAAGGCGGCCTTCAGCGTGCCGATCTTGCCGATGTCGCAGCGTCCCGGCTGTTCGTCGCTATCGATGACGACATCACCCTTGCGACCGGCGACGGTAACGGGCGCGATCTCGTTCTTGAACGCGCCGGAAGCCTGCGCTGCCAGCGCGCGCCGCACCGATTCGGCGGCGAACGCGTCCTGCGCTTCGCGGGTGAAGGCGAGCTTGTCCGCGCACAGTTCGCCGAACACGCCCATCGACTGCTTGTCGTAGGGATTGACCAGACCGTCCCAGGCCATGTGATCCAATGCCTCGAAACCGCCATATTTGACGCCGGTGCGACTGCCCGGCAGCAGGTGCGGAGCATTGGTCATCGACTCCATGCCACCGGCGACGACCACGCTCGCGTTTCCGAGCTTGAGCGCGTCATGGCCGAGCATGATTGCCTTCATGCCCGAGCCGCAGACCTTGTTCAAGGTTAGACAGGCCGCTGCGGTGGAGACGCCAGCGGCGAGTGCCGCCTGACGCGCCGGCGCCTGGCCCAGGCCCGCCGGGAGCACGCAGCCCATCAACACTTCCTCGACCTGGTCGCCGGCGATACCAGCCTGCGCGAGCGCCGCGCGAATCGCCGCAGCACCCAGTTGCGGCGTCGCAACACCGGTGAACTGACCGAGCAGCGACCCAAGCGCCGTGCGCTTCGCGCCGACGATGACAACGGGATTTTGCGACATGGCGACTCCAGTGGGTGGGATGGTGCGAACGCCCGATTATCGCGGTGCAACATGCTCGGGGCAATCAAGAATCGTCACGGTTGTCGGCGTGCGGTCGCAGCGATAGCCTCGTCCCATGCATCGCCTGTGGCTTTCCTGCATCGTCGTCGTGGCCGCGTTCCTTGCGACGGTTGCCAGCGCGGGCGGTGCCCCGGTGGTCGACAGCGTGCGCTTTCGTTCGATCACGGTCGAGCACGGACTCAGCCAGGCGACGGTGCGCGCGCTGTTGCAGGATCGCCGTGGTTTCGTCTGGATGGGCACGCTCGACGGCCTGAATCGCAGCGACGGCGTGCGCATCCGCACCTTTCGCGCGCTGGCCACACAGCCGGATTCGCTGTCCGACAATCACATCTGGACCCTGGTCGAGGACCGCGAGGGTGGCATCTGGGTGGGGACCGCGGCCGGAGGCGTGAATCGTTTTGATCCGCAGAGCGAGCGCTTCGAGCGATTCCCGCACGGTTCGGACGAGCCGGGCGCACTGGCTGGCGATGCGGTCACGGCGATGGCCGTGGACGGGCAGGGCCGCGTCTGGCTGGCGACTTCGGCCGGAGTATTGCAATACATCGTGCCCGGCCAGCGCCATTTCGTGCGGGTGCGCGATGCAACTGAACTGCCCGGACTGAACGCTACCCGCGATCTCCAGTTCCGGCGCGATGGCCACCTGCTGGTGGCAACGCGCAGCGGTCTGTACGAACTCGACGGAGAGGGCGTGCTGTTGCGCAGCTGGCTCGATGAGCGCGGCGAGGCGCCCGATTGCTACTCCGTAAGCGAGGGTCCAGATGGCAGCCTCTGGTTGGGATCGGGCGATGCCGGACTGCTGCACTGGCCCGCTGCCGACGCCGCGCCGCGGCGACTGCAGCGGGCAGACGGCCTGGTCAGCGACACCGTGCGCGCGCTGCAGTTCGACCGTGCGGGTCGGCTCTGGATCGGAACTCTCAACGGGCTTGGGCGATTGGACCCGCAGCGCGGAGAGTTTTTGTCCTGGCACTACGACCCCTACGGGCGCACCGGGCTTGGCGCGCACCGCATCGAGTCGATGATGCTGGATCGTGACGGACTGCTCTGGGTGGGGACTTGGGCCAACGGCGTGAGTTTGCATGATCCACTGGCGACCGGCTTCCGGTTGGCGCCGTTCCGTCCGGGGGATCCGCGCTTCCTGCCGCGGCCGACCGCCACTGCCCTGGCCGCCGCGGCCGGTGGCAAGCTTTGGGTTGGCCTCAATGAGGAGGGCGGGCTGGTGCGGCTCGATCCGCGCGCGGGGGTGGACACGCACTGGCTGCATGAACCCGGAGACCCTCGTTCGCTCGGCGCATCGTCGGTGCAGGCCGTGCTCGAAACCCGCGATGGCAGCCTCTGGGTGGGATCGCAGACCGCCGGGCTGAGCCTGCTTCGTGGCGGTGCCGACCGCTTCCAGCGATTCGTGCCGAATGCTGACGATCCGGCCTCCTTGCGTGCGCGCAATGTTTCGAGCCTGTTCGAGGACCGCGATGGTCGCGTTTGGGTCGCGACCATCGGTGCCGGCGTCGCGCGGACCTGCCCGACCTGCGCCGGCTTCGAGAGTTTCGAGCAGATCTCGGGCGGCCAGCGACTGCCGCTGCAATTCGTCAATCTGACGCGACAGACGCGCGACGGCGCGTTGTGGTTCGGTTTGCGTGCCGGTGGCCTGGTGCGGTTCGACGCCGCGACGCAGACGCTGACGCCCTACCGCGCAGACGGCGGGGCTGGCAGCCTGAGCAGCAGCTTGGTTACCCACTTGTACGAGGACGCTGAGGGACAACTCTGGGTCGGCACGCAGGGAGGCGGCCTGAACCGGGGACGGCGTGGGCCGGACGGGCGCTACGGGTTCATCGCGCTTCGTCGCGACGGCGGCCTCGCCGCCGATGCAATCGCCTCGATCTTGCCCGATGGCGCCGGGCACCTGTGGGTTGCGCATACGGTGGGCATCACCCGCGTGCGCATCGCCGACCTCGCCATCGTCAACTACGGCGCGGCCGAAGGTGCCCAGGGTCGCGGCTATTTTGTCGGATCGGCGGCGATCACCGCGGCCGGAGAGCTTGCGTTCGGTGGCCTGGAAGGCGTAACCATCTTCGACCCGCGCGCGGTGGCCGAACCGCGTCCACCCAAGGCGCCGATCGTGGCGGCGCTGCGCGTGCTCGGTCCGAGTCGGTCGCGGGATCACGACCCGGAGTCCGCCGAGCGGCGCCCGGAACGCGACGGCGAGCGTGTGCTGCTGCGCCACGACGACACCGTGCTGCAGGCGGATTTCAGCGCGCTCAATTTCATCGATGCGGCATCGACTCGCTACGCCTACCAGCTTGACGGCCTCGACGAGCGCTGGATCGCGTTGGCCGCGGGCACCGCCAGCACCAGTTTCACCAGCCTCCGGCCCGGCGACTATCGCTTACGGCTGCGCGCCACCGGGCCGTTCGGTGATCGCTGGATCGAGTCGCAGGACGCGCTGCAGTTGCGGGTGCTGCCCGCGCCGTGGTGGTCCTGGTGGGCGGTGACGGGTTACGCCGCTGCGATGCTGTTGCTCGGCTGGCTGGCGCTCGGGCGCCTCGCCCGCTACGCGCGTCAGCGTCTCGACGAGCAACGCCGGCTCAAGCAGAGCGAGGAATGGCTGAGCATGGCGCTGGAGTCCTCGGGCGACGAGATCTGGGATGCCGACCTCGTTGGCGGCAGCATCGTGCGCCGCAATCCCAATCCGGAGACGGTCATTCCGGACCGCGATCGGCTCGGCGTGCAGGACATCTTTGCGGCGGTGCATCCCGACGACCAGCAGGGCTTCCTGGATGCGTACCACGCCGCAGTGAAGGGTTTGAGCGATCGACTGAAGACCAGCTTCCGCATCGCCACGCGCAACGGAGGCTGGTTGTGGGCGCTGTCCTACGGGCGCGTGGTCGAACGGGATGCCCAGGGCCGCGCCACACGCTTGATCGGCGTCTCGCGCGACATCAGCGACATCATGCAGCACGAGGAGGCGCTGCAACGCCTGAACAGCGAGCTGGAGCATCGCGTCGACGCGCGCACGCGCGACCTGCAGGGCGCCAACGCACAACTGCGCCGCACCCTCGACGAATTGCGCCTGGCGCAGAAACAACTGGTCGAATCAGAGAAGATGGCTGCGTTGGGTGGGCTGGTCGCCGGCGTCGCGCACGAGATCAACACGCCGCTCGGCATCGGCGTCACCGCGGCTTCGCACCTGTCCACCGAATCGCGGCGCATCCAGACGCTGGTGGCCGACGGCAGCATGAAGCGCTCCGATCTCGATGGCTACCTCGCGACCGCCGGCGACAGTTCGGAGCTGATCCTGCGCAACCTCAAGCGCGCCGACCACCTGGTCAAGAGCTTCAAGCAAGTTGCCGTCGATCAGTCGAGCGAACAGCGCCGCGTCGTCGATCTGGCCGAATATCTCGACGAGATCCTGACCTCGTTGCACCCGCGACTCAAGCGCACCGGGCACCGCGTGCTGGTCGACTGCGACGCATCGATCCGCGCCCACACCTATCCGGGTGCGCTTTACCAGGTGATCGTGAATCTGGTGATGAACTCGCTGGTGCACGGGTTCGAGAATCGTGAGAACGGCACCGTGCGCATCATCGTGCGCTGCGTCGAAGGCCAGATCGAAGTCGACTTCAGCGATGACGGTTGTGGCATGAGCGAAACGGTGCGAACGCGCATCTTCGAGCCGTTCTTCACCACCAAGCGCGGCCAGGGCGGGTCCGGGCTTGGTATGCACATTGTCTACAACCTGGTGACGCAGATGCTCGGCGGCACCGTGGACTGCGAGAGCGCGCCGGGGCATGGCGTGCACTTCCTGCTGCGCTTTCCGCAGGGTGACCTCGAAGCGATCGACTGATCAGTCGGGGAAGCGGGCGCGGATCTGCTCGGCGCGCTGCCAGTTGTCGAACAACAGCTGTACCAGGCGCGGGTCGAACTTCTTGCCGGTCTGTTCGCTGATGAAGGCGCGGATGTCCTCGGCGCGCCAGGCTTCCTTGTAGCATCGCTTGCTGCCGAGTGCGTCGAAGACATCGGCGAGCGCGGTGATGCGACCCCCGATCGAAATTTCGTCGCCGCGCAGGCCGCGCGGGTAGCCGGAACCATCCCAGTTCTCGTGGTGGTCCTCGGCGATGATCGCGGCCAGCTGCAGCAGTGGCAGCCGCGATGCCGCCAACCACTGCGCCCCGATGCGCGCGTGCGTGCGCATCACGTCGGTTTCCTCGGTTGAATGCGTCCCGGGCTTGTTCAGTACCGAATCGGGAATGCCGATCTTGCCGATGTCATGCAGCGGCGCTGCGTATCGCAGCATTTCGCGCGCACGGGATTCCAGTCCGCAGGCCTCGCCGATCAGGTCGGCGAGGTGGCCGACGCGTTTGACGTGGTTCAGCGTGTCCTTGGAACGACTCTCGGCGACGCCGGCGAGCAAAGTGACGATTTCCACCTGCGAGTCGAACATCTCGCGCTGCAGGTGCAGGTTCTCGAATGCGATCGACACGTTGGTGCAGAACACCTCGACCAGCTTCATGTCGAGCGGGGTCAGGTCCCAGGTCTCGCCGACGTAGAGCAGGCTCTCGGTGCGGTGGCTGTCGGTGAAATGCAGGACGTAGTGGTCCTTGTTGAACACGTGTCGCTTGCGCGTGTAGGCGTCGCGCAGGGTGTCGGCGATGTGCGGCGGCAGGCGCTCGTCGGCGTTGTTGTCGACGAAACGGGCGTAGTCGCCGTTCGCCGCCGCGATCACGAAGTGCTCCGGTGTCTGCGCCGCCGGGCGCGGCACCTTGCAATAGAGCGCGCCGCGTTCGACCCCGACCAGTGTCGTCAACTGGCCGAGCACGGCCGAGGCGAACTCGTGCGAATGCTGGTGCGAGAAGATCCTGGCCGACGCCTCGATGACGCGCTCGAGGCCACGCTTGTTGGCCTCGATGGTCATGATGTCGCGATGCGCGCGCAGGGTCGCGTACATCATCGTCGACAGCTTCTGCGCGGTGAGCTCGGTCTTTTCCTTGTAGTCGTTGATATCGTAGTTGGCGATCACTTCCTGTTCCGGCGCCTGGCCGGGCTGACCGGTGCGCAGCACGATGCGCACGAAGCGGTTGCCGATCTCGTTGCGGATCACCTTGACCAGGTCGAGCCCGGCCTGGTCGCTCTCCATGACCACGTCGAGCAGCATCACCGAGGTGTCCGGATGCTGCGCGATCAACCCGCGCGCTTCCCTGGCCGAATACGCCTGCAGGAATAGCAGCGGCCGGCCCTCGAAGCGGAAGTTCGACAGGACGAGACGGGTGACATTGTGCACCTCGGGCTCATCGTCGACGATCATCACCTTCCACGGTTGCACCGTGGCGGTTTCCTCGGGTGCGAACAGTTCATCCATCGCGACGACCCCCTCTCAAGCGGCCGACCGAACATACCAGCCCCGCATGAAAACGGAAGCCGCACGCGGCGACACCGCCGCGTGCATGGCCGCGCCCGGAAAGATCACTCGCCGCCGCGGCGGGTCATGGATGGACAAGTTTCTGTCGCAGGCGCCGTTCGCGCTCGCTGACCGCTGGGGTGTGCGCCTCGGCCGGCAAGGCGGAGAGGGCGGCCAGCGCGCTGCGGTAGTGTTCGGCCGCATCGGTGC
Organism: Lysobacterales bacterium; assembly: GCA_016703225.1. NCBI lineage: Bacteria > Pseudomonadati > Pseudomonadota > Gammaproteobacteria > Lysobacterales > Lysobacterales bacterium. The sequence goes on from JADJCM010000003.1 coordinate 635,802, forward strand.
TGCCCAGGTCACCGAGTGCCTCGTGCACGTCGGCAAGGTCCTCGGTGAACATCGGCGTGTCCGGGTGGGCCGCGTGCAGGGCGGCGATCGCACGGGTGGCCTCATCCAGGCGCCTGCGCGCCTGCGCGGTCTCGCCGTTGGCTGCGTGCAGGCGACCCAGGTGCAGCAGGCTGATGCTGCGGTTCGACTCGTACCACGCGGCCTGCGGCGCGATCGGTTCCTGCAGCGCGAGCGCTTGCTGGTGCGCGGCGATGGCGCCGGCCGGATCGCCGCGCGCGGCACGCAGTTCGCCCTGGCGCCGATAGGACAGCGATAGCGCCAGCGCCACATCCGGGTCTTCGGGTGCGGTGGCGGTGCGAAGCTGGTTGATCGCGATTTGGCGTTCGATCAGCGGCGCCGCGGCATCGGCGCGGCCTTCCTGGAGCAACAGCTTGGCGAGCGCGCCGAGGAGGGCCCCGGCGCCCTGGCGCAGTTGATCGTTGTCCGGATCGACCGCCAGCAATGACTCGGTGCTGCGCAGCGCCTGCTCGGCCACGCGGATCGCTTCGCTGCGGCGCTCCAGTTGTTCCAGCACCTGGACCCGGCGCGTATCGATGCTGGCCAGTTCACGTCGTCGCACGGCGTTTGCGGGTGCCGCGGCGAGGGCGCGCTCGACCTCGGCCCGAGCCGTCGCGTAGTGCGCCTCGGCCGTGGCGAGGTCGCGCTCGCCCAGGGCCGCGTCGCCTGCGCGCAGCAGCGATCCGGCGAGCGCAAAGTGCGCGCGGTCGTCGTCGGGATCGGCGGCAAGCAGTGCCTCGCGCACGCGCCGGGCCTCGGCATGACGCGCCGCGGCGCCGGCCTGGTCGAGCAGCGAGGGCTGACTCGGGTCACCGAGCAGATCGCCGTAGTCATCCAGCGCCTCGGCATATTCGAGGCGACTGGTCGCGTCCAGCCCCGCGGTCGCCGCGAACGCCGCCGTCGCGGCTCGATAGTCGCGATCGGCGTCATCGAGGCGGCCGCCCTGGTGGGCGAGCACGGCGCGGCGCAGGGTCAGGCGCGCGTCGACCACGGCCAGCGTGCCGTCGTTGGGTGTCAACGAGCGCCAGCGCGCGAGCGCCGCGGCCGCCTGGTCGTAATTTGCGGCCGCGGCGGCGAAATCGCCCAGGTTCGGCTGCCAGGGATGGCCCTGGAGATCGCCGACCTGCAGATAGCCGCGGGCGAGGTCGGACCACAGCGTGGCGTCGTTGCCCGCGCTCGCGCGCAGCGAGTCCAGATAGCGCAGGGCGTCGTCGACCATGCGTCGGCGCATCGGCAAGGTGCCGGCCACTTCAGCCAGCGCATCGCTGTAGTCGAACAGGGTGCGGTTGGCGAGCGAGCGCGCTTCCAGGAAACGCTGCTCGGCACGGGCGCCCTCGCGCAGGGCGAGGGCCAGGCTGGCGCCGATCACGCACACGGCTGCAGCCGCGAGCAGGCTGCCCAATGGGTGGCGCCCGATGAACTTGCGCGCCACATACAGCGTCGCCGGCGCACGCGCCGACACCGGGCGGCCCGACAGCACGGCGCGCAGGTCGTCGGCGACCGCCGCCACCGAGGCATAGCGCCTCCGCGGATCGGGATCGCAGGCCTTGCGCACGATGTTGTCGATGTCGCCGCGCAGTTGCCGCGCGGGAAGTCCGTGCGGCGCGCGACAGCTGCTCGGCAGCGGCACCGGTGCCTGCGCGCGCTGCATCGCCTGCTGCCAGTCGGCATCGGCGAAGACTCGCGTCGCGCTCACGGTCTCGTGCAGCAGCAGGCCGAGTGCGTAGATGTCGGTGGCGGTGGTCGCGGTTTCGCCGCGCCATTGCTCCGGAGCGGCGTAGGCCGGCGTCAATGCGATCCCGGCGTCGCGCGTCAGCGTGCCGCTGTTGCCTTCGAGCAGTCGGGCCACGCCGAAGTCGAGCAGGCGCACGCGGCCGTCGTTGCCGACCAGCAGGTTGCCGGGCTTGAGGTCGCGATGGATCAGGGAATGCGCATGCGCGTACTGCAGCGCGTCGCACACCTGCAGCAACGGTTCGATGCGTGCCGCAGGCGTTGCCGGGCATTCGCCAAGCCATCCTGCCCAACTGCGCCCTTCAACCAGTTCCAGCACCAGATAGGGAGTGCCTTCGGCGAGCACGCCGGCGTCGAGCAGGCGCGCGATGCCCGGGTGTTCAAGCGCGGCAAGTGCATCGCGTTCGTTGCGAAAACGCCGCATCGCGTGGGCGTCGGGGAGCGTGCGCAGCAGCTTGATCGCGACGCGCTGGCGGAAGTCCGCGGCGCGGCTGGCGCGAAAGACGCGGCTCATGCCGCCTTCGCCGATCAGCGCCTCGATCAGGTACGGACCGATCCGCGTGCCGATCCAGTCTTCGCTTTCGCCGGTTTCAGCGACGTTCGCGAACCACTGCACCGGCAAGGCATCGGGCAATCGGTGCTCGTGCCCGAGCAGCCGGTGAACGTCGGCCGCAAGCGCGGCATCGCCGCCGCAGGCCGCGGCGATCTGCGATTCGCGCTCGGCTGCGGGCAGATCGATCACCGTGGCCAACACGCGCTCGACTTCGGGCCAGCGCGACAGCGTGGGCGCGACGCCGCTCATTTCAGTCCCGCATCGCTTCGGCCAGCCAGAGCTTGGCCAGACTGAAGTCGCGCCGCACGGTGGCGTTGGACAGCGACAGGTGGTCGGCGATCTCGTCGAACTCCATGCCGGCGAAGTAGCGCAGCTCGACCACGCGCGCCTTGCGCGGGTCCTGCTGTGCGAGCCGTTCGAGCGCGCCATCCAGCGCCAGCAGATCCGGATCGGGCGCGGGCGCGGCAAGGTGCTCGGGCAGATCGGTGCGGGCCATCCCGCCGCCACGCTTGTCGGCGGCCTTGTCGCGGGCATGGTTGACCAGGATGCGCCGCATCATCGTCGCGGCCAGGCCGAGGAAATAGGCGCGGTCGGCGAAATCCACCGAGTGCGAGGACAACAGCCGCAGCCAGGCCTCGTGCACCAGCGCGGTCGGTTGCAGCGTGTGTCCGGGTTTCTCGCGCGCCAACTGCGCGCGGGCGATGCGCTTGAGTTCGGCATAGACGAGGGGCAGCAGGGCATTGAGGGCCTCGGAATCGCCGGCGCGGGCGGCGCTGAACCGTTGCGAAAGATCGGAGCTGTCGTCCATGCGCGGTCCGGACCGGGGGGCGACCGATTCTAGCCGCCCATTCCCGGCTGCGGATACCGCGCACGGCAATCAATTCAGTTCTTCGAAGCCGTCACCGAACAGAGCCGGGCGCACATGGGCGTCGAGCACCATCTGGTCGTAGGGAAGGCCGTTGCCGCCGTTGCCCTGGCCGAAGTCGATGGTGTCGCCGAGGTTCAGGTCGAGCACCAGGCCGAAGGGTTTGGGCACGCCGCCCTGGTTCATCGGGCTCTGGAACAGCACGTTGCTCAGGTTGTGCCGGATCGAGACGTCGATGGTGCAGGCCACCACATAGTCGATGCACAGGAACAGTCCGTCGATCTCGTAGCGTCCGGCCTGGGGCACCGTGAAGCGGATCACTCCGAATTCCGCGGTGTTGTCCGGATGGATTCCGATCATTCCGGCTGGCCAGGACCAGGTGTACTGGTTGCAGGTAGTGCCGGTGCGGTTGCGCCCGATCACCGGAAAGAAGTCGGTCGCGCTCCAGGTGTCGACGCAGCCATCGATCGTCGTGCCGGTTGCGACGGTGATCGCCTGACCCTCGGTAGGCGCGACCCCGTAGGTCCAGACACCGACCGGATTCTGCACCGCGGAGAAGTCGCGGCTGGCGTCGAAGTCCTCGCTGTAGGTGAACGGCAGCGTCGGAGCACCGCTGGTCGAGCGCGTGTTGTCGTAGACCACCACCGCAACGGTCCCGGCGGCATGCGCCGGGGCGGTCACGTAGATGTTGTTGGCATCCAGCCTCAGGATGCTGGCGGCCACGCCATCGAAGGTGACGAACGTGGTGGGCGGAAAGTTGCTCCCGGTCAGCAGCACCGAGTTGCCGCCCGCCACATTCGCGCCGGCAGGCTGGATCCCGGTCAAGGTGGGCAACCCACCCGCAAGAGCCGTCGCGCTGGCCAGCACGGCAACCACGGACAGGACCGATCGAAACAAGCGCAGGTACGACATGGACTTCTCCTCGGGCGGGTGGGTTCACTCCCCAAGGCACGGTTTCGATCGCAAACCGCTCACGCATGCGGTAAGGCAAGAGTCGGCGCACTACCCCGCATGGCCGACGCATTGCGTCGCCCGATCCGCCGCCACCGCGGTGATGCCGGTGTAGTCGCGACGCACGATCCATTACCCTCCGTTGCCGATTCTGCCGCTCCTGCAAAGGTTCCGCCGATTGGATGCTGCCCGGACTATCATGCGCCATCCGGTTGAACGCATGCCCAAGTGCGGCCGCGCCGGGCGTCGCGCTTCCGCCAGCCGCTAACAGGACCACGCCATGAGCGCCAATCCCGATGTGCTGTACGAAAAACTCAAGGCCTTGCCGCCACAACGCCGCGCGGAGGTGGAAGACTTCATGGACTTCCTAGCCCGCAAGGAGGCACAAATTGCGGCGCTGGACCGGCTGATGGCGATTGCGCCGGCAATGGAAGCCGCCGGCCTGCAGCCGATGACCGAAGAGGAGATCCAGTCCGAGATTCAGGCTGCCCGTGCCGAACGGCGCGCCCGGGCGGCCGCAGCGCAAGATCCCAAGGATCGCGCCTGACGTGCGGCTGGTGCTGGATACCAATGTCGCGCTCTCAGGCCTGGTCTGGCACGGCGCCCCGTACCGACTCCTGCAAGCCATCCGCCGCCGGCCGGAGGCGGTGCATCTCTACAGCAGCGAAGCGCTGCTGACCGAACTGGCCGAAGTGCTTGCGCGACCGCATCTGGTCAAGCCCATGGCCGCCATCGGCAAGACCCCGACCGGCGTGCTGGCCGATTACGTCGTCGTCGTCGAGATCGTCGTGCCGACCGAAGTCCCGCGCGTGATCGCCGACGATCCCGACGACGACCACGTGCTCGCCTGTGCGCTCACTGCCTGCGCCGACATCATCGTCTCCGGCGACCGCCATCTGCTCGGCCTGCAACCGCACTGGCGCGGCATTGCCATCCTCGGGCGGCGTGGAGAAGATCGAGACTGCCGCGAGTTGACGAAGCCCCGCCGGTGAGATTGTCAACGCCCGCCTTGACTGATGGCGCTCTTGATTGAAGCCCGGCAGCCCGTCGTCGAGAATCGCGGTCAGGCTGGCGCGGCTCGCCGATCAAAACAACGCACGCACTGAAAGCGAGACCTACAATGCGCGCTTTCGGAGGATGCGCATGGACAGATCGGGGATTGCGGTGGTGACGATCGACGGGCCGAGTGGTTCGGGCAAGGGGACGATCTCGCGGGCGGTGGCAGAGAAACTCGGTTGGCATTTCCTCGACAGCGGGGCGCTGTACCGGGCGGTGGGGCTGGCCGCTAGCTGGGCCGACATCGACCTCAACGACCACGACGCGCTGGCTCGATGCGCACTCGAGACTTCAGTGCAGTTCGTTGATCGCAAAGGCGATGATCCGCTGGTGTTCGTGAACGGCGTGGAGTCGAGCAGCGAGTTGCGCACCGAATTGGCGGGTGCGACCGCCTCGGCGATCGCTGCGGTGCCGGCGGTGCGCGAGGCGCTGGTCGACAAGCAACGCTCGTTCCGGCAGGCGCCAGGGCTGGTCGCGGACGGGCGCGATATGGGTACGGTCATCTTCGCCGATGCCGTGCTCAAGGTGTTCCTGACCGCGAGCGCCGAGGAGCGCGCGGAGAGGCGATATAAGCAGTTGAAGCAAAAGGGCTTCGAGGTTACACTCTCGGCCCTTTTGCGCGAGATCCTCGCGCGGGACGCCCGCGACGCCGAGCGTCCGGTGGCACCGCTCAAGCCCGCAGCCGATGCGATCCTGATCGACACCACCGGCATCGGCATCGATGAACTGGTGGAGCGCGTGCTGGCCCTGGTTCCGACGAACCTGGTCTGACATCGACCCGCCGCCGACTCGGCGCAGACGTGGTTCCGGCTCCGGCCGGGTATTCGCAACGGCGGCAACGCCATCCACCCAAGCCCGTCGTGGTCCGCGCAGCGGTCCGACGGTTCATCCCCATTGGAACCCAACATGACCGAAAGTTTTGCTGAACTGTTTGAACTGAGCCAAGCCTCGTTGTCGCGCCTGAAGCCGGGCAGCATCGTGACTGGCATCGTGGTCGAAGTGCGCACCGACGTGGTCGTCATCCACGCCGGACTGAAGTCCGAAGGCATCGTGCCGATCGAGCAGTTCAGGAACGACCTGGGCGAGATCGACGTGGCCGTCGGCGATGAGGTCAAGGTCGCGCTCGATTCGCTGGAGAACGGATTCGGCGAAACCGTGCTGTCGCGCGAGAAGGCCAAGCGCTCGATGGTCTGGGACGAACTCGAGAAGGCGCTGGAAGCCAACGCCACGGTCAACGGTCGCATCAGCGGCAAGGTCAAGGGCGGCTTCACCGTCGACATCGGCGACGTCCGCGCGTTCCTGCCGGGTTCGCTGGTCGATGTGCGCCCGGTGCGCGACACCAGCTACCTCGAGGGCAAGGAACTCGAGTTCAAGATCATCAAGCTCGATCGCAAGCGCAACAACGTCGTGGTCTCGCGCCGCGCCGTGGTCGAGAGCGAGTTCAGCGCCGAGCGCGAACAGCTGATGGAGCGCCTGCAGGAAAACGCCGTGGTCAAGGGCGTGGTCAAGAACCTCACCGATTACGGCGCATTCGTCGACCTCGGTGGCATCGATGGCCTGCTGCACATCACCGACATGGCCTGGAAGCGCGTGCGCCATCCCTCCGAAGTGGTTGAAGTCGGCCAGGAACTCGATGTGCGCGTGCTCAAGTTCGACCGCGAGCGCAACCGCGTTTCGCTCGGACTCAAGCAGCTCGGCGAAGATCCCTGGGTCAACATCGCGCGCCGCTATCCGTCGAGTTCGCGCGTGTTCGGCAAGGTCTCCAACGTCACCGACTACGGCTGCTTCGTCGAGCTGGAACCGGGCGTCGAAGGCCTGGTGCATGTCTCGGAAATGGACTGGACCAACAAGAACGTCAACCCGGGCAAGATGGTCCAGGTCGGCGACGAGTCGGAAGTCATGGTGCTGGACGTGGACGAAGAGCGCCGCCGCATCTCGCTCGGCATGAAGCAGTGCACGAGCAATCCGTGGGAAACCTTTGCCGCCATGAACAAGAAGGGCGACAAGGTCTCCGGCACGATCAAGTCGATCACCGACTTCGGCGTGTTCATCGGCCTCGACGGCGGCATCGATGGTCTGATCCATCTGTCCGACATCTCCTGGCAGGGCACCGGCGAAGACCTCGTGCGCAACTTCAAGAAGGGTGAGAACCTGGATGCAGTCGTGCTCGCCGTCGATCCGGAACGTGAGCGCATCTCGCTCGGCATCAAGCAGCTCGAACAGGATCCGTTCGCCTCGTTCATGGCCAACAACCCGCGTGGTTCGGTGGTCAAGGGCACGGTCAAGGAAGTCGATGCGCGCGGTGCGACCATCGACCTCGGCGAGGGTGTCGAGGGTTACCTGCGAGCCAACGACATCGCCAAGGAGCGCATCGAGGACGCGACCACGCGCCTGAAGGTGGGCGACGAAGTCGAAGCCAAGTTCATCGGCATGGACCGCAAGGGCCGCACGCTGCAGCTGTCGATTCGCGCCAAGGACGAGCAGGAGCTGGCCGACACGCTAGCCGACTATCAGTCGGCAGCGGGCGGCACGACCAAGCTCGGCGCCCTGCTGAAAGAGCAGATGCGCAACAAGTAAGTCCCACTGCACCGCCGGCAGTCACCCTGCCGGCGGTGCTGTTTTTCCACGCAGAACCGTCCGGACCGATATGACGAAATCCGAACTCATCGAAGCCATGGCGCGGCGCCAGATCCATCTCGCGCACCATGACGTAGAACTCGGCGTCAAGGAAATCCTCGAGTACGTGAGCCAGTCGCTGGCGACCGGCGAGCGCATCGAGATTCGCGGCTTCGGCAGCTTTTCGCTGCACTTCCGCCCGCCGCGTGTGGGCCGTAATCCCAAGACCGGCGATTCCGTCGCGCTGCCCGGCAAGTACGTGCCGTACTTCAAGCCCGGCAAGGAACTGCGCGACCGCGTCAACGGCATCGTCTCCGCCGACGGCGCGGACGACTGAGGCCTGCGATGAAGCGCTGGATCGTCATCGTCCTGGCGCTGCTGGTGGCGCTGCTCGCCGCCGCTTTTGCACTGCTGAACGATGCCGTGGTGCATCTCGATTTCCATGTACTGGCGCTGGACGTATCGCTGGGTCTGCTAGTGATGACCAGTCTGCTCGCCGGGTTCCTGCTCGCCAGTGCCACGCTCGCCGTCGCCGTGATCCTCCCACAGCGGCTGCGCATGCGCTCGCTGCAGCGGCAACTCGGCATCGCCCGCCAGGGCGGACCAGCCGCTCCATGACGCTCGATCTGTCGGTACTGGCCCTGCTGGTACTGGCCGCATTCCTCACCGGCTGGATCCTGGCGCGACGCGATCCCGGCGCTGCCGTGGGTGCGCAGGCCGACCGTCTGCGCCGCAACTACTTCCGCGGCTTGAATTATCTGTTGAACGAGCAGCCGGACAAGGCGATCGAGGTGTTCTTGCAGATCGCCGAAATCGACAAGCAGACGGTCGAGACGCACCTGGCACTCGGCAATCTGTTCCGTCGCCGCGGCGAGACCGACCGCGCCATCCGCGTGCACCAGAACCTGATCGCTCGCGCCAATCTGACGTCGGAGCAGAAGTCCTTGGCGCTGCTCGAACTGGGCGAGGACTACATGCGTGCCGGCCTGCTCGATCGCGCCGAGACGTTGTTCACCGATCTGGTCGGCATCGATGCGCATGCGCCGGCGGCGCTGCGTCATCTGATCGCGATCTGCCAGCAGGAACGCGACTGGAAGCGCGCGATCGAACACGCGCGCCGGCTCGAGGAGATCACCGGCGAATCACAGGCGGAACTGGTCAGTCAGTTCCTGTGCGAACTGGCCGAGCACGCGGCGGTGAAACAAGATGCCGAGCAGACCCGCGCCTATCTGACCGAGGCGGTGACGGTGGCGCCGCTGGCGGTGCGTCCGCGCTTGATCGAAGGACGCCTCGCGCACGAACGCCAGGACTGGAGCCGCGCCGCCAATGCCTATGAGCGCGCGGTCGAGAACGACATCGAGTACCTGCCGATCGCGATCGGGCCGCTGCTCGATGCGTTGGAGCAGCTCGACCGACGCGAGTCGATCGACGCCATGCTCGAGGAATCGATGCGCCGCTATCCCGGCATCTCGCCGGTGATCAAGATGACGCGTCGCGTGCGCGACCGCGACGGTGATGAGGCCGCCATTCGCTTTCTTTCCGACCGCCTGAGCAAGAAGCCTTCAGTACGCGGCCTGGCCGAGCTGGTCGATCTGCAATTGAGCGGCCTGCACGGCGACGCCCGCGAACAGCTGGAACGTCTGCGCGACCTGCTCAAGCAGCTGCTCGACGGCCAGGCCTTGTTCCGCTGTTCGCGTTGCGGGTTCAGTGCGCGCGCGCATCACTGGCAGTGCCCGGGCTGCAAGTCGTGGAGCACGATCAAGCCGGTGCACGGCATCGCCGGCAATTGACGTGTCGCTCTGGTGGCTGCCCGCGCTGGCTCTGCTCGTGTCGCCGCTGCTGACCGCGTTGTGGATCCGGCGCGCGCAGCGCCTGCAGTTGCTGGACGCGCCGGAGCGGCGGCGGTTGCATGAAGCACCGACGCCGCGTGGCGGCGGCATCGGCCCGGTCGCCGCGATCCTGCTCGTGCTGCTGGCCCAGCACACGGTGCAGCCCGCTGCACTCGCCGGGTTCTCCTTGCCGCTGATCGCCGGGCTGCTGCTCGCAGCCGGCGTCAGCGCCGCGGACGACCATCGTGCGCGCTCGGTGCGCCTGCGCCTTGCCGTGCATCTGCTCGCGGCGACGGTGCTCGCGGTGGCCTTCATCGCGAACAGCGGGCTCGATGGCAAGTACTGGTTCGAAGCGGGCCTGTTGCTGATTGCGATGGGCGTCGCGTCGATGAACCTGCACAACTTCATGGATGGCTCGGATGCGCACCTCGCGAGCCAGTCGCTGTTCGTTTTCTCCGTGCTCGCGTTGCTCGCGGCTCGGCACGATGCAGATGCCGCGGCTGTGCTGTTCGCCGCGGCCGCGGCCGCGGTGCTCGCGTTCCTGCCGTTCAACTGGCCGCCTGCGCGCGTGTTTCTCGGCGACGTCGGCAGCATTTCGCTCGGATTCCTGGTCGCGGCATTCTCGCTGGTCGCGGTGGATCGCGGACTGATCGGGTGGGGCGGGGCATTGATCCTGTCGTCCGGATTCATGGTCGATGCGGCAGCCACCTTGTTCGGGCGCATGCGCCGCACCCGCCATTGGCTCAAGCCGCATCGCGATCACCTGTACCAATGGCTGCGTCGTCGCGGCTGGCGTGCCGCGCGCGTGGTAGCCGCTTATCAGGGATGGAATCTGCTGATCGTGTTGCCGGCGCTGGCGTTGCTCGAACTGCGCGCGCATCCGCCACTGCTGGAATTTGCACTCGCGGTCGCGGTCTACGGACTCGGAATCGGCGTCTGGATCGCTGCGCGACGTGCGCTGCGGCGCGCGCATCGGGCACAATAGCGGGCATGCACTTGCGTCGACTGATCGCCATCCTCCATCCGCGCCTCGCCGTGGTCGCACATGACCTGTGCATGATCTGGCTGGCCTGGTTCGGCACCAACTGGTTGCGCTGGAACCTGCAAATCGATCCGCCGGTTGTCGCCTGGTTCGGCACCGAGCACGCGATCGTGCTGGTCGCGCAGACCCTGATCCTGGCCTGGACCGGCCTGTATCGCGGGCTGTGGCGCTTCGCCAGCCTGCCTGACCTGTGGAACATCGCGCGTGCCTCGGTGCTCGGCGCGCTGGCGATCGCGCTCGGTCTGTTCTTCCTCGATCGGCTCGAGGGCACGCCGCGCTCGGTGCTGCTGATGTATCCGATCGCGCTGATGCTGCTGCTCGGCACGCCGCGCATGGCGTATCGCTACTGGAAGGACAGTCGCTATGACAGCGGTGGCGCCCCGGTCAAGCGCGTGCTGGTGCTCGGTGCCGGACGCGCCGGCGAGACCCTGGTGCGCGACCTGCGTCGCGAGGGCGCGTACCGTGTAGTCGGTTTCCTCGACGACAAGTCGGGTCTGCGCGGTGCCAATGTGCATGGGGTGCCAGTGCTCGGCCCGATCGAGCAGTTGCCGCAGATCGCGCGCGAGGTCGCAGCGGAAATGGTGCTGATCGCGATCCCGACCGCGAGCAACCAGCAGATGCAGCGCATCGTCGGCATCTGCGAGCAGACCACGCTGCCGTTTCGCACCGTGCCGCGACTGGAGGACGTGGTCGAAGGCCGATCCAACTTCAACGAACTCAAGGAAGTCGCGATCGAGGACCTGCTCGGGCGCGAACCGGTGTCACTGGACTGGACCGCGATCCGCGCCGGGCTCGCCTCGCGGCGCGTGCTGATCACCGGTGGTGGCGGCTCGATCGGCTCCGAACTCTGCCGTCAGGTCGCTCGTCTCGGTGTCGAACGCCTGGCCGTGCTCGAACTGTCCGAGTTCAACTTGTACAAGGTCGAGCAGGAACTGCGCGTCGAATTTCCAGACCTGGTGATCGATCCCATCCTGGGAGACTGTGGCGACGCCGCGACACTCGAGCGCGTGTTCAGCCGCGTTCGGCCCGAGGCGGTATTCCATGCTGCGGCGTTCAAGCACGTGCCGTTGTTGCAGCAGCAGGTGCGCGAAGCGGTGCGCAACAACCTGCTGGCGACGCAGGCGCTGGCGCTGGCGGCGGATCGGCATGGCGTGCACAACTTCGTGCTGATTTCGACCGACAAGGCGGTGAATCCGTCGAGCGTGATGGGCGCGACCAAGCGCGCCGCGGAGATTTTCTGCCAGAGCCTGGCGCAGCAGTCGAATACGCACTTCATCACCGTTCGTTTCGGCAACGTGCTCGATTCCGCCGGCAGCGTGGTGCCGCTGTTTCGCGACCAGATCCACCGCGGCGGCCCGGTCACCGTCACGCATCCGGAAATCTCGCGCTACTTCATGACCATCCCCGAAGCTTGCCAGCTGATCCTGCAGGCGGCGGTACTCGGTCGCGGCGGCGAAATCTTCGCGCTCGACATGGGTGAGCCGGTGCGCATCCGCTATCTCGCCGACCAGATGATCCTGCTCGCCGGCAAGGTGCCGGAGCGCGACATCCAGATCGTCTACACCGGCCTGCGGGCCGGCGAAAAGCTGTTCGAGGAGCTGTTCCATGAGCAGGAGAACCACGAAAGCACCGGCCATCCGAAGATTTTCCTGTCGCAGCCGCGCATGGTGCCGTTTACCGAGCTGACGCCTTGCCTGCACAAGCTTGATGCCGCGGCGCGACGCTTCGATGAAGACGAAGTGCTGCGCCTGTTGCAGTCGCTGGTGCCGGAGTTCGACCAGCTGCGCACCGAGCGCGACGCAGACATCGTCTCGATCCACAAGGCGGTCTCCTGATGCGAATCCGCAAAGCCGTGTTCCCGGTGGCCGGGCTTGGCACCCGGTTCCTGCCCGCCAGCAAGGTGGTGCCCAAGGAGATGCTGCCACTGATCGACCGGCCACTGATCCAGTACGCGGTCGAGGAAGCGGTCGAGGCCGGCTGCGACACCCTGGTGTTCATCACCAATCGCTACAAGCACGCGATCGCCGATTACTTCGACAAGGCCTACGAACTCGAAGCCAAGCTCGAAGCCGCCGGCAAGCACGAGTTGCTGGAGATGGTGCGCGACATCCTGCCGCGCCATGTGCAGACGGTGTTTGTGACCCAGCACGAGGCCCTCGGTCTCGGTCATGCCGTGCTCTGCGCGCGCGCGATCGTCGGCGACGAACCCTTCGCGGTGCTGTTGCCCGACGACATGATCTGGAACCGCGGTCGCGGCGCACTGCACCAGATGGCCGACATCGCCGAGCGCGATGGCGCCAGCGTGATCGCGGTCGAAGACGTCCCGCGCCAACACACCCACCGCTACGGCATCGTCTCGGCCGAGCGTGTCGACGACCACCTGGCGCGCGTGCGCGGCGTGATCGAAAAGCCGAGGCCCGATGTCGCGCCATCCACGCTCGCCATCGTCGGCCGCTACATCCTGTCGCCGAAGATCTTCGAGCTGCTGGAGACGACCCGCGCCGGCAGTGGCGGCGAGATCCAGCTGACCGACGCGATCGCTGCGCTGCTGGTCAACGACCCGGTGCTGGCGTATCGCTTCATCGGGCGCCGTTTCGACTGCGGCAACCGTCTCGGCATGGTCCAGGCGACCGTGCACCTGGCGCTGGAAGATCCCGAACTGCACAACGCCGTGGTCGCGATGATGCGCGAACGGCTCGCGCTCGAAGCGAACTGAGCGGGGCAGGGTGGTGCGCGACCTGTCGTTCATCATCAACCACCTGGGCGAGGAGCGCGACCGCTACTTCGATGCGGTGATCCCGCCGATCGTGCAGAGCGCGATCTTCGCGCACCCGGACATCGCGACCATGCGCGCGCGCCTCGCCGACGAGTTCAACGCCCACGTCTACACCCGCGGCAACAACCCGACGGTCGAGATCGTGGCGAAGAAACTTGCCGCGCTGGAAGGCGCCGAGCGCGCGCTGATGTTCGGCTCCGGCGCCGCGGCGATGGCGGCCGCAGTGCTCGCCAACGTGCGCGCCGGCGATGAGGTGCTCTGCGTCGAGAAGCCCTACTTCTGGACCGGACAACTGGTGCGCAAGCTGCTGGCGCAATTCGGCATGCGCGGCGTGTTCGTCGACGCCGCCGATACCGCCGCGGTGGCGGCAGCGATCTCGCCGGCCACGCGCCTGATCGTGCTTGAGAGTCCGAACTCGCTGACCTTCGAGCAGCAGGACCTGGCCGCCATCGCGATGCTGGCGAAGGGCAGGGGCATCGTCACCCTGGTCGACAACAGCTACGCGACCCCGCTCGGGCAATCGCCGGTCGCGCTCGGCATTGATCTGGTTGCGCACTCGGCGACCAAGTACCTGAATGGCCACAGCGATGTCATCGCCGGTGCGCTGTGCGGTTCGGATGCGATGCTGCGCAAGGTCTTCGATGGCCCATACATGACGCTCGGGGCGATCCTGTCGCCGTTCGATGCGTGGTTGCTGCTGCGTGGCCTGCGCACGCTGCCGGTGCGGCTGGAGCGCATCGCCGCCACCACCGCCACGGTGCTTGCGCATCTCGCGAAGCACCCGAAGGTGCGCTGCGTCCATGCACCGGTGACACCGTATTCGACGCAACCCGAATTGAGCGCCGCGCAACTGCACCACGCCAGCGGCTTGTTCTCGATCGAACTCGACGTGCCCGACCTCGCCGCCATCGATCGCTTTTGCAATGCGCTCAAGCGCTTCCTGCTCGCAGCCAGTTGGGGTGGCTATGAATCGCTGGCATTCCCGGTCGCCGGCGTGCGCGACTGGGGTCGTCTGGATGCACCGGCCAGCGTACCGCTCAACCTCGTGCGCCTCTCGATCGGACTCGAAGATCCTGCGGCACTGATCGCCGATCTGGACCAGGCGCTGGCAGCGATCTGAACGGCCGCAATCAGCGCACAATGTATATTATGTCTAGTACAGAGTAACCCACGGTCACTCGACCTTGGTTCCTCACGCTGCACGTGCTGGCATCCCCTCCACCCGCACCGCGGTGACCTTGTATTCCGGCGCTGAGGTGATGTTGTCGCGGGCTGGTCCGGTGAGCTGGTTCACGGCGCGGGCCGGGTCGTGAAAGGTGGTGAACAGTTGGCCGGGCACGATGCCGTCGCTAAGGCGCAGTGGCAGCACCACGCTACCGTGGCGGCTGGTCACGCGCAGGTCCTGGCCGTCGTGCAGGCCGAGTGCGGTGGCGTCTTGCGGGTGCATGTCGAGGGTGTCGGTCGGGCGAAGTCGATTCTGCGCGGTGCGGCCGCCCATGGTGCCGACGTTGAACTGGTGCAGGTCGCGGCCGGTGCTGAGCAGGAACGGGTACTCGTCGTCGATCGATTCGACCGTCGGGTGGTAGTCGATGCGACGCAGACTGGCGCGTGGTCCGTGGGCGAAGCGCTCGGTGTGCAGGATGGTCGTGCCGGCATGGGCCTCGTCGCGGCACGGCCACTGGATTCCGCCCTGCTCCATGCGCGCATAGCTGATGCCCGCGCCGGCCGGCCAGAGTTCGCGTACCTCGTCCCACACCTGCTGCGCATCGGCGCTCGGGAATTGCGTGCCGTGGCCGAAGGCTGCAGCGAGACGCACCAGGATGGTGGCGTCATCCAGCGCGTGACCACGCGGTGTGATGGCGCGACGAATGCGCTGGATGCGCCGCTCCGAGTTCATGAAGGTGCCGTCCTTCTCGAAACTGGTGACCGCTGGCAGAAAGATGTGCCCGAACTCGCGCGCGGTGTCGTTGAGGAACAGGTCCTGCACGATCACCAGCTCCGCCTGGGCCAAGGCCGCCGCAGTCTCGCGGGCGTTGGCCAGGCTCGCCAGAATGTCGAAGCCGATCACGTACAGGGCCTTCAAGCGCCCCGCACGTGCCGCGTCGATCATGCCCAGCACGTTCAGGCCGGGCTGCGCCGGAACGGGCGCACCCCAGCGTGCCTCGAAGCGTGGTCGAGCGTCGGCGAGACTGGCGCCGCCGGTCAGCGAATCCGGTTCGCAACCCATCACCGCCACGCCCTGCACGTTGTTCTGTCCGCGCAACGGGTTCACCCCTGCCCCGGCACGGCCCAGATTTCCGGTGAGCAGTGCCAGGTTGATCAGCGCCATCACTCCCTCGGTGCCCTGCACATGCTCGGTCAGCCCGAGACCATGCACGCACATCGCCGGCATATGTTCCGCGTAAAGGCGCGCCGCCTTGCGGATATCGGCAGCGCCGACGCCACAAATCGGCGCGACGCGCTCTGGCGTCCAGTCGGCGATGAAGTTCACGAACTCGTCCAGGTCATCGACACGCGCCGCGACGAAGGCGCGATCGACCAGGTTCTCGACCACCAGCACGTGTGCCAGCGCGTTCAGCAGCGGCACATTGCTGCCCGCGCGCAGCGCCAGATGCACGTTGGCGATTTCGGCAAGCGGCGTGCGGCGCGGATCGATGACGATCAGCTGCGCGCCGCGGCGCACCTGCTGACGGATGCGCGCGCCCACCACCGGGTGGTTCGCGAGCGGATTGGCACCGACCACCAGAAAACAGCGTGCCTGCTCGATGTCATCGAAACTGTTGGTTGCGGCGCCGGTACCGAGCACGCGCTTCAGCGCCGCGGCGCTCGGCATGTGGCAGACGCGGGCGCAGCCGTCGACGTTGTTGGTGCCGAGCACGAGGCGCGCGAATTTCTGCGTCAGGAATGCTTCTTCGTTGGTGCCGCGCGCAGAGCCGAGCACGCCGACGGAGTCCGGTCCGTACTTGGCCAGGATGCCGCGCAACCGTGCCACCGTTTCGCTTTCGGCCTCGTCCCAGTCGACGCGCTGCCACTGCCCATCACGGCGCAGCATCGGCGTGGTGACACGGTCTCCGGCATCGACATAGCCGTGCGCGTAGCGGCCCTTGACGCAGGCATGGCCGCGGTTCGATGGACCATCGAGCGCCGGGCGCACGCTGACGATGCGATCGTCGGCGACGCCGACCTGCAGTTCGCAGCCGACCGCACAGTAGGCACAGGTGGTGCGCGTCCAGGTCTCGGCGATGGGATCGTGCCAGGCACTGGCATCGGTCAGCGCAGCGGTCGGACAGGTATCGACGCAGGCGCCGCAGCCGACGCAAGCACTCGCGGCCAGCGGCACGTCGCCTGCGGTCGCGATACGCAGGTCCGGACCGCGACCGAACACATGCCAGATCGACTCACCCTGCACTTCCTCGCAGATGCGCACGCAGCGGCTGCAGGCGATGCAACGGCTCATGTCGACGCGGATGTACGGATGCGAGGTGTCGATCGACGCCGGCGGCGATGCCGGCGCGCTGCCGGCGATGCCGTGTTCGCGCAGCAGGCGGTGCAGGGCCTTGTCCGGGAAGCGCGCCTGCTCGTCGGGCGCGACGCGCGCCGCGAGTTGTCCGATCAGGTCATGACGAAACGAGTCGAGCGCGGCATGGGTGCTGCGGATGCTGCTGCCATCGCGCAACGGCTCGCGGCATGAGGGTCGTGTTCGAAATGCTTCGCCCGGCGCATTGGCGATGTCCACCGAACAGGCCCAGCATTGGCCCGCCGGTTCCAGGCGTGGGTCGTGGCACAGCGTCGGCAATTCGACGCCGATGCTGCGCAGCGCCTCCAGCACGCTCAGGCCGGAAGGGAACTCGTGCGCCACACCATCGATCACGGCCCGGATACTCATGCCGCGCATCGTCGGGCTTTCAGGTCATTGGACGCAACTGCCGGCGCGGCACCGGCGGCCATGGATCAGGCGCAACAGCCGCAGCAGCGCTCAGCCTTGGCCGGGCCACCCATCAATTCGGCCTGGTAGCCGGCATCGCCGATCGCCTGCCGCGCCTGGGTTTCCGTGATCAGTCCGCTGATGCGCACCGTACCGGACTCGATCTCGACTTCCACCACCGCCGTCGGATCGAACTTCGCCACTGCCTTCTCGATCGCCGCCACGCAGTGACCGCATTCCAGACCCTGCACCTTGAAATCCATGGTAATTCCCCGCTTGATGGAAAGGCCGCGAGCTTGCCGCCCATGGCCGCGGCCGGCACTGACCTTCGTCAAGCGCGCGACTCGCTCCGTGCCCGATCAACGCATGCCGAAGTGGAACGCGCCCTCGCCGTCCTGCCGCGCGCGTCCAAGCGCGACCAGCATGTCCAACAGCTGCGGTAGCCGTTTCCGCCACGGCCATCGACCGCTGAAGCGCGCGGCGATCTCGTCCACCGTCAGCGGCGCCGGTCTCGCCGCCAGCAGATCGGCCACGGCGCGCACCTGCTCGATCGCATCTTTCGGCCACGGCTGCGGTTTGCCCACCACCGCCACGGCGCCATCCACCGGCGCCTCGTCCTCCATCGCCGCGGTGTCGATCTCCACCTGCTGCGGCTTCGCGCCCACGCCAGAGTTCTGAAACTCAGGCCGCAACCAACGCACCAGCCCACGCGCTTCCTCGACCGCCCGCTCGGCATTCAACGCCACCAATCGCTCCAGAATCGCCTCGTCAAACGCTCGCTTCGCCTCGTCGCGCGTCTTTCCTTCTCCCCCCGGGAGAAGGTGGCCCGCAGGGCCGGATGAGGGGCTCTCGGCGCCAAGGCCACCCACGCTCTTCCCTTCTCCCACCGGGAGAAGGTGGCCCGCAGGGCAGGATGAGGGGCTCTAAGCACCAAGGCCACCCACGCTCTTCCCTTCTCCCACCGGGAGAAGGTGGCCCGCAGGGCCGGATGAGGGAAGCTCTCCCGCAAGCCCGCCCTCATCCCCGGCCCTTCTCCCGGGGGGAGAAGGGAGACAGGCATCTGCGCGCGCAGACAACCGGTTCCAGATGTCTTCGAGCACTGCATCCGTCCGATGCGAGACGTCATGGTTCCAGTAGCGGATCGTCTCAATGCCAGCGTCTTTGAGTACGGCATCCCGCCGTGCATCGGTTGCTGAATCGAGATGCTGGCTACCGTCGAGTTCGATCGCGAGGCGCAAGTCGTGACAATAGAAGTCGAGGGTGTACGGTGGAAACGGATGTTGCCGCCTGAACTTGCGATCCTGCAGACGACGATCGCGCAAGAGCGCCCACATCATCTGTTCGGGGTCAGTCATCGACTTGCGCAACTCGCGTGCAAAGAACACCGCATCCTCCGGCAAGCGTGGTTTTCTTTTCCCTTCTCCCCCGACAGCCAGTACCTCCGCGCTTTTCCCTTCTCCCACCGGGAGAAGGTGGCCCGCAGGGCCGGATGAGGGGCTCTCGGCGCCAAGCGAACCCGCGCCCTTTCCTTCTCCCACCGGGAGAAGGTGGCCCGCAGGGCCGGATGAGGGAGGCTTTGCCGCAAGTCCGCCCTCATCCCCGACCCTTCTCCCGGTGGGAGAAGGGAGAAGTGCGCGTTCAACAACGCGACGGTTGAAGGTCTGGCTGATCGAATTGGTTGTGATCAGACCGAAACGTTCCAGCTTGCCGTGGCGCGTCAGTTCGGCAGCGTGGTCCCACCAGAACATCACGAAGTCCGCCGACTCGGGCACGTCCTTCCACGACGAACGCAATGCTTCCACGTAGCCATCCCCCAACGCAGTACGCATGCGCTTGTTACCAATGAACGGCGGATTGCCAACCACGAAATCGGCTTGTGGCCATTCGGCTTTGCGCGGGTTCGTGTAGCGTTCGAGCGGAATACGGGCGCTGTCGTCGGGGATGAGTTCGCCCGTCACCGGCGACGGCTTCATCGTGCGACCGTCCCAGCGCGTCACCGGCCGCCCCGCCGCATCCGTCACCACCTCCACCGAGTCATAGGCCAGCACCGCATCGCGGTTCTCGATGTTGCGGAAGTCGCGGATCACCGGCACCGGCGGGTTGACGTCGCCGCGCGTGCGGAAGTGCCATTGCAGGTAGCCGATCCACAACACCACTTCGGCAATCGCCGCCGCGCGCGGATTCAACTCGATGCCGAGCAGGTTGTGCGGGTCCACCGTCTCGCCACCGAGCGCGTCGGCACGCTCACCGCCGAGCGCCAGCCCGGTCTGGCGGAAGCCGAGTTCATCGAGCGCGTTCAGCACCTCGCCTTCCAGCCGCTTCAGGTGTTCGAGTGTCACGTACAGGAAGTTGCCGCTGCCGCAGGCCGGATCGAGCACCCGCACCGTGCACAGGCGATGGTGAAAGCGCTGCAACGCCGCCACCGCCTCGTCGTGCCGGCTCTCGGCTGCCAGCGTCATCGCCGCCGCCTGCGCATCGCTCCATTCGGTGCGCAAGGGTTCGATCACCGTCGGCAGCACCAGGCGCTCGACGTAGGCGCGCGGCGTGTAATGCGCACCGAGCTTGTGCCGCTCGCTGGTCGACAGCGCACGCTCCAGCAAGGTGCCGAAAATCGCCGGCTCGACGTGTTTCCAGTCGGCGCGTGCGGCCTCGATCAACAAGCCGACCTGTTCACGGTCCAGCGGCAACGTGTCCGGTTGTTTGAACAGCTTGCCGTTGAAGCGCAGCACATCACCGGCGAGCACCGCCGAAAAGCCGCCCGCATCCATGTCGCGCCACAACTGCGCGAGCATGCGCATCGCTGTGTCCGGCCGCTCCTCATGCTGCGCCAGCAGGTTGCGGAAGCTGGCCTCCGGCAACAGCCGCACGTCCTCGGCAAACATCGTGAACAGGCAGCGCATCAGGAACTGCGCGACTTGTTCCGGCGCATGCCCTGCCCGCTCCAGACTCCTGGCCAACTCGGCCAGACGCGCCGCGATCTCGCGCGTGACCCGTGCCGACTCGCGGCTCGGATCGAGTGAGAGCGGATCGGTCCAGACCCGGCGCAGGCGGTCGAGGATCTCCGGCCTGGCCAGATCGGCCAGCGCGATGCGATGCGAGCGTGGGTCCGGGAACGGCGTGTAGGTGGCGCCCGAACGCGAGAACTCCGCGTACAGCTCGATGCGGTTGCCGACATCGACCACGACCACGAACGGCGGCCGGCCCTCGCTCGCCGGCAGGGCGCGCGCATAGGCCTCGGCTTGCGAACGCGCGCGCAACAGCGCGTCGTCGAAACCCTTGCTGTGGGTCGCCGACTTCAGCTTCTTGGATTCGAGCACGAAGGCGCCGCGTCGATACAGGTCGATACGCCCGGCACTGGTCGAACCGTCGCCATGGCTGAACGTGATCGGCCGCTCGAACATGTAGTCCTGCGCAGCCGTGGCATGCGGCACCTCGACCCCGAGCAATGCGCACAGGTCGATCAGGAAACTCTGCGAGGTCGACAGTTCCGAGGCACTGATGCCCTGCCACTTCGAGATGAAACGCTGCGTCGCATCCCTGCTGGCTTCCGTCACGGCGACATCTCCACGTTCAAGCAGTGAAGGCTAACGCAAGCCCGCCCTCATCCCCAGCCCTTCTCCCGGTGGGAGAAGGGAGACGACCGTGGTGCCCCGGGCCGGACTCGAACCGGCATGGCTTTTGGCCGAGGGATTTTAAGTCCCTTGCGTCTACCGATTTCGCCACCGGGGCATGGGGCATTGTTGCGGTGAATGCGGCAACAAAAAAGCCCGCCTTTGCGGGCGGGCTTTCGGGTTTGGAGGCCTGGGTCGGAATCGAACCGGCGTACGCGGCTTTGCAGGCCGCTACATGACCACTCTGCCACCAGGCCGGCGGCGTGGGCGACGCGACCGGGATCGCGGCGTCCGTACCTTAAACAAGAAAACCCCGGTTTCCCGAGGTTTCGCTTGATCTGGAGCGGGAAACGAGACTCGAACTCGCGACCCCGACCTTGGCAAGGTCGTGCTCTACCAACTGAGCTATTCCCGCTTGGGAGCCGCGCATCTTAGTGGCAAATTTTTTCGTGTCAACACTCACTCAGCCACTCGTTCACCAGTGCTCAATCATCGCGCGCCCTGATGACGGGCCAGGCGGCGCGCATGTAGATCGCGGCCGACCAGATGGTCAGCACGGCGGCGACGAACAGCAGGCCCTGGCCGATCAGGTAGATCGGAATCTGGAAAATGGGCTCGCGCCAGAGCAGAAAAGATATTGCGACCATCTGCACGATGGTCTTGATCTTGCCAATGCCGGCTACGCTCACGTGCCGGCGCTCGCCGATTTCGGACATCCACTCGCGCAGCGCGGAAATGGTGATCTCGCGGCCGACGATGACGGCGCAAACGATGGCCATCAGCGGGCTGGGGTCGGCTTGAACGATCAGGAACAAGGTGACGGTAACGGTGAGCTTGTCGGCGACGGGGTCGAGAAACGCGCCGAACGCAGACATCTGTCCGAAGCGACGCGCGATCCAGCCGTCGAGCCAGTCGGTGATGGCGCCGGCGGCAAACATCAATGCCGCGACGATGTGCGCGCCCTTGAAGTCGAGGTAGAAGGTGGCGACCAGGATCGGCACCAGCGCGATGCGAAACAGGGTCAGCAGATTCGGGATGGTCAGCTTCATGGGCGCCGGCCGCGGTGGCTGTCATCGATGCAGGTGCGCATAAATCCTTTCTGCGAGTGCACTGTCAATCCCCTTCACCTGGACCAATTCTTCCACACCGGCGCCGGCAATGCCCTGCAATCCGCCGAATTGCTTGAGCAAGGCGCTGCGCCGCCGCGCGCCGATGCCCTCGATCTCGTCGAGCACGCTGCCGCTGCGCGCCTTCTCGCGGCGACCGCGGTGCCCGGCGATGGCGAAACGATGCGCTTCGTCGCGCACCGCTTGCAGCGCCAGCAGCCCGCCGGCATCGGCACGTGGATGCAGCACGCGGCCACTGTCACCGAGCACCAGTTCCTCGCAGCCTGGCCTGCGTTCGGGGCCCTTGGCGATGCCGACGACGTTGACGCCGTCGATACCGAGTTCGCGCAATGCCTCCAGCGCCTTGCCGACCTGGCCGGCGCCGCCATCGATCAGCAGCAGGTCGGGCAGGTCGGTCTGCGCGTCGAGCAGCCGCCGGAATCGCCGCGTGATCGCTTGTCGCATCGCTGCGTAATCGTCGCCGGGGGTGATGTCGCGGATGTTGAAGCGGCGGTACAGCGACTTCTGCGGGCCGTCCTCGGTGGCCACCACGCAGGCGGCGACGGTGCCCTCGCCCATGGTGTGGCTGATGTCGAAACACTCGATGCGTCCCGGCGCTTCGGCCAGTCCGAGCAGCGGCACCAGTCCTTGCCAGCGCTCGCGTTGCATGGCGTCGGAGCCGAGCCGCGTGCCGAGCGTGATGGCGGCGTTGCGCAGCGCCAGTTCGACCAGTTTCACGCGTTCGCCGCGTTGCGGGCGCAGGATTTCGACCTTGCGCCCGGACCGCGTCGAGAGCGCGGTGGCGATGAGTTCGGCATCATCGATGTCGTGGCTCAGGATCAGGCTGCGCGGCGCCGGCAATTCGGCGTAGTGCTGCGAAACGAATGCTTCCAGCACTTCGGCCGGTCCTGCGTCCTCGGCCGCGCGCAGCAGCCAGTGGCGACTACCGAGGCTGGTGCCATCGCGGAAGAACAGCGCCTGCACGCAAGCCTGGCCATCGCGCACGGCACAGGCGATGACGTCGGCATCCTGCTCGTTGCCGGTCACGAACTGGCGCGCCTGCATCTGGCGCAGGCGCGAGATTTCGTCGCGCAGTGTGGCTGCCCGCTCGAACGCGAGATCGGCGCTGGCCTGCTCCATGCTCCGCACCAACTCGTCGATCACGTCCGACGAGCGTCCATCCAGGAACATCGCGGCATGGCGCACGTCGCGGGCGTAGTCGGCCGCGGACACCAGCCCGACGCAGGGTGCCGTGCAACGCTGGATCTGGTACTGCAGGCAGGGGCGCGACCGGTTGCGAAAGAAGCTATCGACGCAGTTGCGCAGGCGGAACAGCTTCTGCAGCCGATTGATGCTTTCACGCACCGCGACCGTGCTCGGATACGGCCCGAAATAGCGGCCTTTGGTCTTGCGCGCACCCCGATGGAAAGCCATTCGCGGAAAATCGTCCGCGCTGAGGAAGATCGAGGGATAGCCCTTGCCGTCCTTGAGCAGCACGTTGTATCGCGGCTTCAGCGACTTGATCAGCTCGCTTTCGAGGATCAACGCCTCGGACTCGGTGCGCACCACCGTGGTCTCGATTGCCACCACTTGCGCCAGCATCGCCGCGATGCGCGGCTCCAGTTGCGGCCGCGCGAAGTAGCTGGCGACGCGCTTCTTCAGGCTCTTGGCCTTGCCGACGTAGAGCAGCGCACCGCCGCCATCCAGCATCCGGTAGACACCGGGCGCGCCGCTGAGGTCGCGCACGAAGGCGCGGCCATCGAACGCCGGCGGCGCGCCCGCAGTCATGCGTTCACTCGCCAATCGGCAAGCGCGTGACCTGGCCGTTGCTGGTGTCGATGCGCACCACTTCGTGGGCGCCGGTGTTGGCGACGAAGAGTTTGCCCGGAAGGCTGGCGACTCCCGACGGTTGGTTGAACCTGAAGGCCAGGTTGATCGACTTGGCCCCGCCGCCGCGCAACGACAGCGCCTTGAGCTTGTTGTTGTAGGTATCCACGAGCCACAGGATCTGGCCGTTGGCGTCGGCGGCCACGCTCATCGGGTGCTGCAGCCGAACCTGGGCCGGAGGCCCGTCGACATCGCCGAACTCGTACAACCCGGCGCCGACCAGCGTCTGCACGCGGCCATCGCTGCGCACCGCACGGATCGCCGAGCCGTCGGCGTCGGCGACATAGAGCACCTGGTTGACGTAGGCGAGCCCGGTGGGCTTGGCGAAGGTCGCGAACATGCCGTCGCCGTCGTCGCGACCGATCTTGCCGGTGCCGCTGTAGAGGTTCAGGCGTTTGCGGTTCAGGTCGAGCGCCCAGATCTGGTGCTGGCCGGCCATGGCGATGAACAGCTTCTCGTTCGCCGCGATCAGGTCCCATGGGGAATTGAGCGCGACCGTAGTCGGTTCGCTGTAGTCCTGCGTGGCCGGTCGCCCATGCTGGCCGGTGCCGGCGACCGTATCGACCTCGCCGGTGATCATGTGCACGCGGCGAATACAGTGGTTGCCCCGGTCGGCGACGTAGAGCATGTCCTTGATCAGCGCCATCCCTTGCGGGTCGTTGAATGCGGCATCGCCGAACTTGCCGTCCAGATAACCGTTGGTGCCGGTACCGATCTGGCGGATGATGCGGCCATCGTGGGTGCATTCGAGCACGCGGTTATGCCCGGAGTCGGCGACGAACAAGGCGGTATCCGTCAGCATGACCTTTCCCGGGAAGGCCAATGGCGTGCGCGGTTCCGGACGGCTGACGGGCTGGGTCGGTTCGTAGAAGCGAATATCGCGGTTGGCGGCATCTTCGAGCAGCGACCCGACCAGGGCGTCGATCTGGGCGCGATTGCCCTCGCCGGCGATCACACCGGCGATCCGGCCTTCGGCGTCGATCACCGCGACCGAGGGCCACGCCTGGATCCCGAACTGACGCCAAGCCACCCAGTCGGCGTCGCTCGCCACCGGATACGAGAGATGCATCCGATTTACCGCCTTGAGCACGTTGTCGGGTTGACGTTCGTGGTCGAACTTGGGGGTGTGGATGCCGATGACGCTGAGGCCGTCGTGATGACGAATCTCGACCGAGCGCAAATCCTGCGTCATGTGCAGCGAATTGACGTTGGCAGCGTTGAAGAAATGCAGCAGCACGATGCGGCCGCGCAGCTTCTCCAGCACCGGCGCATGCTGCACGTTCAGCCACTGCAGCGTGGACGGCAGTTCGGGTGCGATCAGATTCGCGGACATGCTCTACTCCGTAAGCCTGTGCCCGGCATTATGCAGGCGCAGCAGGTGTTTGGTCAGTCCCGCAACGCCTTCGCGGATCTGGCTGAAGCTCGAGTCAAAATCGGCTCGCGTACCGGAATAGGGATCGGCCACCTCGTCTTGCGGTCGGCCGGCGAACTCGAGCAGCAGGCGGATGCGCCCGCTCGCCTGCGGGGGCGCCAGTCGCCGCAACGTCGCCAGGTTCTGGCGGTCCATGGCGATGACCAGATCGAAGCGGCTGAAATCGGCTGGCTTGACCTGACGTGCCCGGTGCGCACCTAGGTCCATGCCGTGGTCGGTCGCGAGCGATCGTGCGCGGGCGTCGGCCGGGTACCCGGCATGGAAGTCGAGCGTGCCCGCGGAGTCGATTCCGATCACGCCGTCCAGACCCGCAGCGGCGAGGGAGCGTCGCGCCTCGATCGCGGCCAGGGGCGAACGGCAGATGTTTCCCATGCAGACAAAAAGTATTTGCATCAGCGTTTTACGTGAATATCATAAAGTGAATTCTCTTGTGCGAGCAGGGCTTCCACTCGCGCCAGATCGGCCTCGGTGTCGACGCCGGCAGGGAACGGTTCGGGGGCCAGGGCGACGGCGATGCGCTCACCGGCCTCGAGCACGCGCAACTGCTCCAATGACTCGATGCGCTCCAGCGCTCCCGGCGCCATCGCGCGGTACCGCCGCAGGAACCCGGCCCGATACGCGTAGATGCCGATATGGCGCAGGAACTCGATGCCGTCCGGCAGGTGATCACGATTGACCGCAAAGGCGTCGCGCGCCCACGGAATGGGCGCACGGCTGAAATAGAGCGCGTCGCCGTTGGCCGCCCGCACCAGTTTCACGCAGTTCGGGGAAAACAGCTCGGCCGCGTCCAGTACCGGCGTCGCCAGCGTGGCCACGGCAGCGCTGCTCGCGGCCAATGTCGCGGCGACCAGGCGAATGCCGCTGACCGGCGCCAGCGGCTCGTCGCCCTGCAGGTTCACCACCACTCGCTGATCGTCCCAGCCGAGTTGCAGGGCGACTTCGGCGAGCCGGTCGGTGCCGGAGGGATGGTCGGCCCGGGTCATGCAGACGCGGACCGCACTGTCGCGCACCGCCGCCGCGATGCGTTCGTCGTCGGTGGCGACCACGACTTCTTCGGCCCCGGCGACCAGTGCCCGCTCGACCACGTGGGTGATCAGGGGCCGCCCACGCAACAGGCGCAGTGGCTTGCCCGGCAGGCGGCTGGCGCCGAAGCGGGCGGGAATGGCAACGCTGAACGCGGGGATCATGGCTGCGCTCTCCATGCATGCAGTTGGCGATGGACGAAGTCGCCGAAGGCGGGTGGAAGTTCGACGTCGATTGGCACCACCCAGATGCGCCCGTCGGCATGGGGCGCGCATTTGCCGGCGTCCTTCTCGGTGATCAGCACCGGCAAGTCATCGGCAAAGACCAGTTCGCTGCCATCGAACGCATGGTGGTCGGGATACGCATGCGCGTCGACCTCGATGCCGTGGCCGCGCAACAACTGGAAGAACCGGTTCGGGTTGCCGATGCCGGCGATGGCATGCACGCGTTGCCCGGAGAAACTGGCGATGGGCCGCGCATGTGCCAGGTCGCGCAGCGACAGCGCGCGCTCGGCGTGCACTTGCATCGAGAACGCGCCCTCGCGTTCGCCGCCGTTGACGACCACGGCGTCGACGCGGTGCAGTCGCTCGACCGGTTCGCGCAGCGGACCGGCCGGCAACAGTCGACCATTGCCGAAGGCACGCTGGCCGTCGATCAGCACGATCTCCAGATCACGCGCCAGCGCCCAGTGCTGCAGCCCGTCGTCGCTGATCAGCACGTCGACGCCGTCGCTCTCGATCAGCAGCCGCGCCGCTTCGATACGGCGGCGACCGATCGCGACCGGACAGCCAGTGGCGTGTGCCAGCCACACCGGTTCGTCGCCGAACTCGGCCGGTTCCGCGCCCGGAGGCAGGCGTCGCGCCGAGTGCGCCGCGGCGCCGTAGCCGCGGGTGACGATTCCCGGCTTCCAGCCGCGCCGAAGCAATTCGCCGGCCAGCCAGGCGACCAGCGGCGTCTTGCCGGTGCCACCAGCGGTGAGGTTGCCGACGATGACCACAGGCACCGGCAATCGTGTCGCGCGCCGCAGGCCCAGCGAATAGGCCCAGCGCCGCAGTCCAAGCAGACCGCGGTATAGCCGTTCGCCGAGTTCGGCCCACAACGGCACGGCGGCGCCCTCGTACCAGATCCGGATGAGGCGCGATTCGAGCCGCGCACGCCCGCTCATCCCGCGTCCTCGGCGTCGCGAAACTGCAGACGATGCAGGCGGGCGTAGGCGCCATTGCGCGCGATCAGTTCGGCGTGATTGCCGATCTCCTGGACGCGGCCGTCATCGAGCACGACCACCTGGTCAGCATGCTCGATGGTCGAGAGTCGGTGTGCGATCACGATCGCGGTGCGGCTTGCCAGGATGCGATCCAGCGCCTCCTGGATCAGCTGTTCGCTCTCGCTGTCCAGCGCCGACGTGGCTTCGTCGAGGATCAGGATCGGCGCGTTCTTCAGGATCGCGCGGGCGATCGCGATGCGCTGGCGCTGGCCGCCGGACAGCAGCACGCCGCGATCCCCGACCCGGGTCTGGAACCCCTGCGGCAGGCGGTCGATGAACTCCAGCGCATTGGCAGCGCGCGCGGCGGCCACGATGTCTTCCTGCGCGGCGCCGGCGAGCGCGCCGAACGCGATGTTGGCGGCGATGCTGTCGTCGAACAACACCACGTTCTGGCTGACCACCGCGATTTGCCGGCGCAGGTCTTCCAGGCGATAGTCGGAGAGCGCAACGCCATCGAGCAGGATCGTTCCCGAACCCGGCTCATAGAAGCGCGGCAGCAACCGGGCCAGCGTGCTCTTGCCGCTGCCCGAGCGACCGACGATGGCCGTGGTCGTGCCCGGCGCCACGCGGAAACCGACGCCGTCGAGCGCCGCGCCCTTGCCCCCGGCGTAGGCGAATCCGACCGCATCGAACACCAGTTCGCCCCGCGCGCGTTCGATGCGACGCGTGCCGTGGTCGGGCTCCGCCTCGGCGTCAAGCACGGCGAACACCGACTCGGCGGCGGCGATGCCGCGCTGGATCAGGCTCTGCACGTTGGTGATCCGTTTCAGCGACGGCAGCATCGCCATCATCGCGCTGATCAGCGCCATGAAGCCACCCGCGGTCATGCCGTCGCGCACCGCCTCGCGCCCGGCGACATAGACGATCGCAGCCAGCGCGCATGCCGCCAGCAGTTGCACGAGCGACGAGCTCATCGCCTGGGTGGCGATGACCTTGAGGTTGAGCCGGTAGTTGCGCTGCGCCAGCGCAGCGATGTGCGCGCGTTCCACTGCCTGCGCGCCGTAGATCTTGATTGCCTCCTGCCCGGCCAGCGCCTGCTCGGCGCGGTGCGAGAACTGCGCGAAGGCATCCTGCAGCGTGCTGTTGATGCGCCGGTAGCGCTTGCCGACGGTGGCCACGATCAACGCGATCAGCGGCACCATGAACAGCATGGTCAGGGTCAGCTTGACACTGTTGGCGAGCATCACTCCAAGCAGGAACACGATCGTGAGGGCATCGGTGAGCACCACCTTGACCGCCTCGGCTGCCGCGTAGGCGAGTTGCTCGGTGTTGTAGGTCAGGCGCGAGATCTGCGCCGCCGGAGCCTCGCGGTCGAACCAACTCGACGGCATCCGCAACGACTTCTCGACAATGCGATCGCGCATGTCGCGCACCAGGCCGCGGCCGATCCGCGCCATGGCGACGTCCGCGGTGAAGGTCGCGATGCCTCGCACGAAGAAGATCGCGATGATCACGCCGGGCAGCCAGCGCACCACCTCGACGTCGCGTTCGACGAAGGTGCCATCGATCAGCGGCTGCATCAGCCAGGTGAAGGCACCCGCCGCGGCGGCTTCGAGCAGCATGCCGAGCAGCGCCACCAATGCCACCGGCCAATAGCTCCTGGAGAAGCCGAGCAGACGGCGATACAGCGCCACGGTGCCTGGGCGCGCGGACGCGGCGCTGGGCTGCATCGGCTACTCGTTGCCGGCTTTGGTCGGCACGGTGGCGATGGAAAGGCGGGCGAAACCCAGTTGGCCGAGCGCATCCATCGCGATAACCACCGCCTGGTGCGGCGTGCGGCCGTCGGCACGCAGCGTCACCGGGCGCTCGCGGTCGCTGCCCGCCTCCTGCGCAATCGCTTCCTTCAACGTCGCCAAGCTGGGGTTGATCACCTCGTTGGCGCCGATGTAAAAGCGGCCCTCGCGGTCGACCAGGATCTCCAGCGCCTTCTGCGCCGCGGCCACTTCCTTGCTTTCGGCCTCGGGCAGCGCGACCTTCATCAGCGAGCGATGCTCGAAGGTCGCGGTCATCACGAAAAACATCAGCAAGGTCAGCATCACGTCGATCAGCGAGATCACGTTGATCTCGAACTCGTCGTGCGCGGTCGCCGAACGCGCGATCCTCACTTCGCCGCTCTCCGCGCGGCTGCCACCTGCACCGGCACCTCGGCTTCGATGGTGTCGATCAGCGCCACCACTTCCTTCTCCAGTTCGATGCCGAGCCCGACGACCTTGGCGCGCAGGTGGCGATGGAAGATGTACGCAGGGATCGCGACGCTGAGGCCGGCCGCGGTGCAGACCAGCGCCTCGCCGATGCCGCCGGCCATTTGGTTGGCGTCGCCGATACCGGAGTTCAGAATCGCCAGGAACATGTTGATCAGGCCGATCACGGTGCCGAACAGACCGAGCAGCGGCGAGATCAGCGCAATCGTGCCGAGCGTGTTCAGGAACTTCTCCATGTCGTGCATGACATGGCGGCCGGCGTCTTCGACGCGCTCCTTGATCGCCTCACGCCCGAGGTGCCGTGCGCGCAACGCCGCCGCGCACACGCGGCGCACCTCGCCCGGCAGGTTCGGCGGCAGCACCTCCTTGCGACGCAGCGACCAGAACCGTTCGAGGATGATGGCCAGCGCCACCACCGCCGCGATGCCGATCGGAATCATCGCCTTGCCACCCGCTGCCAGAAGTTCCCACACGCGCCCTACTCCCGAAGTCCAAAACGCGCGGATTCTAACAGCCCCACCCGAGGAGCGGCCGCGCACGAAGGCGCTGGCGTCCGCGAGCGTTGACCCGGCTCCGGCTCCGGAGTAGATTCCCGCTCGCTTGACCGCGATGTGGAGGCTCTTCTTGGGCACGATCGGTCCAGCTCGCGCCAACTGGCCTGCGTTTGCCGCAGGCATCACGGGAACTGCGCGCCCCGATCCCCCCGCAAACACGCCCCTGGGCTCATCCAGGGTCCAACCGTCGCCCGGCGCTGCCTGTCGGTGGCGCACCGTTACGTCTGGATCCTGAGCCGGCCCACTCGCGGACGCCCCTGGAGGTGTCTCGTGAACCGTCTTCACTTCACTCGATGGTTGTTCCCGCTCCTCGCCCCGCTGCTGAGCGCGCCCCTGCTCGCTGCCGACTATGTGGTCACCACCATCGCCGACAGCGGCGCCGGCAGCCTGCGCCAGGCGGTGATGGACGCCAATGGCGACGGCGGGCCGAGCACGATCACCTTCGACGCGTTGCTGGATGGCCAGACCATCGCTCCGAGCACGCCTTTTCCCGATCTTGCCGAGGCCGGCACCACGATCGACGGTGACCGCAACAGCGACTGCGTGCCGGACATCGCGATCGACGGCAGCGCGCTATCGAACATCGATGGTCTGCACTTGACCGCGCCCGGGCAGATCATCCGCGGCCTATCGATCCAGCGCTTCCGCAATGGCCTCTACCTTGACAGCGACGCATCGACCGTCACCTGTAACCACATCGGCACCAACGCCGCGCAGGCGACGGGCTTCGGCAACACCGATTACGGCGTCGCGATCTATGGGTCGGACAACGTCATCGGCCCAGACAACGTGATCAGCCACAACGGTTGGGTCGGTGTGCTGGTGCATGACTCGATGCTGCCCGGCTATCCCGAGTTCACGGCACTGACCGCGGACCACGTCGGGATTTACACGCCGATCGCGTTCGATGCCCCGGACGATGCGCTGCGCCACATTGCAAGCGCGACCACACCGCTCGACGGCAGCGGCCATCCGTTTACCGATCACTTCGGCATGCGCCTGCGAGGGGAACTCGTGGTGTCCGATGCCGGCAGCTACACCTTCACTGTCGACCCGCTCGACGACGAGGTGCGCGTCACCGTCGATGCCGGCCTCGTCGTCAGCGGCAACGGTCCGGGGCCGCTCAGCGGTTCGATCAGCCTGACACCCGGCGCGCACACCATCCGCGTCGACTACGTCGAGTATTCGGGCGGGGCGCAAGTCGCGCTCGCCATCGCGGGACCGGGCAGCGCCACACTCTCGACCAATGCCCAGGCGCTTTGCGCCACCGGTCAACCCGGACTATGCGCAGAGCTGTTCCAACTGCGCAATGCGCACGAGCGCAATCGCATCACCCGCAACCGCATTGCCGACAACGGTGATCTCGGCATCCAGCTGCGCTGCTGCGGCGGGCCGCTCCCGAACGACGCGGGCGATACCGATCTGGGCGCCAATACCTGGCTGAACCGACCGGAGTTCACCGGCATCGCCAGCGCCGGCGGTGGCAACTACACGCTGAGCGGCACTGCGCCACCTGGCGCCACGGTCGAAGTGTTCATCGCCGTGGCCGACCCGAGCGGCGCCGGCGAGGCCGGCAGCTTCCTGGCCGACACCGTCGCCACACCCGGCGGCACTTTTTCACTGACCCTGCCGCTGCCGGCCCAGCCGAGCCTGGTGACTGCCACTGCCACGGACCCGCTGGGGAACACCTCGGAGTTCGCCGACAACCTCGCCTACGGCACCGGCGCCGATGTCGTGTCAGTCAGCGGCGGCGGCGTCATCGCCGGCACGCCGATCAGTGTCCCGATCCACCTGCGTGATCTTGGCTTCACCCCGCTCGGCCGCGACCGCGCCGTGGGCGAGCGCATCCAGGGACTGGCGCTGCGTGTGACCTTCCCGGCGGGCAGCATCAGCGCGGCCATCATCGTGCCGGCCGGCATCACCGCTGCATTGGCGCCGCTGTTCGGCCCGACCTCGAGCTTCGGCGCGGGCAATGTCAGCTATCTGGTCGCGTACGAGGAGACCGGCAACCTGATCCCGCTCACGCTGGATGCCGCGGCCCCCGGTGACGTGGTCGCCACGCTTAACCTGACGGTCGCTGCCGACCAGCCGAGTGGCACCCTGCCGCTCGACTTCGACCTGGTCAGCGAACTGTCGAACCAGGCCGGTACGCTGGCCGAGAACGCAGGCACCGGAACCCTGCAACGGGTCGGGTCCACGCTGGCGGTGACCGGCAACGGACCGAGCGGCTTGTTCGCGATCGCGACCTCGGCGTCCACCGTGCACCTGTCCTGGTTCGATCCGAACCTGGTCGAGACCGGCTTCCGCATCGAGCGTTCGACCGACGGCAGCACCTACCTCCCGGTGATCGACCTCGGTCCCGACGTGACCAGCCACGACGACAGCGGCCTCGCCCAGGCCACGCTGTACTACTACCGTGTGCGCAGCCTGGTCGGCGGCAATGCGGGCGGTGTCTCCAACCGCGCCACTGCCAGCACCGCGCCCGCGATCGGCGCCAATGTCTGCGTCGATGCGCAGGTCGTGTCGCGGCGCTGGGCACGCTCGCCGGACGCGGCCTATCGAGGCCCGGAGTGGGGGCTGGTCTATCACGATCGCGACGATGGCACGCATGAGCAGGTGTACTTCCAGCGCATCGACGGCAGCACGCTCGCGCCGATCGGGCCGCGGGTGCAGGTCAGCACCAGCGCCACGACCGCGTTCATGGCGGCGATTGGCTACAACGGCAACCACTACGCCCTCACCTGGATTGAAGCGCTGCGCGGCGCACCGGGGTCCTTCCCGGCCTCCGAGCTGCGCTTCGCCGAACTCGATGGCAACGGCCAGGTGCTGCGCCAGCCCCGGCGCATCCAGGCTGCGCCCCCGGTGATCAACAATCTCGGCGCCAACGAGGTCGTTCGTCCGCACTGGGATGGCAGCCACTGGGCCCTGTTCGCGCCGGGACAGGCGGTCGGTTTCGTGGCCCGGATCGACTATTTCCGGCTCGCCGAGAATGGCGACCGCGTGCTCGGTCCGGTCACCGTCGCGAATGCGGCCGATGCCTGGATCGGGCAACCCACGGCGGCCTGGCAACCAGCAAGCAGCGAACTCGGCCTGGCGTGGCTGTATAACAAGGACGCACTGACCGAACTGCGCTTCCAGCGCGTCGAGGAATCCACGGGTGTCCCTTTGCTGGCAGCTCCCGCCGTTCTGGACGCGGTGACGGATGCGAGCGGCATCGGCGGTACCGATCTGGTGGCGATGCCCGGTGGTGGCTGGCTGGCGGCGTGGTCGGCCTGCGCGGATGCCACTGGCGAATGCCTGGCCTACACCCGCCGCATCGCGGCGGATGGCACGCCAGACCCGGGTGGGCGCGTGTCGATCAGCCCGCCCGGCAGCCTGGATTACCGGCTGCGCCTGGCGCCCAGACCCGGAGGCTATGTGCTGTTGCTGGAATCGTGGCAGCCGGTGGAGGAAATCGTGCGCTACCACCTCGACGCCAACGGCGCGCCGTTGACCGGCCCGACCGCCGTATCGGCGTTCGACAGCCGCCGCTCGGGCCGGCCGCGCATGGCCACGGATGGCGCGCGCGCGCTGCTGTTGTGGAACGAAGCGAACACCACCCTGGAAGTCGCCGGGCGGCTGAGCGATGGCGTCAGCGGCAACCTCGATCCCGAGGTGTGGTTCACCAGCGGCCACGACACGGCGAACACAGCCGGCGTGGTGACCCCGGGACAACCACGCGTCGTGTCGATGGCGGGCGGATTCGCCAGCTTCTGGACCGAGCCGGTCGCAGGTACGAACCAGATCCACGGGCAGATCCACGACGCCGCCGGCAATCTCGCAGCGAGCTTCGCGCCACTGTCCACCTCGGCCGCCGCGCGTCCAGGCGTCGCCGCGGTCGGCAACACGGTCGCGCTGGCCTGGCGCGTGGCCGGCGGCACGCTGCGCTTCATGCGACTGGCCGGCGACGGTACGGTGCTGCTGCCGGAGACCACCGTCCTGAGCGGGGTCGGCACAGGCAACGTGGAGCTGGGCTGGGACGGGGAGCAGTTCGGCGTCACCTGGGGCCAGGGCGGCAGCCTGCGCTACGCGCGCATCAACGAGGCCGGCGTCGCCGGCACCCCGATCACGCTGGCCCTGGGCTTGACCCAAGGCTTCTCGGGTTGGCGCACGACCTGGATGGGCGATGGCTGGGGTCTGCTGCTGGTCGATGCCAGCGACGGCACGCCACGCTTCGCACGCTTCGCCAGCGACGGCAGCATCCTGCTCGCGCCGACGCCGCTGTCCGCTGCCACCACACCGCCCTATTTCACCTCCGGCGATCTCGGCCTGGACTACGACGGAAGCTCGCTCGCAGTAACCTGGTCGGAAGTGCGCGGTGCCGATCCGCCCGGCCAGGACATCTACTTCACGACGTTGAATCGCGACGGCAGCAAGGTCTTCCCGGAGGTGGCTCTGGTGGCGACCCCCTACTGGGACGGACCCGCACAACTGCATCACGGCGGGGGACGCTTCCACCTGGTCTATGCGGCAGACATCGAGGGTACGAGCGGACTGCGCGAGATCGACATCGACCTGGTGCCGGGAAGCGCAGTGGTGGCCGGCAGCCGCTTCCTCGCCAACCGGGCCAGTGCCTCGATCGCCACCGCGCACGACGGTGCCACGTTGGCGCTCGCCTGGCGCGCGCCGCAGACCCAAGACATCCACTTCCAGACCGATCGCTGTCTGGCCGATCCGACGCCACCGCCCTGCCCGAGTGCAAGCGTGGCATCGGTGGCGAACCACGTGCGCCTGACTTGGGCGCCGATCAGCGATCCAGAGTCCGGGCTGTGGCGCTTCCACGTCTACCGCGACGGCGGGCTGACCGCGGAACTGCCCGCGTCCGCGACCCAGTTCGATGACAGCGGCTACGACACCGCCGCCGTGCACAGCTACGAGCTGCGCGCGATGAACCGGGCCTTCCAGGAATCGAGCGCCTGCGCCCTGGTCGCCTTCTCGACGCGCGCCGGCGACGCCAACGGCAACGGGGCGCTCGATGTCGCCGACATCTTCTACCTGATCAACTTCCTGCTCGGCGACGGCGCGGCGCCGCTCGGCGATGGCGACGCCAACGGCGACGGTGCCGTCACCGTCACCGACATCTTCTTCCTGATCAACTACTTCTTCGGCGGCGGTCCGATCCCGACCGTCGTATCCACGGGAGGCGTGTCATGACAAGGTCCCGCTGGCTCGCGCTTGCGCTGTGCTGCGCATTCGCCACAGTGCCCGCGGTCGCGGGCGATGCAGAAACCCCTGTCACGGCACGGCCGACACAGAGCGTGCTCGAACTCGACCGCGTCGAAGCGCCGCGCGGCGCGAGCGAGGTGCTGGTGCCGATCCGCATCCAGGATCGGCGCGGCACGCCGCTAGGCCCCGAGCAGCCACGGCAAGCGCAGGTGCAGGGCATCGCATTGCGCGTGCGCATCCTTCCGGGCACCGCGGTCACGAGCGCGCAGATCGAGCGCGCCGGGTTGCTGACGAACGTGGTGCCGCTGTTCGAGGTCAACCCGCGGACCGCGGACGGCGCGTCGTGGCTGGTCAGCCTCGACGCAGGCCTGTTCGGCCCGCGCCAGACCACCGATGCTACGGGCATGGTCGCGCAGCTGCGCCTGCGCCTTGCGCCCGGCCTGGCCAGCGGTGCGCGCATCCGTCTGCAACTGGACCCGGGCACGAGCCTGCTCGCGAATCGCGATGGCAGCATCGAGGAAAGCATCGGCAACGGCTGGCTCGAGCTGCGCGACGGTTCCATCAAGGTGCCCTGAGGTGCGCGTCGTTGCCGCCTTGCTGACGTTGTGGGCGTCGCTGCCCTGCGTGGCCGCCGATCGGCTGTCGATCGCGGTGCAAACGGCCGACGCTGGCACTACGGTGCGGGTGCCGGTACGTGTCCAGGACAACGCCGGCACCCTGCTCGACGAAGGCGACGGGCCGGACCACGAGATCCAGAGCTTCGCATTCCAGGTGCTGTTTCCGGCGGCGGCGGTCGATGGCATCGGCTTCGACGCGGCCGGTGTCACCGCTGGCAAGACCGCGTTCTTCAGCCAGGTCACGCCCGGGGCGGGCAACGTCTACGTGCTCAAGGCCTATGACGAAAGCAGCAATCCGCTCGCGTTCACGCTGAATGCCGTGGCGCCCGGTGATGTCATCGGCGAACTGGTGGTCCTGCTCGATCCCGGCCTGGCGCCTGGAACCGCCGATGCCGCTGCAACTGCAGACCACCAACGCCGCGCTGATCGATGACAGCGCCACCGAGAGCGAGACCGTCGCCAACGGCCACCTGCTGTTGCAGGATGGCCTGATCGTGATCGGCAGCGAACTCGTGTTCGCGAACGGATTCGAATAATCGGTTCAACGCGTTGCTCGACCATCCTGCTCTGCGCCGTGTTCCCGCCAGAACGCGCGGCTGGCGGCACGCGCCGAGTGGACGCTGCGGCCTTTGGCGGTGAAGCGGACGCTGATCGCGCCTTCGACCGCAGTGTCGTGCGCTTCGCTACCGGCCGCTGTCCAGCCAGCGACGACTTCATTCGCGGGATGACCGAAAGGATTGCGCCAGCCGCGGGCGAAGATCACGGTTTCGGCGGAGGTGGCGGCGACGAACTCGGGCGAGGAGGAGTGTTTGCTGCCGTGGTGCGCGGCGATCACGACATCGACGTCGATCGCGTGCGCCTGCTCGCGCGCAAGGCGCTGCTCGATCAGCGCGCCGATATCGCCGGGCAGCAGCGCGCTGCCGTGGCGGGAGCTGATCCGCAACACGCAGGAATTGTCGTTGTCCAGGTCGGGGAAATACGGCGGCGGATGCAGCAGTTCGAAGCGCACGCCGTCCCATTCCCAGTGCTGCCCGGCCGCGCAGCGCGGCGCCGGGTCGGCCTCGTTGCCGATGCTCTCGATCGTGTCCGGGAAAGCGCGCAGCACCGAGCCGCGGCCGCCAGCGTGATCGCCGTCGAGATGGCTGATCATCAGATGATCCAATCGGCGCACGCCGAGCGCGCGCAGGCTCGGCACCACCACCGCATCGCCAAGATCGAAGTCGGCCGAGAGCCGCGCGCCGGTGTCGTAGAGCAGAGCATGGTTGCGCGTGCGCACCAGCACCGACAAGCCCTGGCCGACATCGAACGT
The DNA here is from genome assembly GCA_016703225.1 of Lysobacterales bacterium. NCBI lineage: Bacteria > Pseudomonadati > Pseudomonadota > Gammaproteobacteria > Lysobacterales > Lysobacterales bacterium. The sequence goes on from JADJCM010000003.1 coordinate 673,412, forward strand.
GGTCAGCTCGACCTCACCGTCGACGAAATCGTCTCGCGCCGGAACCAGCAACGGCAGCAGCAGCGCCAATCCCAGAATACGCAGCGGCACGCCGCGCGGCAGCAGCATCCACGCGGATCCGAGCACGGCCAGAGGCAGCGCCCACCAAGAGAATTGCGCAAACTGCCATTCGGCCAGCGGCGACTGCGCGCTCACGCTCAGCCCCGACCACAGCGGTTGCAGCAGCGCGGCGGGCAGCGCGAACAGCCCCGAGTAGCCGCTGACGGCATCGACCAGCATCGCCAGCAACAGCAGCGGCACGATCACGAAGGTGATCCATGGCACCGCGAACAGATTCGCGGCAAAGCCGATCACGCTGGTCTGCGCGAACCACCAGGCGCCGATCGGCAGCAGGCCGATGCTCATCGCGACCTGCGCGCGCCACAAACCGGCGAACGAGGTCTCCGATCCGGTCAACGCCCAGATCAGGAACGCCACGCCGACGAAACTCAGCCAGAAGCCGGCGCCGAGCAGGCTGAGCGGATCGATGGCGACGATCACCAGCGCGGCGAGCAGGAGCGCATCGACGCTGCGCAGCGAACGTCGCATCAGCGTCGCCGACAGCGCCACCGCGATCATCAGCAGGGTCCGCACGACCGGCACGCCGAAGCCGGCCAGCAACGCATAGCCACTGGCGGCGACCAGCGCGCCGACCGCCATCGCCTGCGGCCGCGGCCAGCGCAAGCCAAGGCGCGGAAACAGCCGGTAAAGCAACACGAACCACCACGCGCCGAATGCCGCGACCAGGCCGACGTGCAAGCCGGAGATCGCGACCAGATGCCCGGTGCCGGTGGCGCGCAGCACGTCCCAGTCGGCATCGTGCAGACCGCGCACGTCGCCGATCGCGAGCGCGCGCAGCAACGCCGCCATCGTCGCATCGGCCACGCGGGCATCGATCCGCTCGGCAATACGCAGGCGCAAGCGGTCGATCGCGCCACCGCCCTGCCCGGCCACGACCTCGCCGGAACGCACGTAGCCGACCGCAGCGATGCGTTCTGTGAGCGCGTGGCGTTCGAAATCGAAGCCACCGGGATTGACGCGACCACGCGGCCGCCGCAGGCGCAGGGTCGCCTGGACACGATCGCCCGGAGACAACATGGGTGTCGGTGCGTACCAGCCCAGGCGCAGCTTCGTGCCGGGTGCGAGCAAGTTCGATTCCAGCACTCGCGCCTCGAAGCGGATCTGGCGTTCACCCGCCTCGGGCAGGCCGACCACTTCAATCCGCATCGCGGCATCACCGCCATCCGCAGCGGGCGGCAGCCGTGCGCGCAGCGCGGCGTCGGCGTGCAGCCAAAACCAGGACATGCCGACGATAACCGTGGCGATCGCGACCACCCAACGCGCGCGCGACCAAAGCGCGGCAGCGGCCAGGATCAGCAGCGAGAGTGCGACCGGTCGCGCCGGCAGTGCGGGAACGACAAGCGCCGCGACCGCGCCGATCAGGAAACCGGGCGCGAATCGCAGCAGGTGCAAGGCCATCGTCGCCTCAGCGTGCGACGAGCTTGCCGCCGCGCAGTTCCAGCACGCGGTCCATGCGCGAAGCCAGTTCGGCCGAATGCGTCACGATCACCACCGCGGTGCCGAGGTCGCGCTTCAGTTCCAGCAGCATGGCGCAGACGGCGTCGGCGTTGCCGGCGTCGAGGTTGCCGGTGGGCTCGTCGGCGAGCACGCACTTCGCGGGCGTCACCAGGGCGCGCGCGATCGCGGCGCGCTGGCGTTCGCCGCCGGAAAGTTCGCCGGGCTTGTGTTCGAGGCGCGGACCGAGCCCGACGCGTTCCAGAATCCGCGTCGCCTCGGCGCGCGCCGCGGATGCACGCAAACCGCGGATCAGCAGCGGCATCGCCACATTCTCGAGTGCGGTGAACTCGGGCAGCAGGTGATGGAACTGGTAGACGAAGCCGAGCGCCTCGTTGCGCAGGCGTCCGCGCGCGCTGTCGCTCAGGGAGTTCATGTGCTGGCCGGCAACGGTGATTTCGCCGCGATCCGGCACATCGAGCCCGCCGAGCAGATGCAGCAGCGTGCTCTTGCCGGCGCCGGAAGCGCCCATGATCGCGATTGCCTCGCCGGCACGCACGGTGAGGTCGATGTCAGCGAACACCTGCGTTTCGACACGGGTTTCGCGGTAGGTCTTGGACACGCCGCTGGCGGCGAGGACGATGTCGGCGGGAGCGTTCATTCGTAGCGCAGGGCCTCGACCGGATGCGTGCGCGCGGCGCGCCAGGCCGGGTACAGGGTCGCGATCAGGCACAGTACCAGCGTCATACCGATGATGGTGGTGACGTCGTCCCAGCGCAGGTCGGAGGGCAGATCGCTGATGTAGTACATGTCTGCCGGCATCAGCTCGAAGCCGAGCATGGATTCGAGGAAGCGCATGACGTTGGTGACATTTTCCGCCAGCAGCACGCCGCCAATGCTGCCCAGCACGATGCCGACCAGGCCGATGATCGTGCCCTGCACCACGAACACGCCCATCACCGAGCGTGGACTGAGACCGAGCGTGCGCAGGATCGCGATGTCGCCCTGCTTGTCGGTCACCAGCATCACCAGCGACGACACCAGATTGAACGCGGCCACGGTCACGATCAGCGACAGGATGATGAACATCACCATCCTCTCGGTCTGGATCGCGCGGAAGAAATTCGAGTGCTCGTGGGTCCAGTCGCGCACCCGGTAGAAGCCGCCGAGCGTGTCGGCGAGATCGGCGGAGACGCGCTTGGCCTGGAACAAATCGTCGAGTTTCAGGCGCACGCCGGTGACCTTGTCGCCCATGCGAAACAGCTTCGCGGCATCGCCCACATGGATGATGGCCATGCCGCGGTCGTACTCCTGCATCCCGGCTTCGAAGATGCCCACGACCTTGAAGCGACGCATCTGCGGCAGCACCCCCGCCGGCGTGGCGCGCACCTGCGGCGCGTACACCAGCACGTCGCCGCCGAGTTCCGCGCCGGCCCAGATCGCCAGTTCGCGCCCGAGCACGATGCCGTATTCGCCGGGCTGCAGTGCGTCCCAGGAACCTTCGACGATGCGATCGGCGATCTCGCTGACCTCGCGTTCCAGGGTCGGTTCGACGCCGCGCAGGATCGCGCCGCTGACGCGTCCGCCCTGCAGCATCGCCTCGCGCTCGATGTAGGGCGCCGCACCGACGACATGCGCCTGCGTCTTCGCCGTCTTCAGCGCGGTTTCCCAGTTCTCCAGCCCGTCACCGACCCCGGCCACGGTCGCGTGCGAAACCATGCCGAGAATGCGCGCGCGCAACTCGCCCTCGAAGCCGTTCATCACCGATATCACCGTGATCAACGCCGTCACCCCGAGCGCAATGCCGAGCATCGACACCATCGAGATGAACGAAATGAAATGGTTCCGGCGCTTGGCGCGCGTGTAGCGCAGGCCGATGAACAGTTCTAGGGGTCGGAACATGCAGGGACTTCGTGGCAGGCGCACAGTGTAGCGAAGGCGCGATCAGGGCAGTTCGTCACCCTTCTCGGGTGCAAGATCCGGGGTGGCCGCGAGCCAGGTGTCGAGCGAAGCCAGATCAGCACGCGACTGGCGCATGCGGAAGTACGCCTCGGTCTTGAGGGCCGACACCTTCTCCGCGATCGCCATGACGAAGAACTGGTTCATCGACACATGCTCCTCCTCCGCGACCTGTCGCGCGTAGTCCAGCAGTGAATCCGGAACTCGCAGAGCGTAGTTGGCCATCAGAGATTCTCCTTGGTCAGTTGACGGAGGAACGCGCCAGGCGTCATGACGGACATACGGAAATCCGATGCGGCGTCGAAATCCCGGCCATTGAGTGTGACGATGCCGCTGGCGCGGCCATTCAGAGCTGTCTCCAGCACCATCTCGTCGGACGGATCGCGCAATTGCGGCCGCCAGAGGTAGTGCAGATGCACCGGCTCGATCAGCAGACACATGGCATCCAGGAACGCATGATTCATCGCGATGCTGCGCCCGCTCGCTGCAAGCTGTTCCGGACGATTCAGCACGGCTTCGTATTCGAGCATCAAGGGCACCGACACCAGTGCCTTGAAGCGCCTGCTTCTCCACGCCTGCAGCACGGCGAAGGACGCGCCGGTTCGGCTACGCGAAGCCGCGACGAGTACGTTGGTATCGAGCGCGACACGAAACAAACTCATATCGCATATGATATGGCTGCGACAGCACAAGTCAACCTGCGCGCGGCTCAGTGCAGCCCGCCCTTTCGCCCCAGCCATACCCGCAAGCGTCGCCTGGTCTCCGCGGGAATGGAATCGTGCCACAGGGCGAGATCGATGCGACGGCCGCCGTCGCTCCGGAACTGCAGCGCGATCAGGAAGCCGAGGTCGTGGCTGCGCTGCAGTTCGGCGCGGGTTTCGTCCGTACCGAGCACGAGCAACCAGTCGCCTTCGGATTGCAGCGTGCAACGCGGGCCGGGATCGCCGCGGCGCAGTCGCAGCTGGAGCGAGCCGGCGAGGACGATCAGCGCGAGCAGCACAAGCTTCGCACTGCTGGCGAGCCCACTGGCCGCCACTGCCAGCATCGCCATCAGCGTGATGCAGAGCGTCAGCGCTCCGGCGATGCGCGAGGGCGAGGCCTCAAACGAGAGGCTTGGCGCGGATCGCATCAACGAGCGCCTTCAGCTCCACGCGGTCGCAGTCGTGGTAACCGAGAATCCAGCGCTGCAATTCCCGGTCCTCGCAGGCGAGCACGGACTCGAACTGCGTCAGCAGCGCATCGTCGGCGGTCGCCGCATGTTCATCCAGCCAGCGCTCCAGCACGCGATCCAGTTCGCGTGTCCCACGCCGGCAGTGCCAGCGCATGCGCTTGATGCGGATTTCGGTCACAGCGTGCGCCGCTGCACCATGAGTTTCTTGATCTCGGCGATCGCCTTGGCCGGGTTCAGGCCCTTGGGGCAGGTTTTGGTGCAGTTCATGATGGTATGGCAGCGATAAAGCCGGAACGGGTCCTCGAGATGGTCGAGGCGGTCGCCTGCATCTTCGTCGCGCGAGTCGATGATCCAGCGGTAGGCCTGCAGCAGGATCGCCGGGCCGAGGTAGCGTTCGCCGTTCCACCAGTAGCTCGGGCACGAGGTCGAGCAGCAGGCGCACAGGATGCACTCGTAGAGCCCGTCGAGCTTGGCGCGATCTTCCTTCGACTGCAGCCGCTCCTGGTCCGGCGGCGGAGCGCTCTGGGTGCGGATCCAGGGGCGGATCGATGCGTACTGTGCGTAGAACCGCGTCAGATCCGGCACCAGGTCCTTGACCACCGGCATGTGCGGCAGCGGATAGATCTTCACTTCACCCGAACCGCATTCGCCGATCGACTTGGTGCAGGCGAGCGTGTTGGTGCCGTCGATGTTCATCGCGCACGAACCGCAGATGCCCTCGCGGCAGGAACGCCGGAAGGTCAGGGTCGGGTCGATCTCGTTCTTGATCTTGATCAGCGCGTCGAGAACCATCGGGCCGCAGTTGCCGACGTCGACTTCATAGGTGTCGGTGCGCGGATTGGCGCCATCGTCCGGGCTCCAGCGATAGACCTTGAACTGGCGCACCTGCTTGGCGCCGGCCTTGGCCGCATGGTGCTTGCCGGCGGTGACCTTCGAGTTCTTCGGAAGAGAGAATTCGGCCATGGCGGACCTCAGTACTTGCGTTCTTTGGGTGGCACCGCATCGACGCCGCCCTGGGTGTACAGATGCACCGGGCGATAGTCGAACGAGCAGGCGCCGGCGTCGCTGACGCTGACCAGCGTGTGCTTCATCCAGTTCACGTCGTCGCGGCTGGCGAAGTCTTCGCGCGCGTGCGCGCCGCGGCTCTCGGTGCGGTTCTCGGCCGAGTAGATGGTCGCCACCGCCTGCCCGAGCAGGTTCTGCAATTCCAGGGTTTCGACTAGGTCCGAGTTCCAGACCATCGAGCGGTCGGTCACCTTGACGTCGGCGAAAGAGGCGAACACCTCGCTCATCTTGGTGCAGCCGTTCTTCAGCGTCTCGCCGGTGCGGAATACCGCGGCGTCACGCTGCATCGTGCGCTGCATGTTCATGCGGACATCGGCGGTCGGAGTGCCGCCGTTGGCATGGCGCAGGCGATCGAAGTTCGACAGTGCCGGATCGAGCGCCGAAGCCGGCAGCTCCTTGTGGATCGCGCCGGGCTGGACCACGTCGCCGCAGCGGTTCGCGACCGCGCGGCCGAACACCACCAGATCGAGCAGCGAGTTCGAGCCGAGCCGGTTCGCGCCATGCACGGACACGCACGCCGCCTCGCCGATCGCGAACAGTCCGGGCACCACCGCATCCGGGTTGTCGCCCTGCTTGGTCACCACTTCGCCGTGGTAGTTGGTCGGGATGCCGCCCATGTTGTAGTGCACGGTCGGGATCACCGGGATCGGTTCCCGGGTCACGTCGACGCCGGCGAAGATGCGCGCCGACTCGGCGATGCCCGGCAGCTTTTCGTGGATGGTCGAGGCGCCCAGGTGTTCGAGGTGCAGGTGGATATGGTCGTTCTCGGCGCCGACACCGCGGCCCTCGCGGATCTCGATGGTCATGCAGCGGCTGACCATGTCGCGCGGCGCCAGGTCCTTCACGCTCGGCGCATAGCGTTCCATGAAGCGCTCGCCCTTGGCGTTGGTCAGGTAGCCGCCTTCGCCGCGCACGCCTTCGGTGATCAGACATCCGGCGCCGTAGATGCCGGTCGGGTGGAACTGCACGAACTCCATGTCCTGCAGCGGCAGTCCGGCGCGCAGCACCATGCCGCCACCGTCGCCGGTGCAGGTGTGCGCGGACGTTGCCGAGAAATAGGCACGGCCATAGCCGCCGGTCGCGAGGATCACCGCATGCGCACGGAACACGTGCAGGGTACCTTCGGCCAGATCCCAGGCGATCACGCCACGGCAGACGCCGTTGTCCATGATCAAATCGAGCGCGAAGTACTCGATGTAGAAGCGCGCGTCGTGCTTCAGCGACTGCTGGTACAGGGTGTGCAGGATGGCGTGGCCGGTGCGGTCGGCGGCGGCGCAGGTGCGCTGCGCCGGCGGACCTTCGCCGAACTTGGTGGTCATGCCGCCGAACGGGCGTTGGTAGATCTTGCCGTCTTCGGTGCGCGAGAACGGCACACCATAGTGTTCGAGTTCGATCACTGCCGGAATCGCTTCGCGGCACATGTATTCGATCGCATCCTGGTCGCCGAGCCAGTCCGAACCCTTCACGGTGTCGAAGAAGTGCCAGCGCCAGTCGTCCGCGCCCATGTTCGCGAGTGCGGCGGACATGCCGCCTTGCGCCGCGACGGTATGTGAACGGGTCGGGAACACCTTGGTGATGCAGGCGGTCTTGAGCCCCTTGGCCGCGAGTCCCATGGTGGCGCGCAACCCGGCGCCGCCGGCGCCGACCACGACCGCATCGTACTTGTGGTGAATGATCTTGTAGGCGTCCTTCGCCATGTCAGCCTCCAACGGCGATGCGCACGACGGCGAGCGAAGTCGCGAGCGCGGCAAGGAAAGCGAGCAGCCGGATCGAAGTCAGCACGGCGACTTCGAGCCAACGCGTGTGGATGTAGTCCTCGACCACGACCTGTACTCCGAGCAGCGCGTGGTAGACCACGGTCAGCACCAGCGCGAGGATCAGAAAGGAGTTCAGTGGCTGCGCCAGCCAGACGCGGGCATCGGCGTAATCGGCGCCGAACAGCGGCAGCGCACAGAGGAGGAACCAGATCGACAGCGGCGCGAGCAGCACCGAACTGACGCGTTGCATCCACCAGTGCGAGGTGCCGTCTTTTGCAGAACCGAGGCCGCGCACATGCGCGAGCGGTGTGCGTAGGCTCATCGCGCACCTCCCGCCAGGAGCAGCACGCCTGCCGTTGCCACGATCGCGAACGCGACTACCGCGTAGCCGCTGGCGTAGGCGGACTTCAGCTCCAAGCCCCTGCCCGCGTCCCAGAACAAATGGCGGATGCCATTGCCCAAGTGATAGCAGAGCGCGAACACCGAGGACGCCAGCAGCAACTTGCCGATGACGCCATGGGCCAATCCGGCAAACGCGGCATAGCTGTCCGGACCGGAAGCCAAGGCGAAAATCCAGGCAATCAGGCCGATCGCCCCCAGGCACAGGAACAAGCCGGTGATGCGATGCAGGATGGACAGGACGCTGGTGAGCTGGGGCCGGTAGTACGGTCCGATCATGAAAGGCGACAACGGGCGTTGCGCGCTCATCGAAATCTCCTGTTCGGAAAGTGGAATCGCTTAGAAGTCGATGCAGCGACCGTCTTTTTCCCAGTCGCCATAGCGTGTCGGCTCGGGACCCTTGCGGCCACCGATCTCGATAGCCGTGCCGGACGCGGGCGCCAGTGGCGCAGTTGCCGGGAGGTCGGGAGCAGGAATGAGAGCGGGCTGTTCGTTCATGGCGTAGCCAGTGGAGTTTATGCGCTCGGGCCCATCAGCCACAAGCTGCGCGCTTGTTCGCGACCTCGTGCGCGGTGCACCCGGCGCAGGCACAATTGCACAATGAACCACGCGCCGCTGTTTGATCTGCTCGAAGTGCGCGGCCCCGATGCACTGGCGTTCCTGCAGGCGCAACTGGCGGCCGATCTGAATTCATTGGCCGATGCCGGATGGCGCTGGTCGGCGCTGCTGAACGCGCAGGGGCGCGTGTTGCATGTGCTTGGCGTGTGGCGCGTCGCCGCCGATCATTGGCGCCTGCTGGTGCCCTTCGCGCGCGGTGAGGAACTGGGCGCGTCACTGCGCCGCATGGTGTTCCGGCGCAAGGTGCGGATTGAGGTCGATGCGTCTCGAACCCTGGGACGCGACGCCGAGGGTGTGGACTGCGATGTCGCCGGGATGCGCGTGTCCTTGGTTGCACGCGAGGACGCACGGGCGCTGGCGGCCGAGGCGCTGGACGATTTCGCGCGCGCCGGGCTGGCTCTGATCGACGTCACCGCCAGCGGCAGGCAGCTGGCGCATTCGCTGCAGATCGACCGGTTCGCAGCCTTCAGCGTCGGCAAGGGCTGCTATCCGGGGCAGGAGATCGTTGCGCGAACGCATTTCCTCGGCCGCAACAAGCGCTCGCTGGTGCTGCTCGAAGCCACGCCTTGCGCCGCTTGGAAATCGGTGGACGCCGTATTCGACGCTGGCGCCGAACTCGGCGAGATCGTGCTCGCGGGCCGCAGTCTCGCGCTTGCGGTGATCGCTGGCGTGCCGTCCACATCGCGGCTGCAGGTCGGTGCTGGCGGCATCGACAGCGCGGTGCTGCGGTTGTACGCGCCCGTCACCTAGAAACAGATACAAAGAGTTTCGTTAGATCGTTGGCACTCCAGAGAAAAAGTGCTATAGCAGCAGCATCAGGAGGAGACAGCTCCATGAACCAGGTGTTGCGCAAGGGCAAGCAGTTCGCAGTGTTGACGCTGTTCGGCGTCACCGCCGTCACCAGCGCTTCGGCTGCCGAATACAAGCTGCTGGTCGAGCCCAGCTACAACGTGCAGCGGGCAACCGAGGTCTACCAGCCGCTGGTGGCATATCTGAGCAAGGCGACGGGACACAAGATCACCCTGGTCACCTCGCGCAACTACCACTTCTTCTGGCGCGACGTGCGCCAGAACGCGCCGGTCGACTTCATGTTTTCCGAAGCCCATTTCACCGATTTTCGCGCCAAGCGTTTCCAGTACGAACCGATTGCGCGCACTGTCGAGAACACCAGCTACACCCTGCTCGGCAGCGACCAGCTCACCGACACCACGCTGCGTGGTTTGATCAACAAGAACATCGTGTCGATGCCGTCGCCGAGCATGGGTTTCGCGATGCTGCTGCAGTTCTTCCCGGACCCGGTGCGGCAACCCAACCTGATGTCCACCGCGCAAAGCTGGGTGGACGGGGTCGAGATCGTGTTTGCCGGCGAGGCCGACGCGGCCATCGTGCCGACCTGGCTCATGAACCAGTACCCGAACCTGATCCCGATCGCGACCTCCAAGGAATACCCGGGTGCAGCGATGTCGGCGGCGCCAACGGTTCCGCCGGAGGCCAAGCAGGCAATGAAGGATGCATTGCTCAAGCTGCACGAGGATCAGGGCGCCTATGAAGTGCTGGCCGAGCTTGGCGTCACCCAGTTCATCGAAGCGTCCGCGGCCAATTATGACGGCAACGAAAAGGTGCTCGAGGGCTTCTTCGGCTACAAGTGATCGACTTCCGCTTTCAGCACCGGGCGCCGCAGGGCGCCCGTGTCGTTTTCAGGCGACGGCTTCGAGACCGAAGCGCGAGTGCCCGCTCTGCTCCAGATACTCCAGCCACTTCGACAGAAACGCATTCATCCGCAAGCGGTGGCGGAACACGGTAGCCGCAGGCGCGCTGCGACCGAGCACATCCTCCAGCCGTGACCCGAAATAGCAGGCCGTGACCTCGGCCATGCGCGCGTCGCTGAACAGGCGCAGGCGTGCGGAGGGATCGGGCTGGCCGGTCAGGTCATCGACGAACTCATAGCTGAGCCGCAGGTCGGTGGTGAACGCATGCTGCTCCAGAACATCCAGCCGCAGCGGCAGCCCGACCTGCCCCAACGAGCGGTAGCCGCCCGGGGCCAAGCCGCGCGGCCCGAACAAGCGCGTCAGCTGCCAGTAGTTGGATCCGTACAAGCCCATCAGATAGCCGAATCGGCTCGGGCGTTGCAAGTCGTGCTGGCGCAGGATCGAATTCATGGGTTCGATGGTAGCGATTCGCTTCACTCCCACCAGCCTGCACATGCACGGAAATGCGGCGTATCATCGAAGCCCGCTCAGTACAGGTGCCGCTCGATGCCGAGTGCAGACAGCACCTTGCTGGCGATCTCCTCGATCGATGTATGCGTGGTGCTCAGCACCGGCAGTCGCTCGCGCCGAAACAGCTTTTCGGCGGTGCTGACTTCGAATCGACATTGCTCCAGCGTCGCGTAACGACTGCCCGGCTTGCGCGCTTCGCGTACCTGCTGCAGGCGCGCCGGGTCGATGGTCAGAGCGAACAGCTTGTGCCGATGCATCGCCAGTCGCCGCGGCAATTCCTGGCTCTCCAGATCGTCCGGTGTCAGCGGAAAATTCGCTGCGCGCACGCCGAAGTGCAGGGCCATGAACAGGCAGGTCGGCGTCTTGCCGGAACGCGATACCCCAACCAGGATCACATCGGCATCGCTGTAGTTGAAGTCGATGCCGTCATCGTGGGTCAACGCGTAGTTGGTCGCATTGATGCGCGCCTCGTACTGCGCGAAGTTCACCAGGCCGTGGGCCTTGCCGACGCGCGGCTGACGCTTGGTGCCAAGCTCCTGCTCGAGCGGTGCAATGAAGGGTGCGAACACATCCAGCATCAGCGCACCGCTGTCGGCGATCATGCGCGACCATTCCGGATCGACCACGGTATTGACCACGATTGGTCGTTCGCCGGATTCGATCCCGGCCAGGCGCACGCGTTCGGCGGCTTCGAGCGCCTTCTCGACCGAGTCGACGAAGGGAATGCGCATCGTCTCGAATTCGACACTTTCGAACTGGGTCAGCACCGAATGGCCGATGGTCTCCGCGGTGATGCCAGTGCCATCGGAGATGTAGAAAATCTGTCGCGCCATGGAATTGCCCCATCTGTCTTGCGGCGAGCATACGCAATGCCCACCTCCGACGCGCATCGAGGGTTGCCGCTGGCGGCGTGATCCCCGAAAATCCAGCCATCACGGCGCCCCGCCGCACGCTCCCGGAGAACTCCATGACCGACCAGGTGCTCTGGCTCGATCGTCTGCGTCTGTCCGATCTGGCCCAGGTGGGCGGCAAGAATGCCTCGCTCGGCGAAATGATCGGCCACCTCGCCGGTCTCGGTGTGTCGGTACCGGGTGGATTCGCCACTACCGCACACGCCTTCCGCGAGTTCATCGACCAGAGTGGGCTGAAGGCGCGCATCTTCGCGAAGCTGGCCACGCTCGACATCGAGGACGTCGACGCACTCGCCAAGGCCGGCAACGAGATCCGCAGCTGGGTCATCGAAACTGCGCTGACCCCAGCGCTCGACCAGACCATTCGCGTCGCCTATGCCAAGCTGTGCAGCGACAACGGCCCTTCGACAGGCTCAGGGCAGGCAGCGGACGTGAGCGTTGCAGTGCGCTCCTCGGCGACCGCCGAGGACCTGCCGGATGCGTCGTTCGCCGGTCAGCAGGAGACGTTCCTGAACGTCGTCGGCATCGACGACGTGCTGCATCGGGTCAAGGAAGTGTTCGCGTCGCTGTACAACGATCGCGCCATCGCCTATCGCGTGCACCACGGTTTCAAGCACGAGGACGTGTTCCTCTCGGCCGGTGTGCAGCTGATGGTGCGCTCCGACGTCGGCGCGTCCGGCGTGTTGTTCACGCTCGACACCGAGTCCGGATTCCGCGACGCGGTGTTCGTGACGGCGAGTTATGGCCTCGGCGAAACCGTCGTGCAAGGCGCCGTGAACCCGGACGAGTTCTACGTGTACAAGCCGACGCTGCGCGCCGGCAAGCCGGCGATCCTGCGTCGCCAGCTCGGCTCCAAGCTGATCCGCATGGTCTATTCGAACCAGCCCGGCGAGCGCGTGCGCACCGAGCCGACACCCGCCGAGCTGCGCAACCGCTTCTCGATCAGCGATGCCGACGTGCAGGAACTCTCGAAGCAGGCCTTGGTGATCGAACAGCACTACCAGCGCCCGATGGACATCGAATGGGCCAAGGACGGCATCAGCGGCAAGCTGTTCATCGTGCAGGCGCGTCCGGAAACGGTGAAATCGCGCGGCCGCACCACCCAACTCGAACGCTTCCACCTGAGCGGCAAGGGCCCATTGCTGTGCGAGGGTCGTTCGATCGGTCACAAGATCGGCGCCGGCAAGGCGCGCGTGATCCGCTCGATCAAGGAGATGAACAAGCTGCAGCCCGGTGACGTGCTCGTCGCCGACATGACCGACCCGGACTGGGAACCGATCATGAAGCGCGCGTCGGCGATCGTCACCAACCGCGGCGGCCGCACCTGCCACGCCGCGATCATCGCGCGCGAACTCGGCGTGCCCGCCGTCGTTGGCTGCGGCAATGCGCTGGAGAGCATTCCCGACGGTACCGATGTCACCGTGTCCTGCGCCGAAGGCGACACCGGTTTCATCTACGAGGGCCAACTCGCGTTCGAACGCATCACCGCCGATCTCGAGCAGATGCCACCGGCACCGCTCAAGATCATGATGAATGTCGCGAACCCGGAGCGCGCCTTCGACTTCGCCCAGTTGCCGAATGCCGGTGTCGGCCTGGCGCGACTGGAGATGATCATCAACAGCCACATCGGCGTGCACCCGAAGGCGCTGTTGAACTACGCGCAGCAGGACGCGGCGACGAAGAAGCTGATCGACGAACGCATGGCCGGCTACACCGACCCGGTGCAGTTCTATGTCGACCGCCTCGCCGAAGGCATCGCGACGCTGACTGCCGCGTTCGCACCAAACCCGGTGATCGTGCGCCTGTCCGACTTCAAGTCGAACGAATACGCGAACCTGATCGGCGGCAAGCGTTACGAGCCGCATGAAGAGAACCCGATGATCGGCTATCGCGGTGCCAGTCGTTACGTCTCCGCCGACTTTGCCGACTGCTTCGCGCTCGAATGCCGCGCGATGAAGAAGGTGCGCGAGGAAATGGGCCTGACCAACGCCTGGGTGATGATCCCGTTCGTGCGCACCGTCGACGAAGCCCGCCGCGTCGTCGAAGTGCTCGCGAAAAATGGCCTTGAACGCGGCAAGGATGGGCTCAAGCTGATCATGATGTGCGAGCTGCCTTCGAACGCCCTGCTCGCCGACCAGTTCCTCGATCACTTCGACGGCTTCTCGATCGGCTCGAACGACCTCACCCAGCTCACGCTCGGCCTCGACCGCGACTCCGCCCTGGTCGCCGACCTGTTCGACGAACGCAACGATGCCGTCAAGCTCCTGCTGGCGATGGCGATCCAGGCCTGCCGCGCACGCGGCAAATACATCGGCATCTGCGGCCAGGGCCCGAGCGACCACCCCGACCTCGCCGAGTGGCTGATGGACCAGGGCATCGAGTCGGTGTCGCTGAATCCGGACACCGTCGTCGACACCTGGTTGCGTCTGGCAAAACACCGGCAAGGCTGAACGCGCATTGACGAAGGGCGTGGTGGTCGCTAGCCTTCGAACGCCCGTTTGAAGCGTTCGAGCGAGCCGTGGCGGCGACCAATCGGCCTCCATGTTCCCCGCATCCCAGGCGCCTCCCGTGATCAATCCCCATTTCTCGACCAAAGAACGCATCCTCAGTGCGGCCGAAGACCTGTTCGCGAAGTCCGGTTTCGCGGGCGCGTCATTGCGCCAGGTGACTTCCGCGGCCAACGTCAATCTGGCCGCGGTGAATTACCACTTCGGGTCGAAGGAAAACCTGATCAACGAACTGTTCAAGCGCCGCCTCGACGACCTCACCGCAGCGCGCATGGCCGCGCTCGAAAAAGTTCGTTCTTCGCGCCAGGCGACGCTGGAGCAGGTGCTGGAGGCGTTCGTGCAGCCGGCGCTGTCGCTGGCCTCGGAACGCGGTGGTTCCTCGTTCGTGCGCCTGCTCGCGCGTGCCTTCGCCGAACACGACCAGCGCCTGCGCCGTTTCGTCTCCGACAACTACGGGCACGTGCTGGGCGAATTCGCCAAGGTGATCGCGAACCTGTTGCCAAACCTGCCCAAGGACGCCCTGTACTGGCGTCTGGACTTCGTCAGCGGCGCGCTGACCTACGCCATGTCCGACTTCGGCATGATCAAGAAGCCGGCCGGGGTCAGCGACGAACAGCATCGCCGCACCGCCGCCGAACATTTCGTGCGCTTCGCCGCCGCCGGCCTGCGCGCACCGTAATCCAAACCCCGACCCGGAAAGCTCCCATGACCGACGCAACGCTCAGAATCCGCCGTGCCGCCGTGCTCGGCGCCGGCGTGATGGGCGCGCAGATCGCTGCGCACCTCGCCAATGCCAATGTCGAAGTCCTGCTGTTCGACCTGCCCGCGAAGGAAGGCGATCCGAACGGCATCGCGACCAAGGCCATCGCCAATCTCGGCAAGCTGAGCCCGACGCCGCTGGCACTGAAGTCGAAGGCGGGCGAGATCATCCCGGCCAACTACGAGCAGCACCTGCCGCTGCTCGCGCATTGCGATCTGGTGATCGAGGCGATCGCCGAACGCATGGACTGGAAGCACGACCTGTACCGCAAGATCGTGCCGCACCTGAAGGACGACGCGGTGATCGCCAGCAACACCTCCGGGCTGCCGATCCAGCAGTTGGCGGAAGGCCTGCCGAGAGAGCGTCACGAACGCTTCTGCGGCGTGCACTTCTTCAACCCACCGCGCTACATGCATCTGGTCGAATTGATCCCGATCCGCGCGACTTCGCCGGCCATCCTCGATGCACTCGAATCCTTCCTCACCACTACGCTGGGCAAGGGCGTGGTGCGCGCGAAGGACACCCCCAACTTCATCGGCAATCGCATCGGCGTGTTCTCGATGCTGGCAACGATGCACCACACCGAGAAGTTCGGTCTCGGTTTCGATGTCGTCGATGCCCTCACCGGGCCGGCCATCGGCCGCCCGAAATCCGCGACCTATCGCACCGCCGACGTCGTCGGTCTCGACACCATGGCGCACGTGATCAAGACCATGGCCGATACCCTGCCCGACGATCCGTGGCGCAGCTACTTCCAGGCGCCGCTGTGGCTGAAGGCGCTGATCGAGAAAGGCGCGCTCGGCCAGAAGAGCAAGGCCGGCATCTTCAAGAAGGTCGGCAACGACATCCAGATGATCGACCTCGCCCAGGGCGCCTACGTCGCGCAGACCGGCAAGGTGGTGCCCGAGGTCGAGGCAATCCTGAAGATCAAGAACCCGGCCGAGAAGCTGGCCGCGTTGCGCAACTCGACCGAGACGCAGGCGCAGTTCCTGTGGGCCTGCTTCCGTGACCTGTTTCATTACACCGCGGTGCACCTCGAGGAAATCGCGGACAATGCCCGTGACGTCGACTTTGCCATTCGCTGGGGCTACGGCTGGGCGCAGGGCCCGTTCGAGACCTGGCAGGCCGCCGGCTGGAAACAGATCACCGAGTGGATCCAGGCCGACATCGATGCCGGCAAGTCGATGTCGAACGCTGCCCTGCCGAAGTGGGCGGTCGATGCCACGCGCGCCGGCGTGCATGCTTCGCATGGTTCCTTCGCACCGCGCGACAACACCTATCGTGCGCGCAGCAAGGCGGCCGTGTATCAGCGCCAGTTGTTCCCGGATCCGCTGCTCGGCGAACTGCCACACCCAGGCACCACCGTGTTCGATACCGCGGACGCGCGCATGTGGCACCAGGGCGACGAGATCGCGATCCTCAGCTTCAAGACCAAGATGAACACGGTCAGCGGCGGAGTGCTCGACGCCATCCATCGCGCCGTCGACGAAGCCGAGCGCGGCTTCAAGGGACTGGTGATCTGGCAGCACGGCGAGCCGTTCAGCGCTGGCGCCGACCTCACCGGCGCGATGGGTGCGCTGCAGGCCGGCAAGCTGGCCGAGTTCGAGGCGATGATCGACCGCTTCCAGCAGACCTCGATGCGCATCAAGCATTCGCTGGTGCCGGTGGTGTGCGCGGTGCGCGGCATGGCGCTCGGTGGCGGCTGCGAATTCCAGATGCATTCGGCGCGCACCGTGGCTGCGCTCGAGAGCTATATCGGGTTGGTTGAAGCCGGCGTCGGCCTGCTGCCAGCCGGTGGCGGTCTCAAGGAACTGAGCGTGCGCTGCGCGCAGAAGGCCGAAGGCGGCGATCTGTTCCCGTTCCTGCAACGCGCGTTCCAGGCAGTGGCGATGGCGACGGTCTCGGGCTCCGCGCTGGAAGCGAAGGAACTGGGTCTGCTGCGATCCTCCGACGTGGTCGTGTTCAACAGCCACGAGCTGCTGTACGTGGCCAAGAACGAAGCGCGTGCACTGTACGAATCGGGCTATCGCCCGCCGCTGCCAGCGCGCGCGATCCCGGTCGCCGGCGACACCGGCACCGCCTCGCTGCGCATGCTGCTGATCAACATGCTCGAAGGCCGCTTCATCTCCGAGCACGACGCCGAGATCGGTCGCCGCATCGCCGACACCCTGTGCGGCGGCGAGATCGAACGCGGTTCGCTGGTCGACGAGCCGTGGCTGCTCGATCTGGAACGCAAGCATTTCGTCGCGCTGGCGCAGATGCCGAAAACCCAGGAGCGCATCCTGCATACGCTCAAGACCGGCAAGCCGCTGCGCAATTGATCAGGCATTCGGAGAATCCCATGTCCAAGCAAGTCCAGGATTGCTACATCGTCGCCGCCAACCGCACCGCGGTCGGCAAGGCGCCCCGCGGCGTGTTCAAGAACACCCGCCCGGACGACCTGCTCGCGCATGCACTGCGCGGCATTCTCGATCCGCTGCCGCAACTCGACCGCACGCGCATCGACGACATCATCGTCGGTTGCGCCATGCCGGAAGCCGAGCAAGGCATGAACTTCGCGCGCATCGGCATGCTGCTCGCCGGGTTGCCGAACACGATCAGCGCGATGACCATCAACCGCTTCTGCTCCTCGGGCGTACAGGCCGTGGCGCTCGCGGCCGATCGCATCCGTCTCGGCGAGGCCGACCTGATGATCGGTGCCGGCGCCGAGTCGATGAGCATGATCCCGATGATGGGCCACAAGATCGCGATGAACCCGGCGGTCTACCAGAACGAGAACTTCGCCATCGCCTACGGCATGGGCATCACCGCCGAGAAGGTGGCCGAGCAGTGGAAGGTCACGCGCGAGGCGCAGGACCAGTTTGCGTTGGCCAGCCATCAGAAGGCCGCGGCCGCGATCGCAGCCGGCGAGTTCGGCGGCGAGATCCTGCCCTACGAGATCGACGATCGCCTGCCCGACCTCGACAAGCGCGACGTGCGCGTATTGCGCAAGCTGATCCAGCAGGACGAAGGCCCGCGCGCCGACACCACGCTGGAGGCGCTCGCCGGCCTCAAGACGGTGTTCCGCGCCGGAGGCTCGGTCACTGCCGGCAACAGCTCGCAGATGTCGGATGGCGCCGGTGCGGTGCTGCTCGCCAGCGAGAAGGCGATCCAGGAATTCAACCTGACTCCCCTCGCCCGTTTCGTCTCGTTCGCGGTCGCCGGCGTGCCGCCGGAGATCATGGGCATGGGCCCCAAGGCGGCGATCCCGAAGGCCTGCGCGCTGGCCGGCATCTCGATGCAGGATCTGGACTGGATCGAGCTCAACGAAGCCTTCGCCGCGCAGGCGATCGCGGTGATGCAGGACCTCGGCATCGATCCGACCAAGGTGAACCCGCTCGGTGGCGCCATCGCACTCGGCCACCCGCTCGGCGCCACCGGCGCCGTCCGCATCGCCACCCTCACCCACGGCCTGCAACGCCGCCAGCAGAAGTACGGCATGGTCACCATGTGCATCGGCACCGGCATGGGCGCCGCCGGCATCTTCGAGCGGGTCTAAGCGCTCGGAGAAGTGACGCCCGCGGCGCGAGCGTCACTTGGATCCGGCGTGGCCCTTGCGCAACAGCCAATACACCGGCCAGCTGACCGCAACCAGGCCGAGGGCGAGCAGGCTGTTTTTCGTGTCGCTGTAGATCGCGGCGGCGAGGAAGGCGAGCGAGCCGAGCAGCGCGAGGCCGGGCACCAGCGGATAGCGCGGGACGCGGAACGGGCGTGGTGCGTCGGGTTCGCGGATGCGCAGCACGAACAGGCTGGTGAAAGTCAGCACGTAGTTGGCGACGAAAAAGAACGCCAGCAGCGACACCACGGTATCGAAAGTGTTGCTGGCGATGAACGCGAGCGCCAGCAGCAATCCGGCGAGCAGCGCCGGAACCGGCGTGCCGCCGGAGTTGACCCGCTGCAGGACTTGTGGGAACAGACGGTCGCGGCTTAGCGCATACGGCACGCGCGAACCCATCATCAGCAGCGCGCTGAGCGAAGCGACCAGCGACAGGATCATCAGCACGCGCAGCACGGTGTCGCCGACCGGGCCGAACAGGCGTGTGGCCGCGGTCGCGGCGACGAACGGATCGCCGGCCATCTGCTCGATCGGCACCACGCGCAGGAACGCGGCGTTGAGCAGCAGGTAGATCGCGAGCACGATCAGCACGCCGCCAATCATCGCGCGCGGCAGGTTGCGCCCGGGGTCGCGTACTTCCTCGCCGAAATAGACCGGGCCGGTCCAGCCGTCATAGGTGTAGATCGCCGACTGCAACGACAGCACCACCGCCGCGGCCAGCGCCATGCCCGCCGGCAGCGTGGGCGCAGCAGCAGCAACCGGCGCGCCAGCGGCCTCGGGCACGGATACCACCAGCGCCACCAGCGCCAGCACCACCAAGGCGATGCCCTTGAGCAGGCTGGTGCCCTGCTGCGCCAGGTCGCCCATGCGCACGCCGCGCCAGTGCAGCAGCGTGAAGGCGACCAGCAGCACCGCGGCGACCGTGGTCTGCCAATCGGCCAGTGCCGGCACCAGCGGTCCAAGGTATTCGGCGATCACCATCGCCACCGCCGCGGCACTGCCGCAGGTAGCGATCCAGTCGGTCCAGCCGGAGACAAATCCGGGATATCCGCCGAGCGCGTGGTGCACGAAGGTGTAGAGACCGCCCGAGCGCGGCCGCATCGCGCCGAGTTCGGACACACACAGCGCTCCGAGCAGCGCATACACCGCGCCGGCCACCCATACCAGCAGGAACGCTGCGGCCGAGGGCAGATGCGCAGCGATTTCGCCTGGCGTGCGCAGGATGCCCATGCCGATGGTGTTGCCGACCAGCACCGCCAGCCCGAAGGCGACGCCGAGCACACTCAGCAGCCGCCCGGTCCGCTTCGCTTCCCCTGCTACTGCGCCTTGCTCCCGGTCGGACCGGTTTCCTTGCTCGGACATGTTGCTTGCCCTGCGGCTGGTAGACACCTCGCCGAACATAGTTCAAAAACCGGCGCAGAGTGGCGGCGCATTTCCGGACCAGCGGAGCGCTCGAGCCGATCGGATGGCTTGCCCGAATTTCACAATTTTCGATACCTTGCGCCCATCGGCAACAAGAGCGAGCCCATGCCCAAGTTCAAGCCGGATGCTACGGCCCGTTTCACGATTGCGGCCGGATGTGTTGTGATGGCTGCGGCCGCCGTGCAACTCGGCCGCATGGGTGCAGTCACCGAGCAGGGCCTGCCCGCGTTCTTCGGGGAAATGCGCTGGATCATGTTGGCGCTGACTGCGGTTGTCGTGATCGTGGCGGCACTCCTGTCCAGTCGTCTCGACGAGCTTGCCGCGAAGACCGAAGCACAACACGAATACCCGCCCGCTGGCGTAGATACTCCACCCAACGGACTGGCTGACGCATGCAGCGGCGAGCGGGCACTGATGGTCGCCGCGCGGCTGCGCGGGTACTCGCTAGGGACGCGGTGCCTCGGTATCGCTGCCTGCCTGGTCGACCTGGTCTGCGCGTTCCGCATCTGAGGCCTTGCGCACGCGTTCGCGCAGCAGGTGGCAACGCAGCATTTCCGATCGAGCCGCAGCCAATGCGGTGGTTGCGAGCGGAGCCGAGAGCAGCGACTGCGCATAACCGCGCGGTTCAACCTCGACATCGACCAGCATCGACGTTCCGGCGCGTTCGAGCAGCGCCGCCGAACGTGCGTAGCCCCATCCGATCTCGCGATCGCCGCGACGGAAGTCCGGTCGGATGCGTTCGCCGTCGTCGAAGCGCAGGCCCTGCGCGCCCAGCCGATCGCTGAATTGCACCGGCACCGGACCGCCATCGCGTTCCACCACACCGGCCAGACGCAACACCACCTGGTAGCCGTTGGCATCGCGCCGCAACAACAAGGTGAGTTCGGCGCCATCGAGCGCCGGATCGGCCAGCGGGAAATGCAGCGGCACCGTCTCGCACTGCGCCGGCAGCGCTGCCGTGCGCCCGCCCGGCGTGATTTCCGGCGGCTGGCCGCGTTCGGCGTCACTCGGTGCTTCGCCCGCGGCGCAGGGCTGGCCCTGAAACACCCACTGACCGTTCGCCTGGCGGCAGCGATACAGCCGCGGCTGCGCCATCGCCGCGGTCGCGGCGAGGAACAGGGCGACCGCGACCATGGGTTTCCACGCAGGCATTTGCGGAGCATGCGATATTCCGGCGTCCCTGCCCAGCCGTGGTGAGCGCATGCCGGCCCTGATCCTCGCCTTCCTGTCGCGATTGCGATTTCGCACCCTGTTCCTGTTCAGCGCCGCGATCTTCATCGTTGACGTGCTGATTCCGGATTTCATCCCGTTCGTCGATGAAATCCTGCTCGGCGCGCTCACGCTGCTGTTCTCGGCGTGGAAGCGTGGCGAGCGGCCGCCGGCGGCGTGAGTCATGCGCCTGATCGACAGCCACTGCCACCTCGATGCGACGGAGTTCGACGCTGACCGCGATGCGGTGAGTGCGCGTGCGCGGGACGCCGGCGTAATCGCACAGATCCTGCCCGCGGTCGCGGCCGAAGCCTTCCCGGCGCTGGCCGCGCTTTGTCGTGGACGCCGCGACCGTTTTGCCGCATATGGCCTGCATCCGGTGTATCTGGAACAGCATCGCGACGCGGACCTGCAGCAGATCGAAGCGTTCATCGAGCGCGAAGGCGCGGTGGCAGTCGGCGAATGCGGTCTCGACTACTTTGTCGGGGGTCTGGACCGCGAGCGTCAGCGCTCCCTGTTCGCCGCGCAATTGCGGATGGCGCGCGAGTTCGACCTGCCGCTGATCCTGCACGCGCGCCGCGCCGTCGATGAGGTGATCCAGTGGCTGCGCCGCGAGCGCGGCCTGCGTGGCGTCGTGCACAGTTTCAGCGGCAGCCTGGAACAGGCGCAGCAGCTGTGGGCGCTCGGATTCCATCTCGGCATCGGTGGGCCGGTCACCTACGAACGTGCGCAGCGCCTGCGGGGCATCGTCGCGGCCATGCCGATCGAGTGGCTGCTGCTGGAGTCGGACGCACCGGACCAGCCGAACGCCAGCGCTCGCGGCGCCCGCAACGAGCCGGCGTCGATCGTCGAGGTCGCGGCCGTCGTCGCGGGCCTGCGTGGGGTCGATGCGGCGAACATCGCCGCCGCAACCACCGCCAACGCGGTCCGCCTTTTCGGGCTCGATCAGGCCGGTTTCGCCGCCTCCTGAGGCGGCTCCAGCAGCAGGCGCTCCAGTGCCCGTCCGACCATGGCCATGGCAAATCCCGCGGTCACGTGCATGGCCGCGCCGAGGCCGCCACCGCAGTCCAGCTTGCCGCCCTCGCCCGCCTGCGGACGCAGCCCGCAGACGCTGCCATCGGCTTGCGGATAGCGCACGTTCTCCAGCGAATAAACCGCCTGCACGCCGAAGTAGCGCTTGGGTCCGCGCGGAAAATGGAACTCGTCGCGAAGCTTTTTGCGGATCAGCGCAAGCATCGCGTCGTGTTCGGTCTTGGACAGATCGCGCACGCTGATGCGGGTCGGATCGGTGCGCCC
This sequence comes from Lysobacterales bacterium, assembly GCA_016703225.1. Lineage (NCBI taxonomy): Bacteria > Pseudomonadati > Pseudomonadota > Gammaproteobacteria > Lysobacterales > Lysobacterales bacterium. The sequence goes on from JADJCM010000003.1 coordinate 695,854, forward strand.
GCCTGCCGAGCCGGAAACGATCAGCGGCAGCTTGCGCCGCCGGCAGAAAGCGATCAGCTCGACCTTGACCCGAAACGCATCACAGCAGTCGAGCACCAGGTCATAACCGCGGCCGATCTGCTCGGCGAGCGTGGCCGGCGTCACGAAGGCGGCCTCCTCGTTGATCCGGATCTGCGGCGAGATCAAGCGCAAACGCTCACCCAGGGACTCGACTTTGAGCCGTCCGAATTGGCCGACCAGAGCGTGCACCTGGCGGTTGCTGTTGGACACGCAGATCTCGTCGGCATCGAACAAGGTCAGCTCGCCGATGCCACTGCGCACCAGCGCCTCGGCTGCCCACGACCCGACACCGCCGACCCCGACCACGGCCACATGCCGGGCTTGCAGGCGCAACACCGCACCGCGCCCGTAGAGGCGGTCGATCCCGGAGAATCTGCTGGCATCGGACATCGGCGCAATTCGGTGCAATGGCGGGCGCGCAGCATAGCGGCAGCGCCGCGATGCATTGCCTTCTGGCCGATCGGCGACCGCCCTTGCTAGGCTTGCGACAAATCGTCCGCGCAGCACTGACGCGGACCCGCCAAGGATGCCCCGATGAAATTGTTCTCCCTGTTCTCCAGACCGGCCTGGGAAAGCGCCGACGCCGACAAGCGCGCGCAGGCCGTGACCACGTCGCAGGACAGCGCGCTGACCGAGCGCCTGCCCGACATCGCCCGCCATGACGCCGACGCCAAGGTGCGGTTGGCGGCGGTGAGACGCATCGTCGATCTTTCGCTGCTCGGAGATCGCGCACGGCTCGACCTGTCGCCGGAAGTACGCGATGCCGCCGGCGCGCGGCTGCGCCAGCAGTTGCTCGACGCAGGTGTCGCGCTCGACGCCCGCGTCCGCATCGTGCGCGTGCTCGACAACTCGCCGCTGCTTGAACTCATCGCCAGCGAAGCCCGCGAACGCGAACTGCGCGCCTGCGCCCTGGAACGTATCCAGCGCGTCGCGTTCCTGGCCGATCGCTGCGTCAAGGACACCGATGCCAGCCTGCGCCTGCAACTGCTCGAGCGCATCGACGAACCGGCACAGATCGAACGTATCCACGAGCGCGCGCGCAAGAACGACAAGCAGTTGGCGCGGATGGCGCGCGAGCGGCTGCAACGGCTGCGCCTGGCGGCCGGAGATGCCGAAGCCATCGAGGCGCGCGCGCAGGAACTGTGCGCCGCGGTCGACCAGCTGCTGCGCGCGCGCGGCGAGGACGCCGAGCGCCGCCTGGCAGAGATCGAGGAGAATTGGTTGCATCTGGCCATCGCTGCGGAGCAACCGATCTCGCGCCGTTTCGGCGGTCTGGTCGATACCCTGCGGCACATGCTCAACCCGCCGCCGAAACCGGAGCCGCCTGCCGTTTCCGAGCCAGTGCCGGTCGCGGCCGAAATGGTCCCCGTGGTCGAGGTGGTGGCGGAGGCGGTGTTGCCGGATGCTGGCGCCGAAGCCGCAAAGGCCCAGGCTGCGGCCGCGCAGGAAGCCGCGCAGAGCCTGCGCCGACAACAGCGCGAGCGCGTCCATGCCGCTGTGCAACGCTACGCCGAGGCACTCGATGGCGGCCGTTTCGTCGACGCCCGCAGTGCCCGTCTGGCGCTGCAGCAGCTGGAAGGCGAATGGCCACGCGCGCACTGGGACGAAGGCAAGCGCCTCGCGGCACTCGACCACGACTACGCCAAACTGGAGCGCTGGCAACAGTGGTCGTCGCGCGAACAGAAGCAGCGCCTGTGCGAAGCCGCCGAGGCCTTGATCGGCAGCGGCCTGCATCCCGACGCCCTGCTCACGCGGGTGCGCGAACTGCAGGGCGAGTGGGAGCGTCTGACCATCACCGACGCTGCCAGCGAGTCCGGCGACAGCATCGCAAGGCGCTTTCGCGCCATCCTCAATCAATCAATTGCGCCGGCCAAGCCGTACCTCGAAAAGCGCAAGGAGCTGCGCGATGAAAAAGGTCGCGGTTTGAGCGAGCTGCTCGACAGTGCCGAGGCTGCGCTGGCCGACCCGGCATTGCCACTGCCGGCCCTGCTCGACTGGCGAAAACAGTTGAACGACGCCGGTGCCGCAGTCGCCGAGTTGGTCGGCAGCGCCCGCCGCGACAGCGGGCAACGGCGCAAGCAACTCGCCGACGCTGTGCACTCCCGCATCGAGGCCTTCAACAGCGAGGCACGCGAAGCCAAGCAGAAACTGATCGCGCAGGTGCGACGCCAACTTGCTGCCGCCGATGCCCGCGACCAGGTGAACATCGCCAAGGCGGTGATGCCGCAATGGAAGGCGCTGCCACGCGGGCAGCGCAAGAGCGAAGACGCGCTGTGGGAAGAGCTGCGTGCGTTGATCGACCCGGTGTTCGAACGCGAGCGCGACGACAGCCAGCGCGTGCGCGACGAACGCGGCGCGCAGCAGCAGGCGGTGGCCTCGACGCTGGCGGAGATCGAAGCTCTCGCCGACGCCGAGCTGTCGCTGGACGCCTTGCGTCAACAGTCATCCCAGCTGCGCCAGCGCTTCCAGAGTCTCGAAGGCCGCCAGCGCGACGACGATCTCGCCTGCGATCGCGCCCAGGCCCGGATCGAACGCCGCATGGCGGTGCTTCGAGCCGAGCAGCTGCGCGAGGCTCGCACACACACGGCGGAACTTGCCGCGCGGCTCGCCGCGATCGAACAGCGCATCGCCCACGCCAGCGCCGATGGCTCGGAGGCGAGCGTGCTGGACGCCTTGCGCGAGCAAGGCATTCCGGCCGAACTGGCGTCGCGGCACCAGTCGCTCGTGACCGCACTTAGCGACGCGGCACAGGCCGCTGCCCTGGCTGACGAGCTGGCTGACGACATCGCGATTACCGTACTCGCGATTCGCTGCGAACTGCTCGCCGGGGTCGCCTCGCCCGAAGCGGATCGCGAACAACGCCGCCAGCTGCAGATGGCTCGGCTGGCCGACAAGCTCAGCGGCGGCGCAGCGCAAGCCGCGGTTGACGAGGCGGAACGTTTGTGGCGAGAGTGGCTGGCTCTGCCTGGCAGCGGAAGCAATGCGCGCAGTGCCTTCGACGAGCGCATTCGTGTGGCGCTCGGCCGCCTGCTGGCCTGATTGCAGCCCCCTGGATGCGCCGCCATACTGCCGCGGCGCAACATCGAAAGTGCTTGCCAGTTCACAGTTTCGGCGCGTAAGTTCCGCTCGTGCCGACACCACGCCGGCACGTCCAACCAACAGGGGAATCGAGAATGAAGCATCTGGGTGCATTCGCGCTGGGCACGACCTTGCTCGCCGCTTCCATCGGCCACGCCTTGGCTGCCAACGTCTCCGGCGGCGCCTCGCTGCAGGTGGAGATGGCGCCGGTCCTCGACAAGTCGGTCGGCGACTATCTGGGGTCGGTGCGCTTCACCATGCGCAACCCGAGCGACCAGGTCGTGCGCATCCTAAAGTGGCAGACCCCTTTCTTCGGCGTCAACGGCAAGCTGTTCGCGATCAACGTCGGCGGCGAGGAAGTTGCTTACACCGGACGCATGATCAAGCGTGGCGAACCGACCTCGCGCGACTACATGACATTGCGCCCGGGTGAGACACGCTCGGTCGAACTCGACCTCTCGGCGTTCTACAACTTCGCCAAGAGCGGCCAGTACGAAGTCCGTTACGACGAGTTCCTGTTCGATAACTCTGGCCGCGCCAAGCGCATCAACACCACGCCGACGCTGATGTGGGTGGACGGCTCCGACCAGTTCCTCGCCCAGCGCGCCGGGGATGATCCCTACGCCGGTCTGGGCGTGAAGGCACTCGGCATCACGCCGACCTTCACCAAGTGCACGACCACGCAGAAATCGCAGCTGATGACGGCACTGAACTCTGCGGACAGTTACGCCGGCAACGCCAAGTCGTACTTCGCATCGCACTCCTACACGAACATCAGCGCGCGCTACTCGACCTGGTTTGGAGCGGCCACCAGTTCCCGCTACACCACTGGCAAGAACCACTTCGACGCCATCCAGGCCGCGTTCGCGACCAAGCCGATCACCGTCGACTGTGGCTGCAAGAAGACCTATTTCGCCTACGTCTATCCGACCCAGCCCTACAAGATCTACGTCTGCAAGGCGTTCTGGTCTGCGGCCAACACCGGTACCGATTCGCGCGCCGGCACCCTGATCCACGAGATGAGCCACTTCAACGCCGTCGCCGGCACCGACGACCACGTCTACGGCCAGAGCGGCGCCAAGAGCCTCGCGCTCAGCAACCCGGACAACGCCCTCGACAACGCCGACAACCACGAGTACTTCTCGGAAAACACGCCCAGCCAGAACTGACCGGCGCTATCCACGCGGTATTTGAAGAACCCGGCCTTGCGCCGGGTTTTTCATACCTGGGCCACGACCTCGACGCGGTCGCGACCCAGATGCTTGGCTCGATACAGCGCGGCATCTGCGCGGCGCAATGCGGCATCCAGATCGATCGGTGTATCGCTACCGAGTTCCGACAAACCGATGCTGATGGTGACCGCGATCGACAGTTCGTCGACGCGGATCGGTCGACCGCGCAGGGATTCGAGCAGCGCTTGCGCGGCCTCCCGAACCTTGCCCGCATCGGCGCCGCGGCAGGCCAGCAAAAACTCCTCGCCGCCCCAGCGTCCGAGCAGTTCGTCGGCGTCCAGCGCATCGCGCATGCGCCGCGCGATCTCGCACAGCACGGCATCGCCGACGTGGTGGCCGTGGGTGTCATTGATCAACTTGAAGTGATCGACATCGATCAGCATCAGCGCGCGCTGCGCACCGTCCCGGCCCCGATCCAGGAAACTCGCCAGCCGCCGTCCGAGCGCATGTCGATTCCACAAGCCGGTGAGCGCATCGTGGCTGGCAACATGTTCCAGTTCGGCGGCGCTGCGCTCCAGCGCTTCGTGCGCAGCCCGCAGCGCCGCATGCTGTGCCTCGGTTTCGCGATGGCGAGCGTTGGTCAACGCGGCTACCCGGTCGGCATAGCGGGCGCGCAGGAAGAACACTACCGCCACAATCGCCACCAGTGCCGCGATTGCGCCGAGTCCGATCACGGTCCAGCGATTGCGCGTCAGATCGAGCGCCTGGATGCGGTTGTCCTTCTCCAGCAGTTCGATCGCCGCCTTCTGCCGATCACGCTCCAGACCGGTGATCAGGTCGGCGATGCGGCGACTCGACAGCGCCGTCTCCAGGCTGGCATCGACCTCCTCGTAGCGCAGTCGCTCGGCAAACGCTTCAGCGCTCTTGCCCTGCGCCAGCAGGATGCGCGACAGCAATTCCAGTGCCTCGCGCTCGAGCACCGAATCCTGTTGCTGGCGCGCGGCGGCAAGCACAACCTCGGTTTCGCCTCGCGCCTCCGCCAGCGATCCGGCCGCGTGCCGCGCCGACGCCAGGGTCAGCCGCTTGTCCAGTTGCGCGCGCGAGCCATCGACCTTGAGCGAGATCGCGAGCGAACGCTCGGCGATGACGACCGCGGCGACACCCTGCCCGCGCGCGACCAATACGCGCGCGAGCGTACGCAGCGCTTCCGACTGGGAAGGCAGGCCACCGCGCGATTCGGCCAAGGCCACCGCCGCGCGCGCGTGTGCTTCCGCGGTCTCGAAATCGTCCATCGACTGAAGTGCCTGCGCACGCAGGCACAGCCCGGTGACGCGCCCACCGACCGCTTCGCCCGGCAGCATTGCCAACATCTCCACCGCCGTCGCCTCGGCTTGGACGTAGTCGCGCAGGGTCAGATACAGCGCAGCTACCGCGCGCAGTGTCTGCGCGGCATCACGGTCACGGCCGGCGCCGCGGTAGATGCCGAGCGCGCGCGAGTGATTCTGGATGGCCTCGTAGAACTGGCCGCGGCGCACCTGCAGGCTGGCCAGCAGATTGCGCGACGCCGCTTCGCCCAGTGCGTCGCCGCGTCTGCCGTCGAGGGCAAGCGCCTGATCGAAATATGCCAACGCGCGGTCGATCTCCCCGGCGCGGCGCTCGAGAACGCCCAGCGAGCGCAGCAACCGGGCCTCCGCTTGCGGGTGGCCGCGCTTGCCCAGTTCATCGCGCAAGTCCAGCAGCAGCCCGCGTGCGCGCTGCGCTCCGCCACTGCCATCGAGCAGCAGCGCATGTCTGGACACGGCGAGCACGAGCAGTTCGTCATCCCCGACCGCGCGCGCCTCGCGTTCCACCGCCGCGAACAGTTGCATCGCCCCACCGGGGTCTTGCTCGGCATAGGCCTGTGCAGCCAGCGCGCGCAGCCAGCGCTGTTCGACGGGGTCGTGGGTTTCCCGCAGACGCCGTTCGACCTCTGCGCGCCCACGACCGGGTTGCGCCCCGATCAGCAGATCCAGGGGCTCAAACCAGACAGGTTCCCCGGCGCTGCAGAGCACACTGGCGAAAAGCAGCAGCCACGCGGGCAGCGGTCTGGTACGACGCGGATGGATGGCGCGGGTCATGCGCCGAATCTAGCAAGGCCGACGTTGGCGAGCGCATAAAAAAAGACACCGGGATCGCTCCCGGTGTCTTCGGTATCAACCGTTGCGGGTTGAAATCAGACCGGCGTGACCTGATCGGCCTGCAGGCCCTTCTGGCCCTGCACGACCTTGAAGCTCACCTTCTGGCCTTCCTGGAGGGTCTTGAAACCCGTACCCTGGATGGCGCGGAAGTGAACGAACACGTCCGGGCCGCTGTCGCGGGCGATGAAACCGAAGCCCTTGGCTTCGTTGAACCACTTGACGGTACCAACCTGACGATCTGCTGACATTGCTGTAACTCCAATTTCCAAAGATTTAGACCAGGTGATCAAAAAGGATCACCGACTTGCTGGAAATGCCCAAAACCGAGGGCGATTCGTCATGCAGATCATGGATCAGACTAGGCGAAGCGGCCGCTGGGCGGATCCCGTTTCCGGGCGTCCGAACACACACAGCGGCGGCACCCTAGCACGAAAAACGCAAAAAGGGGCCTGTCGCGCGAATTCGCGCTCGTTTCGTTTACCGCTCGCTGCAATCGGGTGGCTCGCGGCCCTCTTTTCAGAACGGTCTGGACGGCGCACCATCGGCATCCCGACAGAGTGGAGGCTTCCATGGCAAGTGGACTGTTGAAGGACATCCGGTTGGCGCTCGGTGAGCTGTTCTCCGGTGGCAAGATCGACGACAACCAACAGGTCACCCTGCAGGTGGTGTTCGGACTGCTCGGTTACCTGGCACGCGCCGATTCGATCGTCACCGACGACGAGGCGGCATTTCTCAACAATTTGATGGACGACATGCACCTGTCGATCTCCGCACGCAAGATTGCCCTGGAGGCGATGAACCGCGGCAAGGCCCGCCAGATCGACATCGGCGTGGAGCTGGAACGCTTCCTCTCGGTGCATCCCGCCGGATCGCCCGAGGTCGGCCGGCTTTACGAAACGCTGCTGAACCTGGCCGGATCGGATGGTCGCGTGCGCCCACGTGAACGCGAGTTCCTGGAGCAGGTGACGGCCGGGCTGGGCTTCACACCAGACATTCTCAACTCGCGCCTGCAAGCGATGGAGCGCCGACCGGTCGCATGACCACGGTCGCCGATTCGCAGTCGCAAGCGCAGGCACTCGCCACCGCAACGGCGCTCGCCGCACGCTTCTACACCGAGTCGGACATCGCCGATCTCGAACGCCGCGCCATCTTCGCGCGGCATTGGCAACTGGTCGCGGGCGTCTCGCGACTGGCTGCAGGTGGTGACCACGTCGTCTCCGAGATCGCCGGCGTGCCGATCCTGGTGGTGCGTGGGGAAGACGGTCGCCTGCGCGGATTCGTCAATGCCTGCCGACATCGCGCCGGCCCGCTCGCCACCTGCGACGGCCGTGGCGCCCGCAGCCTGCGCTGCCACTATCACGGTTGGACCTATACACTCGACGGTGCGCTCAAGGCCGCCACCGAAATGCAGGATGCCGAGGCGTTCAATCCGGCGACCATCCATCTGGAAGCGATCGCCGTCGACGTCTGGCGCGGCTTGGTCTTCGCCGCACTCGACCCGCAACTGGCGCTCGCCGACCTGTTCGCGGGCAGCGAGCAACATCTCGACGACCGCGACTTTTCCGACTACCGTTTCGCGCGTTCTCAACGCTATCCGGTCGCATGCAACTGGAAGGTGTACGCCGACAACTATCTGGAGGGCTACCACGTCCCGCACGTGCATCCGGTGCTGAACCGCCTGCTCGATTATCGCAGCTACGTCACCACGACCGCACGCTGGCATTCCCTGCAGTACAGCCCGATCGAGGGCGCCGGCAATTTCTACGGCGATGGCGTGGCGCTGTATTTCTATCTGTGGCCAAACCTGATGTTGAATATCCTGCCGAACCGGCTGCAGACGAACCGGATCGTGCCGCTTGCGATCGACCGCTGTGCCGTCGACTTTGATTTCTACTACCCGGCCGATGCTTCACCCGAAGCACTTCGCCGCAACGAGCAGGACCAGCGTTTCAGCGACGAAGTCCAGGCCGAGGACGCGGACATCTGTGCACACGTGCAGAAATCGCTGGCGAGCGGTCGCTATGCTGCGGGGCGCCTGAATCCGAAGCGCGAGAATGCGCTGTTCCATTTCCACGAACTGCTGCGTGACGCCTATCGCGCAGCCCGAACCTGACCCAGGAGTTCCGGTGTCGAAATCCACTGCTGGCTGGCCATGGTGGGCCAAGGTCTTCGTTCTGCTCGTCGGACTCGGCGGCTTCGCTTACGTGCGCATTCGCGGCGTCGCTTCCGATGCGATGCAGTCCTTGAACCTGATCGGCTGGGCCAGTTTCGACGGGACGTTCGTCGACTGGAACGGCGACATTGGCGCGCACAAGGTGCGACTCTGGGCCTGGGACGGCGACCCCGAAACCGACGCCATCACCGCCGAACGCATGATCATCGACACCCCCGGCTGGGGCTGGGTGCTGAAGTCGGCGTTCTCGTTCGGGGCGCCGAGTGGCTTACTGAAGAGCCGCGCCGCGCGCTGGGCTGCAAAGGCCGCAGAGCAGGCCAGCGGAGATTCTCCGCTCGAGAACATTCCAGCGATGCCGCGCATCCATGCGCGCTTCGAGGGCGTGGTGTTTTCCGATTACGCGCATCAGTACATGTGGGACGACGATGTCCACGGTCTCGCCTCCGGATCCGTGTTCGAGGGAGAGGGTTGCGACCAGGATCTGTACTGGACCGAGGACGAGTTGCACGGGGCAATGCAGCTGCCGACCCGCGGCGTCGATCTGGAACTCGATCTCAACGCCAGCGGCAGCGACAGCATCGCCATGGTGCTCGCGCTCACCGCACCTGGGCGTTCGTCGTGGCGCTATGAGGCCAATTGGCAAGCCACGCACGCAGGCAACATGGTGCTGGTCGACTGGGAGCAGGCCAAGTTGCGCAACGAACGCTGGACGGTGCAGGACGACGGTTTCATCGCGGCGCGCAATGCCTACTGCGCCGAGCGGGCGCAACTGACGGAAGCGCAGTTCGTCGACCAGCACATCGATTACGTGCAACGTCGACTGCTGAACTGGGGCATGCTCGCGAGCCCGCAACTGGTCGAGCGCTACCGCAACTTCGTCACCTCCGGCGGTGCCATGACCTACGAAGCGACGCCAGCGGATGCAGTGTCTCTGGAAAAACTCGCCAGCTACTCGGGCAGCGACCTGCTGTGGATGCTGAACGCGAACCTGCGCGTGAACGAGGAGAAGGCGGTGCCATTCAAGCTGCACTTCGTCACCGCGGTTCCCTATCCGGATGCCGGGAAAATCGAAAGCGCCCCACAGATCCACGACCTCGTGGCCCAGGCCTTGTCGGCGTTGCCGGCAGACGCGCAGGTCGCCGCCGCTGCGGAGCCGGCGCTGGCGCCCGGTCCGGCCGTGCCGACCATGCTGGTCAACGCCGAATCGACGATGATCGGCGTTGACGGCCAGGTACCGACCGCCGACAAGCCGGTGGTCGAGGAAGTCAGCTACGACGACCTGGCTTTGATGATCGGCGAACGCGTGATCATCGAAACCACCATGAGCTCGACCCGCGAAGGCGAACTCAAGTCCTTCAACCGCGCCGGCCTGCGCATCGCCCTGCGCAATCGTCCGGGCATGGAACTGGAGGTACCGAAGGACACCGTGGTCTCGGTACGAGTGGTCTGGACCAAGGCGCAAACCGCCGCAGCATCCGCAGCGGCGGGCAAGAACTAGCGCGAGCGCCGGCGCACTTACTCGAAGCTGTCGCTGAACAGTTGGTTGGCGAGCGTCGAGAAGGTGTCGAAGTCGACATTGATCGCGGTCACTCCGCCGTCTTGCACGCGGACGTAGCTCGAGTAGCCGAAATAGCTGCCAGTGAGCACGTTGGCGCCATCGGTCGCGGATACCGTGATCGAACCACCGCCAGTGATGTCAACCAGGGTCGCGGTGATCGCGAGACTCCCACCCATCGGCGTTCCGCTGAGGTTGAGCCAGTAGACATTGCCCGGAACCGGGACCAATGTCCCCGCCGACAGGGCGCCGCCGAGGCCGTCGCCGAACGAGATGTTCTTCTCGCTCAAGTACAACTTGCCGGTCGGACGAGTGCTGATGCCGTCGAGGTAGTACGCCAGTTCGTAGCGGTCGGCGCTGGACGCGGCGTAGCTGCCGTCGCCGGCCCGTGCGGCCAATCCGATGAAGGCATTCCCGCTCGGGTCGACGCTGGTGGCGACCAGACTGTCGATACGGAAAAAAGTCGAGATCGAAAACGCTGTGCCGGCAATGTCGGTGAGCTGGATCGCCGACGACGACGCTTTTCCGGCCGCGAAGCCAACGCCCGCCACACTTACGCTGATCGCGTTCTCGTAGCCCTTGCCGGAAAAACTCGGGGCAGCCACGGTCCAGTCTGCGGTCGCGATCTCGGTGAAGTTTGTCACCGCGACGTCGCCGGGCGGGTAGCTTTCGAAGTCCTCGACGTAGGGCGTGGTTGCGGCCAGGGCCGGCATGGCGCCGAGTACGCAGACGCTGGTGAGGGCAATGGCGCAAAGCAGTTGCACGGGCTTCATGGAGCCTCCTGCTGCAGATGGAGCCGATTCCGCCGGCAGGAAAATCTCCGGCGGCGACTCTCGTCCGGAGCCAAGCCGGCGGAGTCCGCCGCAGTATAGGCCGCGCTGCAAGGGGCGCTCTGCGCCCCGGTCCTCAGCTCAGCAGCGCCGCCGCCAGATCCTTCTCGATCTTCTCCGGGGTGTCGGTCGGCGCGTAGCGCTTGACCACATTGCCGGAACGGTCGACCAGGAACTTGCTGAAGTTCCACTTGATCGCGTCGAGCCCGAGGAACCCGGACTTCTGCGACTTCAGCCACTGCCACAGCGGATGCGCGTTGGCGCCGTTCACCTCGACCTTGGCAAACATCGGGAAGCTGACCTCGTAATTCAGCGCGCAGAAGTTCCTGATCTCCTCGGCATCGCCCGGCTCCTGGTGCCCGAACTGGTCGTAGGGAAATCCGAGCACGACCAAGCCCCGCTCGCGATACTTGCGCCACAGCGCTTCCAGACCGGTGTACTGCGGCGTGAACCCGCACTTGGAGGCGACATTGACGATCAACATCACCTTGCCCGCATAGGCCGACAGCTTGACGTTCTTGCCGTCGATGTCCTGCGCGCTGAAATCGTGGATCGCGGTCATGTTTACGCCCCTTGCGAATGGAATGGCCCTCACACTATCGCGCCCGACGTGCAGGCGGCATCAAGCCGGTTCCCAGATCAGACCGCGACCAGCGGAATCTTGCCGATGCGCGCCTGCCATTCGCGCGGACCGGTCTGGTGCACCGAAGTGCCCTTGCTGTCGACCGCGACGGTGACCGGCATGTCGCGCACTTCGAACTCGTAAATCGCTTCCATGCCGAGATCTGCGAAAGCGAGCACGCGCGCGGCCTTGATCGCCTTCGACACCAGGTAGGCGGCGCCACCGACGGCCATCAGATAAATCGCGGCGTTGTCCTTGATCGCACTGATCGCCTCGGGGCCGCGTTCTGACTTGCCAACCATGCCGAGCAATCCGGTCGACTCGAGCAGCTGGCGCGTGAACTTGTCCATGCGCGTGGCCGTGGTCGGGCCGGCGGGGCCGACGACTTCATCGCGCACCGGATCGACCGGGCCGACGTAGTAGATGAAGCGGTTGCGGAAATCGACCGGCATCGGCTCGCCCCGGTTGAGCATGTCGATCAGGCGCTTGTGCGCGGCATCGCGCGCGGTCAACAGCTTGCCGCTGAGCAGGATCACGTCGCCCGGCTGCCAAGTCGCGACCTCGGCCTTGGTGATCGTGTCCAGGTTCACGCGCCGACCCTTGGATACGTCGTAAGTGAGCTTCGGCCAGGCATCGAGCGACGGCGGATCGAGCATCACCGGGCCGGAACCATCGAGGGTGAAGTGCGCGTGCCGCGTGGCCGCGCAATTGGGAATCATCGCGACCGGCAGGTTGGCGGCGTGGGTCGGATAGTCGCGCACCTTCACATCGAGCACGGTGGTCAGCCCACCGAGTCCCTGCGCGCCGATGCCCAGCGCATTGACCTTGCCATACAGCTCGATGCGCAGTTCCTCGGCACGGGTCTTCGCACCACGCGCGATCAGGTCCTGGATGTCGATCGGCTCCATCAGCGCTTCCTTCGCCAGCAGCATCGCCTTTTCGGCGGTGCCGCCGATACCGATGCCGAGCATGCCCGGCGGGCACCAGCCGGCGCCCATGGTCGGCACGGTCTTGAGCACCCAGTCGACGACCGAGTCGGACGGATTCAGCATCGCGAACTTCGACTTCGCCTCGGAACCACCACCCTTCGCCGCCACCGTCACGTCGAGTTTGTCGCCGGGCACGATCTTGACGTGGACGACGGCGGGCGTGTTGTCCTTCGTGTTCGTGCGCTTGCCAGCGGGGTCAGCGAGCACCGAGGCGCGCAGCTTGTTGTCGGGATGCAGGTAGGCGCGGCGCACGCCTTCGTTGACCATGTCCTCGACCGACAGCGTCGCGTCCCAGCGCACATTCATGCCCACTTCCAGGAACACGGTGACGATGCCGGTGTCCTGGCAGATCGGCCGATGCCCTTCCGCACACATGCGCGAATTGATCAGGATCTGCGCAATCGCGTCCTTGGCCGCCGGCGACTGTTCGCGTTCGTAGGCTTTCGCCAGGTTCTTGATGTAGTCGACCGGGTGGTAGTAGCTGATGTACTGCAGCGCGTCGGCGACGGACTGGATGAAGTGTTCTTGCTGGATCGTGGTCACGGGGCGGGTTCGCTGCGGCAAACGCCGAGTTTACGGCTGCATGCGGTGACAGGTCACGCTTGAGCGCCGATGCGGGCGCCGACCAGGCGCTCAACCAGGCGCTCAACCAGGCGCTCAACCAGGCGCTCAACCAGGCGCTCAACCAGGCCAAACAGCGGGGCCGCAACCGCGTCGTGGCGGCTGCGGAATCACCTCGCTCACTTGACGGCGCGCCCGATCCAGTAGTTTGGTCGACGACGTTGGTGGGCGATCGCGAGAATCACGACTTGCGCTGACTCGACGCGGAAGAGGACATCGAACGGAAAGCGCTTGAGTCTGGCCTTGCGGATTGCCTGCGGTGTCACCACCGGATCAGCATCGGGCGAGGCGCAAACGCACACCATGATCGCCTCAAACTCGGCAAGGTAGTCCGCGCCCAATCCATGCAGACGACCTTCATAAAACGCGACCTCATCGAGATGCTCGCGCAGAGCGGCACGGTGGAAGCGGAAGTTCATCGCAACAACAGGCGAGCGGCGCTGCGCGCTTCCTCAGACGACACCGTGTCGGCCATTCCGCTGTCGATCTCCGCCGCTCGGCGCGCAGCTTCGCTATGCCAAGCTTGGGCAATCTCTTCCTCGCTTTGTTCCTCGAGACTGAGCAGCAGCTTGTGCGTCAGCGCGGCGCGCTCTTGAATGGGCAAGCGCAGAGCAGCTTCTTCGAGCGTGGTGGCATTCATGGCTTCCACTTCCTGACAGCAGTAGTGCAGGATTTTGGGCGATGCGAGCCTGCAATTCCAGCACTTCGAAGTTTGGCACGTTGGGCTCCACGTCAAACGCTTCGGTCCGCCCCGCCCCGAAGCTCGACCGGAGCCGCATCAGCGCTGTTGCTTCACGAATTCGTAGGGTCCGGCGGCGGCGCCCCAGACTTGTTTGCCGGTGGCGTCGAAGCCGCGGTCCCAGGAGTGGAATCGATCAGCGACGATGACGGCTTCCGAGGTGGCGTAGCTGGCACCACGCAGGTCACTCGAGCAGCTGCGCTCACCGGTGCGGCCGACGTAGCTGCCATCGTCGTGGCGCTGCAGGCGCAGCTCGCAGCCGATGCGCGGCAGCAGTTGCGCGGGATCGAGCGAAGCCAGCTTTGCGGGGTCGCGCTGCGCGCCGACGAAGCGCAGCGCATCGCCCGGCAGTTCATAGACCTCGCTGACGACGCTGTCGGCCTCGGCGCGCAGGTGATAGATGCGCTGGCGATACGGCTTGTCTTCGCTGCCGGCGATTGCCTGTTCGACATAGAGCCAGGGTCCGTCGCTGCGCTCGCTCCAGATCGGGCGCATCGACAGCAGCACCTCGAAGTAGGCGTGGTCGCGCTCGGCCTGTGCGCGGCTGGAAAAATCACCGTTCAGATGTCCGAGCAATTCGTCGAGCGATGCGCGGGCCGGCGCTGCCTCACGGGTGGCGGCGCAGGCGGCGAGAAACGCGAGCAGCACGACGGCGGGCACGATACGACGGATCATGGGTTCTCCAGAATACGGATGCGGAACGCCGGCCAATGCTTGCGCCCAGGGGCGGCGTTGGCAAGCGCCTCGGTTATGCTCGCCGGCGTCCCCTCGCTTGGCGAGGACCGTGCAGCGAGGCGACGCCGTCCACCATGACCGCACTCTGGCAATTGACCGCAACGGAATGGTGCCGACGCCTGGCGCGCGGGGAAGTGTCGGCGCGCGAGTCGGTGGAGGCGCAGATCGCGCGCATCGAGGCGGTGAATCCGGCGATCAACGCGCTGGTCGTGCGATGTTTCGATCAGGCGCGACGTGAGGCCGATGCCGCCGACGCCCGACGCGCGCGCGGCGATGCGCTCGGGCCCTTGCACGGGCTGCCGATCAGCATCAAGGAATGCCTCGCCGTCGCCGGCACCGCCGCCACCGGCGGTCTGCTGCCGCGCAAGGACATGATCGACACCGTCGATGATCCGCATGTCGCACGTCTGCGCGCAGCCGGCGCGATCGTGCTCGGCAAGACCAATGTGCCGCAACTGATGGCTTTCGTCGAAACCGAGAATCCGCTGTACGGGCTGACGCGCAATCCCTGGCATGCGGAACGCGCCTGCGGCGGCTCGACCGGCGGCGAAGGCGCGCTGGTCGCCGCCGGTGGTTCGCCGCTCGGGCTCGGCACCGACATCGGCGGCAGCATTCGCGTGCCGGCCGCGTTCTGCGGCATTTTCGGACTGAAGCCGGGCAACGGCCGCAGCAACGACGCCTGCGGACTTGGCTTTTCCGCCGGTCAGCGCGCCATCATCTCCCAGGCCGGCGTGCTCGCCCGCTGTACCGCCGACATCGAACTCGGCACGCGCGTCGTGTTGGGCGAGTTCGATGCCCACCGCAGCAGCGCGCCGCTGTCGCCTCTCGCCGATCCGCGTCAGATCGAACTCGGCGCGCTGCGCGTGGCGATGATCGAAAACGATGGCGTGTTTCCGGTGCACGCCGCCGGTCGACGCGCGCTGCGCGAAGCCGCCGACCATCTGCGCACGCAGGGCGTGTTCGTCGAGGCGTGGACGCCGCCACCGTTGATCGAGGCGCAGGAGTTGTTCTATCACCTGCTGTCGAGCGACCGCGGTGCCGAGATCCGCCGCCAGCTCGAAGGCTCGCCGGTGGATCGACGCATCGCCCGGCTCAAGTTCTTCGCCTCGCGCGGACGCGTGTTCAACCTCGCCGTCGCTGCGTTGCTGCGCATCTTCGGGCAGATCAATGCTGCCGAGATGCTGGCCTGCTTCGGCCACGGCGACACCGACCACTACTGGCGCAACGTGATCCGCCGCCAGCAGTTCGAGCAACGCTTCCATGCGCAGTTGCAGGCCGCCGGTTTCGACGCCGTGCTGATGCCCGCTTTCGGCACCCCGCCGTACCGACACGGCCAGGCCTCGGATCTCGGCGTGGCCGGCACCTACTCCTCGCTGTGGAACGTGCTCGGCTGGCCGGCCGGCATCGTGCCGGTGACGCGCATCCGTGCCGACGAAGCCCTCGGCCGCGCCACCACGCGCGATCGTGCCACCCACGCCGCACAACTGTGCGAACGCGACGCCAGCGGCCTGCCGGTCGCCGTGCAACTGGCCGCCCCGCCCTGGCAGGAGTCGCGCGTGCTGGCACTGATGCAGGCACTGGAAACGCGGGTGAGCAACTCAAGCGAGGTCCCGCGCACCCCGGTCTCGCCCTTCGGAACAACCCCATGATTCCCAACCTCGGCACGCCCGGCATCGCCCATGCCATCCAGCTCGCGGTGGCGCCGGTGTTCCTGCTCTCGGGCGTGGCCGCGCTGCTGGCGGTGATCACCAATCGCCTCGCACGCATCGTCGATCGGGCGCGTGACCTGGAGCCGATCGCGCAAGCCGAAGGGCACATTGGCCGCCGCGCGCGCGCCGAGTTGCGCGTGATCGCGCAGCGTGGCCGCGTGGTCAGCTGGTCGATCGCGCTGTGCACGCTGACCGCATTGCTGATCGCCGCGGTGATCGCGCTGATGTTTATCGGCGCCTTCTTCGCCTTCGATGCTTCGGTGCCGGTGGCGCTGCTGTTCATCGCCGCGATGGGTTCGATGATCGCGGCGCTGGCCCTGTTCCTGCGCGAAGTGCACCTGGCGCTGTCAACGCTGCGCTTCGGTGGCGCCACCTTCGTCGAGCTCAGTCGCCGCGATCCGGATTGACCGCGGTCAGTCGCAGGTACCGCGGCGGCGCTAGGATTCGGGCGACAACGGAACCTGCCATGACCCGACCCGACCTCGTCCACGACACCGCCAGCGCGCTCGCGCGTATCCTCGAACGTTGCCCGCAGCACATCGTCGTGGCCGCTCCGCTCGGGCTCGGCAAGCCCAATCGCTTGCTCAACGCCGTCTATCGCGCGGTGCGCGACGACACCAGTCGTTCGCTGCAGCTGTTCACCGCACTGTCGCTGGCGCGGCCGCAGCCGAAGCCGGGGCTGGAGGCGCGCTTCGCGCAGCCGTTCATTGAGCGCCACTTCGGGCCCGACTACCCCGATCTCGACTACGTGCTCGATCTGCGCGCCGGGCGAGCACCGGCGAACGTCAGCGTGCACGAGTTCTACTTCCAGTCCGGTGCCTGGCTCGGTGTCGAAGCCGCACAGCGCCACTACGCCTCGATCAACTACACCCATGTCGCGCGCGACATGGCCGCGCGCGGCCCGACCCTGCTGCTGCAGATGGTCGCGCGCCGCGGCGATCGGCTCAGCCTGTCGTGCAACCCCGATGTCACCCTGGAACTGCTCGAGCGCATGGCCGCGAACGGCCAGGCGCGGCCCTACGTCGTCGCCGTGGTGCATCCGCAGCTGCCCTTCCTCGGCAACGACGCCGAGGTGGGTCTCGATTTCGCCGACCTGCTGGTCGAGGACCCGGGCGAATCGCACCGGCTGTTCGCGCTGCCGCGCGAGCCGGTGCTGCCGAGCGAGCACGCGATCGGCCTGCACGCGGCGAGCATCGTCAAGGACGGCGGCACCCTGCAGATCGGCATTGGCGCGTTGTCGGATGCGATCGTGCACGCTCTGCTCTGGCGCGACCGCGACCCGGCCGCCTTCGACCGCAGCGTGCGCGCACTTGGCGCACAGCGCAGCGAACGCCTACCCTACGAAACCGCGAAGTTCGAACGCGGCCTCTACGGCGCCAGCGAAATGGTGATGGACGGATTCATGCATCTGCGCCGCGCCGGCATCCTGCGCCGCCATGTGTTCGATGACCTGGGCCTGCAGCGACTGCTGAACAGCGGTGCCATCGCCGAAGCCGCCGATGCCTCCACCATCGACCGCTGCATCGAGGCCGGACTGGTGGCCATGCAACTCGACCGGCCCTCGCTCGACTGGCTGCAGAAATTCGGTCTGGTCGATGCGCGCGTGGACCTGGTCGATGGCGAACTGCGCTGGCCGGACGGCATGCGCAGCGGCGCCGACCTTGCCGACCGCGGTGCCAGGCGCATGCTGATCGAGCATGTGCAGGGCAAACACCTGCGCGGCGGCCGCTACCTGCATGGCGCGTTCTGGCTCGGTACACGCCTGCTGCAGGAATGGCTCGGCGCGCTCGACGGCGCGGACTACGACGGCCTGTGCATGACCCGGGTCGCGCACATCAATCAGCTCTATGGCGGGCGCGAGGCACTCGACATCGCGCAGCGCCACCAGCCGCGCTTCTTCAACACCTGCATGATGGCGACCGTGTTCGGTGCGGCGGTTTCCGATGGCCTGGCCGATGGACAACTGGTCAGCGGCGTCGGCGGCCAGTACAACTTCGTCGCGATGGCGCAGGAGATTCCCAACGGGCGCTCGGCGCTGACCCTGCGCGCCACCCGCGACAACGCCCACGGCACCCAGTCGAACATCGTCTGGAACTACGGCCACGTCACCATTCCACGACATCTGCGCGATCTGGTCATCACCGAGTACGGCATCGCTGATCTGAGGGGTGCCACTGACGAGGAGTGCATCCAGCGCATGCTCGCGATCTGCGACGCACGCTTCGTCGAAGAACTGGCGAACCGGGCCAAGGCCGCAGGCAAGCTGGCGCGCGACTACGTGCTCCCCGACGCCATCCGCGCCAACACGCCGCAAGGGCTGTACCAGCGCCTGCGCGCCACCGGCGCGCTTTCCGAATTGCCGAAGTGGCCGTTCGGCGCCGACTTCGACACCACCGAACTGCAGCTGATCCCGGCACTGCGCCAACTCAAGGCGGAGACCGCTACCCGCATCGGCCGCATCGGCGCAATTGGCCACGCGCTGCTGCGCGCGCGCCGGCTGCCGGAGCACGAAGCCGCGCTCGCGCGCATGGGACTTGCGGCTCCGACCAACGCCGAGGAGCGGCTCTACGCCAAGCTGCTGTGCGCAGCGCTCGACGCCAGCGCTACGCCACATCCGCGTTGACTGCAGTCAAACTGGTGCTGCGCGCATCCCGTAGAATGCGCGCCAGTCTCCTTTGCGCGGCGCCCGCCGCGAAGCCTGCGAATGTCTTCAGCTTTCATCAGCGAGCGCGTGCTCGACGTGCGTCACTGGACCGACGCCTACTTCAGTTTCACCGTCACCCGCGACGATGGCTTCCGCTTCGACAATGGCCAGTTCGTGATGATCGGGCTGATGGTCGAGGGCAAGCCGCTGATGCGCGCCTACTCGATCGCCAGCCCGAACTGGGAGGAGCACCTCGA
Organism: Lysobacterales bacterium; assembly: GCA_016703225.1. Lineage (NCBI taxonomy): Bacteria > Pseudomonadati > Pseudomonadota > Gammaproteobacteria > Lysobacterales > Lysobacterales bacterium. Next base: position 715,215 of record JADJCM010000003.1, read on the forward strand.
GTTCTTCTCGATCAAGGTCCAGAACGGTCCGCTGACCTCGCGCCTGCAACACATTCGACCCGGCGACGAGTTGTTGCTGTCGCGCAAGCCGACCGGCACGCTGCTGGTCAGCGACGTGCACCCGGGCCGAAATCTCTACTTGCTCGCGACCGGCACCGGGCTGGCGCCGTTCCTCGCCATCATCCAGGACCCGGAGACCTACGAGCGCTACCAGCGGGTGATCCTGATGCACGGGGTGCGCAACCTCGAAGACCTCGCCTACCGCGACTATCTGGAGCGCGAGATGCCGCGTCACGAGTTCCTCGGTGACCTGGTGCGCGACCGTTTCCTCTATTACCCCGCGGTCAGCCGTGAAGCCTTCCAGCACCACGGCCGCATCACCACCTTGCTCGACGACGGCAGCGTGCAGCACCACCTCGGTCTCGAACCGCTCGACCCGGCGCAAGACCGCGCGATGATCTGCGGCAGCCCGCAGATGCTCGCCGACTTCCGCCGCATCCTCGACGCCCGCGGCTTCCACGCAGCGCCACGTATCGGCAGCGCCGGCGAATACGTTTTCGAGCGTGCGTTTGTGGAGAAGTGACAGGTAGAGGAGCGTCCGAATGAATTCGGACCCACAAGTGCAGTGCAGCGTCCGAATGAATTCGGACCCACAAGTGCAGCGGACCCTGCTCTGGTGGGTTCGAATTCATTCGAACGCCCTATCTGCCCAGCCTCAGATCCGAATGAATTCGGACCCACAAATGCAGCGGACCCTGCTCTGGTGGGTTCGAATTCATTCGAACGCCCTATCTGCCCAGCCTCAGATCCGAATGAATTCGGACCCACAAATGCAGCGGACCCTGCTCTGGGTGGGTTCATTCGAACGCCCTATCTGCCCAGCCTCAGATCCGAATGAATTCGGACCCACAAATGCAGCGGACCCTGCTCTGGTGGGTTCGAATTCATTCGAACGCCCTATCTGCCCAGCCTCAGAACCGCGCGGTGAACTCCACGCCCCACAGCCGCGGCTCGTTGACGAAGCCGGTCAGGTTGTTGAAGTCGATGCCGCCGACGAGTTCCTCGGCGTCGGTGATGTTGCGACCGAACAGCGCGATCTCGCGATTGCCGTAGTCCCAGTTGTAGCCAACGCGCAGGCCACCCTCGAGCAACGCGTCGCCATGGAACTCGGCGGACTCGTACAGGAAGAAATTGACCTCGTCGCGATAGGCCCAGTCGGTGAAGACGAACCACTCGGCCCCCTCGCCCATCGGAATGCCGTAGCGCGCGGTCAGGTTGCCGACCCACTCCGGCGCCTGCGGAAGACGGTTGCCATCGATCGATACCGTGCCCGCGACGCTGCCGGCCGGATCGAGCACCGTGCAGCCGCCGCCGCAGGCCTGGATACCGAGGCCAGGGTCGTTGATCTCGGTGTCGTTGTAGCTGGCGCCGACGGTGACGCTCAGACGGTCGGTGAGCAGGGCCTCGAGATCCAGTTCGAAGCCTTGTCCGTCGGCTTCCCTGGCATTGATCAGGGTATTGAAGTTCGCCGCACCGCCGACCGCGGTCAGCTGCAGGTCGTCCACGGTGTAGTCGAACACCGCGAAACCGAGGCGCGCGCGGCGATCGAACAGGTCGGCCTTGATGCCGACTTCATAGGACAGCGAGGTCTCCGAGTTCGCCACCGAGATCACGTCGCCGAACACGATGCGGCCCTGGATGCTGGGGGCGCGGAAACCGCGCGCCACGCGTCCGTACAGATTCACCTCGTCGCCCAGCGCGTACACCGCGCTGAGATCCCAGCTCACATCGGAATCGGACGGATTCGCGGTCAGCGGCCCGATGTCCGGTGCGCCGAATGGCGACTGCGTGCGGAACGCAACGAAGTCCTTCTCGTCGCGCGTGTAGCGCAGGCCGGCGCGCAGGGTGAGCGCGTCGCTGGCCTGGTATTCGCCGGATGCGAACAGCGCCCAGGCAGTGTTGTCCTGCTCCTGGCGCGCGTAGCCGTTCTGGGTGCCGCCGGCGAGCGTGTCGTAGCTGAAACTGTCGATGCTGATCGACTCGTCGAACCAGAACACGCCGGCCTGCCAGTCGAAGTCGCCCCAGTCGTTGGATTCGAAGCGGAACTCCTGAGAGAGCTGGCGATGCTCCGGCAGGCCGTCGGCCGATTCCGCCGGGAAGGGGATGAAGCCCGGTCCGGAGGGTGGCGCGAACACGGCACCGAAGCCGCCGTCGATGTCGCCACGGCTGAAACTCTCGGCGCTTTCATAGCCGGTCACCGAGAACAGCGTGACGCGGCCGAGATCGAAGCGCAGGCGCGCATTGGTTCCCCAGGTATCCAGTTCCTGGTGATTGTCGCCGTCGATCGCGATGCTGTCGCGATCAAACCCAGGCACGAAGTCATTACTGCCATGCTGGATGATGTTGGCGCGGAACAAGCGTGCCGTGCCATCGAGCGACCGCAGGTGGATGTTGAACAAGGCCTCGCTGTCGTCCGATGGCGCGTACAGCAGCTGCACGCGCGCTGCAAACTCCTTGTACCCCTCCAGGTCATCGCCGCCGGTGCTGTGGGTGTTGTCGACCCAGTCGTCGCGGCGCTGGTACAGCGCCGAAGCGCGCATCGACCAGGCATCGTTCAGGCCGCCACCGACCGCGCCCTCGAAGTTCGCATTGCCCATTTGCCCGTAGCTGACCTGGGCATAGCCGTCGTGTTCCTGGTCCGGGCGTCGCGACTGGAACTTCAGCACGCCCGCGGGCGTATTGCGGCCGAACAGCGTGCCCTGGGGCCCACGCAACATTTCCACGCTGTCCAGATCGAACATCGGGAAGCCCTTGAGCAGCGGGTTCTCCTGCACGATGTCGTCGTAGATCAGCGATACCGGCTGCGATGCGTTGAGATCAAAGTCGGTATTGCCGAGACCGCGGATGTAGAAGCGCGGAAAAGCGCGACCGAAGCTCGACTCGATGTTCAGGCTCGGCAGCCGACCGGACAGCACACGGATATCGTCACCGCCGGAACCGATCACGTCGAGTTTCTCGTCGGCGAGGGTGGTGACCGCGATCGGCACCTCGTTCACATCCTCGACGCGTCGCTGCGCAGTCACGGTGACGACATCCAGTTGCGCGGCGTCGTCCTCGGACTCGGGCTTCGGCACGTCCTGGGCGCCCACACTGCCGACCATCAACGCCGCGGCAACGGCAACGGCAAAGCTCGAACTGCGGAATGCGAAACGGTGCGGGTGGCAGCGCATGACGTTCTCCTGTGGTTGGCGCAGAGGGTGCGCCGAGCCTATTCCTTCTTGCGCACGGCGGGAAGCCGTCGCGCCGCCTCCCGGTTGGACGAAGCGTGCCCACGCCGGGGCGAAGCGCCGGCCCGAGTGACCTTTGCCTGCGGCGTCTGCACATCGGGTGACTTAGGGTGTGGGTCCCCGATCGACACCGGAACCCACCATGCCCTCCCGTATCCTGCTCGCCGTCGCCATTGTTTGCGGCCTTGCCCCACTCGCCCACGCTGAAGCCGACCGCCCGATGTCGCAAACCGCCACTGCCAACCCGCTGCTGCAAGCGAGCCCGCTCGAGTTCCAGTTCCCGCAGTTCGACCGCCTGCGCGACGAGCACTACCTGCCGGCGATCGAACAGGGCATGCGCGAGCAGTTGGCCGAAGTCGCCGCAATCGCGGCCAGCAAGGACGCGCCGAGCTTCGACAACACCATCGTCGCGATGGAGCGCAGCGGCCAGTTGTTCAATCGCGCGACCACGGTGTTCTTCAATCTCAGCGGCACCGTCACCAACGACACGATGAACCAGGTGCGCGCGACGGTGGCGCCGAAGCTGGCCGCGCATCTCGATGCGATTCTGCTGAACCCGGCGCTGTTCGCACGCGTGCAGACGCTGCACGCGAAGCGCGAGTCGCTCGGGCTGGATGCCGAGTCGCTGCGCCTGCTCGATCGTTACCATACCGACTTCGTGCGCGCCGGCGCGCTGGTCAAGGGCGCCGATCAGGACAAGCTCAAGAAGCTCAATGCCGAAATCGCGACGCTGCAGACGCAGTTCACCCAGAACGTGCTCGATGCGACCAATGCCTCGGGCGTGTATGTGGAGGAACGCAAGCAGCTCGACGGACTCGGCGACAACGCCATCGCCGCTGCCGAAGCTGCCGCCAAGGCGGCAGGCAAGGACAAGGGCTATTTGATCGCGCTGATGAACACCAGCGGCCAGCCGGCCACCGCCGCGCTGGTGAACCGCGATCTGCGCGCGAAGCTGCAGCAGGCCTCGGAACAGCGCTGCGCCACCGACGGCAAGTTCGACAATCGCGGTATCGCCTTGCGCCTCGCGAAACTGCGCGCCGATCGCGCGCAGTTGCTCGGCTACGCCGATTTCGCAAGTTACGTGCTCGAAGACGAGACCGCCAAGACACCGGCCGCAGTCAACAAGATGATGCGCGAACTGGCCCCGGCGGCGGTCGCCAACGCGCGCCGCGAGGCGGGCGAGATCCAGAAGCTGATCGGCGCCGGCGAAGGCGGATTCCGGCTCGGTGCGGCCGACTGGTCCTACTACACCGAGAAGGTGCGCGCCGAGAAGTACGCCTTCGACCAGAACCAGCTGCGTCCCTATTTCGAGGTCGATTCGGTGCTCGAAAACGGCGTGTTCTTCGCCGCGAGCAAGCTCTACGGTCTCTCGTTCAAGGAACGCAAGGACCTGCCGAAGTACCACCCGACCGTGCGCATCTTCGATGTGTTCGACAGCGATGGCAGCAAGCTCGCGCTCCTGGTCACCGACATGTACGCGCGCAGCTCCAAGCGCGGTGGCGCGTGGATGACCGACTACGTCGCGCAGAACACCCTGCTCGGCACGAAGCCGGTGGTGGCCTTGCACCTGAACGTACCGGAACCGCCCAAGGGCGAGCCGACGCTGATGAGCTACGACGAGGTCAACACCACCTTCCACGAATTCGGCCACGTGTTGCACGGCATGTTCTCGAACGTGCGCTATCCGCGCTTCTCCGGCACCAGCGTGCCGCGCGACTTCGTCGAGTATCCGTCGCAGGTCAACGAGATGTGGATGACCGACCCGACCGTGCTCGCGAACTACGCGAAGCATCATGAGACCGGCGAAGCGATGCCCAAGGAACTGCTCGACAAGGTGCTCGCCACCGGCACCTTCAACCAGGGCTTCGCCACCACCGAGTATCTGGGTGCGGCGATGCTCGACCAGGCCTGGCACCAGCTCAAGCCCGAGCAGGTGCCGACTGACGCGATCGCCTTCGAGCAGACGACGCTGAAGCAGATCGGACTCGACTTCGCGCCGGTGCCGCCGCGCTATCGCAGCACCTACTTCAGCCACATCTTCTCGGGCGGTTACGCCGCCGGCTACTACGCCTACCTGTGGTCGGAAGTGCTCGACGCCGACAGCGTCGAGTGGTTCAAGGAACACGGCGGCCTCAAGCGCGAGAACGGCGATCACTTCCGCAACACCCTGCTGTCCAAGGGTGGCTCGGTGGACGCCATGCAGCTGTTCCGCGACTTCCGCGGCCGCGACCCGGTGATCGAGCCGCTGCTGGTTCGACGTGGGTTGAAGTAGGTCGGCTCAAGCCGCGCAGCGGCGGAGCCGACGATCGGGTTGGGCGACCGCATCGCCTCCTTCGTGGGTCCGAATTTATTCAGACGCTTCTCCGCCAAGCCCATCGCGAAGAGCGTCCGAATAAATTCGGACCCACCAAGCGCGGTCCGACTGTTCAGCGCCGCATCACCATCTCGCCGACCCATCTCCCCTCGCGGGAGAGCGGCCGGGAGAGAGGGTGCGCTCCTGCGACACCGCTGCCAGTCAGTGGCGCAGCGCCTGCACCGCCCCCGGCACCGTCGGCGGTGGCGTTGCGGTTTCAAAGCCATCGAGGAACAAGCCGATCGGGACGATCGGGTCCTGGTCCGTCGCCGTGTCGTTGGCGGTGTCGAGTGCGCTGATGCCGATGGGCAAGGTCACGCTGGCGCTGTTGGTTACAAACGCACCGACGCTGCCATCGACCTCGGCGACCACATCGAGGCGCAGGTATTGGCCGACGCCGAGGTTGATCGGTGTACTCAGATTCCCGCTGCCGCTTGCGGGCACCGGGCAGGTGGCCGTGGAACTTGCCGGCATGCACTGCCAGGCGCCGCCGATCAGCGCGCTGGGCAGGGGATCGGTGAGCGTGGCGCCGGCGACGGCATTCGGCCCGGCGTTGGCGACGACGATGGCATAGGTGATGGTCTCGCCATCGAGCAGACCGACGCGGTGGTTGTCCTTGGCGACTTGCAGATCAGCGCCGGGCGCGACCGCGATCGTGAACTGCTGCGTGCCCGAAGTGTCGGCGCCGCCATTCGCGGTTCCACCCGTGTCGCGCACACGCAGGCCGATCGTGGCGCTGCCGCCGACACCGCTCAGCGTGTAGCCGAGCGTGCCGTTGTTGGCGAGATCGACACTACCGCCGGCGAGCACGCCATCGGGATCGTTGACATTGTCGATCAGAAAATCATCGACCGCCTGCGCGCTGTCTTCGTCCGGCGGACCGAAATCGACGCTGGCGAAGCCCGCCACGCTCTGCGCGCCGCTGGTTGCAGCGGGGTGCGTCGCGACGCTGCCGAGCGTCAGCAGCGGCGGGTCGTTCACTGCGGTCACCGTCAGCTGGAACGTCCGCTGCGAACTCGCGCCGATCGGGTCGGTGATCGTCAGTGTCACGGTGACGACCCCGTTCTGCTGCGCCAGCGGCGCGAAGGATACGACGCGCTCGCCATCGGTCGAGCCGGTCGCGACCGATGGATGCGGCAAGACCCCGGTATCGCCGGATGCAGCGGTGACGGCCAACGTGGCCGCGGCAGATTCCAGGTCGGAGACGTTGATGGTCACGCTCGCGACACCGGAATCCTCCAACACCGATTGCGCCGCGATCGACGCGATCACCGGCGCGTCGTTCGCGAACTGCGCGGATACGTTGATCGGCCCGGTCACGGTGCTGTCCGTGCGCGGATTGGCGGTCGAACCATCGCTCCACTGCGCGAAGTGGTAACCGGAGTCGGCAACGGCGGCGACGGCGGAGGCGTCGCCGCCATGCAGTACCGTCTGCGAAGCCGAGCCGCTGAGGCTGCCGTTGGCTCCGGCGGTGTAGGTCACCGCGTAAGTTGAGAGGAAGGGGGAACCAAGGGCTCGCTGCGGCAGAGCGTAGTAGCTGTCGCGACCTCCGGCGCCAAGCTGATTGTTGTAGTTGTCGCCCCAGCACTTGACCGAACCGCCAGTCAGCAGCGCGCAGGTATGGCTCAGGCCTGCAGTCAATAACGTCGCGCCGCCGAGACTGGCCACAGCGACCGCGAAGCTGGTGGTCGTGGTGGTGCCGTCGCCGAGCTGGCCGCTGAAATTGTTGCCCCAGCAGCGAACACCACCGCCCGCCACGACTGCGCACGTGTGGTAGGCCCCCGCCGCGAGTGCGGTGGCCCCACTGATGCCGGTGACCGGAACCGGAACGCTGCTGTTGCTGAAGGTGCCGTTACCGAGTTGGCCGTAGCCATTGCCGCCCCAACACCGCACCGCGCCTCCGGCCACCAAAGCGCAGGTGTGTTGCTGTCCCGCCGCCAGCGCGGTTGCGCCGCTGATTCCGCTGACTTGCACCGCCGTGGCGCTGGTCGTGGTCGATCCATCACCGAGCTGCCCGTATCCATTGTGGCCCCAGCAACGAACCGCGCCGCCGGTCACCACGGCGCAGCTGTGGTAGGAGCCCGAAGCCACTGCTGTCGCGTCACTGATGCCGCTGACCGCGATCGCAATGCTGCTGTTCACCGCGGTGCCATTGCCGAGCTGACCGCTGCCGTTGTAACCCCAACACTGGAGCGCGCCACCAGTCATCAGCGCACAAACATGTTGCTCGCCTCCCGCCAGCGCGATGGCGCCACTGACACCCGTGACCGCCACCGGAACATTGGTGCTCGTAGTTGTGCTGTTACCGAGTTTACCGACGCCGTTGTAGCCCCAACACCGCACCGCACCGAGGCTCACCGCCGTGCACGAGAGATGGCCCCCGGCCGCCGCCACCGGCGCACCGCCGATCCCGCTGGCGCTGGCGGGTGTGCCGCTGCTCGCGGTCGTGCCGTTGCCCAACTGGCCGTAATCGTCGAGCCCCCAACACTGGACGGCACCGCCAGCCAGCGTCGCGCAGGTGTGGTAGATCCCCGCGGCCAGTGTGGTTGCGCTGTTGATGTCGTCAACATCCCACGGGACGGCACTGGAATTGATCCGGCCGGTGCCGAGCTGCCCGATGTTGTTGCGACCCCAGCACCGAACCGCGCCATCCGCCAACAGCGCACAAGTGTGGTAGCCGCCGGCCGCGAGTACTGCGACGTTGCCGATGCCGATGACATCGACCGCGGTGTTGCTGACGATCGTGGTGCCGTTGCCGAGCTGACCTTGGGCGTTGTACCCCCAGCACTTGAGCGCGGCACTCGCCATGACCGCACAGGTGTGATGGAACCCGGACGCCAACGCCACCGCTCCGCTGATCGCGGAAACATCGACGGCTGTGGTGCTGTTCGAGAATGCGCCGTTGCCGAGTTGTCCTTCGGCGTTGCGGCCCCAGCACTTGATCGCGCCGCCGGGCATCAGCGCGCAGACATGGAAGAAACCCGCCGCCAGCGATGTCGCACCGCTGGCACCGCCAACCGCAACCGCGATGCTGCTGCTCACAGTCGTGCCGTTGCCGAGTTGGCCGTCGCTGTTGTAACCCCAGCATTGCACACCGGCGCCACCCGCCGCGCAGGCGTGGTAGCCGCCGGCCGCGAGCGCCGACGCGCCGCTGAGGCCGGAGACAGCGACTGGCGTGCTGGCTTGCGTGGTCGTGCCATCGCCGAGCTGGCCTTCAGAGTTGCGTCCCCAGCACTGCACGAGGCCGCCGGCCACCAGGGCGCAAGTGTGGAAGGCGCCCGCCGCCAGAGCCGTCGCGCCGCTGATCCCGGAAACCGCCACCGCCGCGCTGCTGCTGGTGGTCGAGCCATCGCCGAGTTGGCCATGACCGTTGTGCCCCCAGCAGCGCACCGTGCCGTCGCTCAACAAAGCGCAGGTGTGGGAGTAACCAGTCGCCAGCCCGATGGCGTTGCTCAGGCCAGTGACATCGACCGCGGTATTGCTGTTCGTGGTCGTGCCATTGCCGAGTTGGCCGTTGCCGTTGTTGCCCCAGCACTTGACTGCACCAGCAGCGGCCAGGGTGCAGGAGTGCTGTTCCCCGGTGGCGATCGAACTGGGGCTGAGGGTCGTCGGTCGAATGGGCGCGGACAGTTCGCCGGCACGCGCCGCAATCGGCCCCGCGCTGAGCACGATCAGCCAACCACACAGCGCCGCTGCACGCATACCGCCTCGCTCTTGCATGATGTTCCCCTGCCACCCAACCACGCGCGGCCCGAACCGCGCAGCCACGGACACGCGGAGCATGCCCGCATGCCCCGCTCCTGTCTTCACCCTTCCGGGGGAACGCGGTAGCGTGCGCTCGGGTGATCCTGGCCTGCGGAAAAAGGGGTCCAAGCATGCGCAAGAGCGGCAGCGGGCTGGATGTGCCGAGCCTGGTCTCGGCTTGGTTGCCGTTGCTGTATCGCTCGGTGGTCGAGGAGCAGTCGCTGCGGGAACTGTTGCGACGGATCGGCGCCAGCATCGGTGCCGAGTGGTCGGTGGTGCTCGCGCATCCGCACGACGGATCAGCGCCGCAGCTGTTCACCACCCACGGTCTGCCCGAAGCCGCGCAGCGCGATTACGCCGCCTACTTCCACCGACTGGAACCTTGGCAGGGCTATGCCGCGCGTGCCGGCATCGGAGTCGGCACGCCGGCCTTGTTCGAGGACATGGTCAGCGTCCACGAGTTTCGTCGCACCGAGTACTACCAGGACTTCTGGCGCCCGCACGCCGATCTGATGCACACCACGGGCAGCCTGTTCGCGATCGACGAAGAACGCTATGGCCACATCGCCTTCCCGCGCGCACGCCGGTTCGGGCCATACCCGAGCGCGGTGAAGAACCTGCTCGCGGCGCTGAACCCGCACTTCGGCGCGGCGTTGCGCACGCGCTTCGAACTCGAACGGCAGCGGTTGCGCGAGCGACTGCTGTCGCGTGCATTCGACAGCGTGCCCGAGCCACTGCTCCTGATCGACGCGACCGGCCGCGTCGAGATCGCCAACCCGGCAGCGGAGACGTGGCTGCTCGGCCAGCGCCACGTGCGCCTGTTCGCCAGCCGGCTGATCTGCCGCGAAGCCGACGCGCAGCGCGCGCTGCTTGCGTTGCTGCAACCACCCGCCCGCAGTCACGACCTGGCCGCGCGCAGCGCTTCGTTCCTGCTCGGTGGCGAGGCTTGTCAATGGACGCTGACGCCGTTGATCGACGACAGCAGCCCAGGCTGCACGCAGCACAGCCACTTGTTGCACGTGAGCTTTCCGGAACGCCAGCAACGGCGCATGGTCGAGCGCTGGACGCGCGCAAACGCGCTGTCACTGCGCGAACAAGAGGTTTGCCTCGACCTGCTGCGCGGCCAGTGCACGCGCGAGATTGCCGCGCACAGCGGACTCGCGGTCGAAACCATCCGCTCGCAGATCAAGAGCCTGTTCCTGAAACTCGGCGTGCACAGCCAGGGCGAGTTGCAGCGTCTGGCGAGGAGTGGTTGAGTCGTCGTCGGTTCCGCGGCCGCGACCCGGTGATCGAACCGCTGTTGGTGCGGCGCGGGTTGAAGTAGGTCGGCTCAAGCCGCGCAGCGGCCGAGCCGACGATCGGGTTGGGCGATCGCATCGCCTCTTTCGTGGGTCCGAATTTGTTCGGACGCTTCTCTGCCAAGCCCATCGCGAAGAGCGTCCGAATAAATTCGGACCCACAAAACCCCATCGCGACTGGTCAGCTCCACGGGCTTCCGCTAGTTTGTGCGGGTACGCGTTGTGCGTCGCTTTCCGGGAACTCCCATGTCTGACGCGCCCGTGCCCGTCGCTTCCTCCTTTGCCGACCTTGGCCTGCCCGATTCCCTGCTGAAGGCGCTCGCCGACGTCGGCTACGAATCGCCCTCGCCGATTCAGGCCGCCACCATCCCGCCGCTGCTCGAAGGTCGCGACCTGCTGGGTCAGGCGCAGACTGGCACCGGCAAGACCGCCGCGTTCGCATTGCCGATCCTGGCGCGCCTGCAGCCGCTGGCACGTGCGCCGCAGGCGCTGGTGCTGGCGCCGACGCGCGAACTGGCGATCCAGGTTGCCGAGGCGTTCCAGAAGTACGCGCATCACATCCCCGGATTCCACGTCGCGCCGATCTACGGCGGCAGCGGCTACGGCGCCCAGCTGTCGGCGCTGCGCCGCGGCGTGCACGTGGTGATCGGAACGCCGGGGCGCATCATCGACCACATCGACAAGGGCACGCTCGACCTGTCGCAGCTGCGCCACCTGGTGCTCGACGAGGCCGACGAGATGCTGCGCATGGGCTTCATCGACGACGTCGAGAAAATCCTGCAGAAGACCCCGGCCACGCGCCAGATCGCGCTGTTCTCGGCGACCATGCCGGAGTCGATCCGGCGCATCGCCCGCACCCATCTGAAAGACCCGGCCGAAATCAAGATCGCTGCGGCCACGGCGACCACGATCAACACCCGCCAGCGCTACTGGCTGGTCAGTGGCCTGCACAAGCTCGACGCGCTCACCCGCATCCTGGAAACCGAGGTGTTCGACGCGATGATCGTGTTCGCGCGCACCAAGGTCTCCACCGAGGAACTCGCCGAGAAGCTCGAGGCGCGCGGCTTCCGCGCGGCGGCGATCAACGGCGACATGCAGCAGGCGGCGCGCGAGAAGACCATCCAGAAGCTCAAGGGTGGTGACATCGACATCCTGGTCGCGACCGACGTCGCCGCGCGCGGGCTCGACGTCGATCGCATCAGCCACGTGTTCAATTTCGACATCCCCTACGACACCGAAAGCTACGTGCACCGTATCGGCCGCACCGGGCGCGCGGGGCGCACCGGCGAGGCGATCCTGTTCGTGACGCCGCGCGAGCGCGGCATGCTGCGCGCGATCGAGCGTGCCACGCGCCAGCCGATCACGCAGATGAACCTCCCGACCGTGGCCGCGGTCAACGACCGCCGCATCGAGCGCTTCAAGGAGAAGATCGTCGAAGCGTTGTCCGCGCCAGACCTGGCCTCGTTCCAGAAGATCGTGGAGTCGTTCGAGACCGAGAAGAACGTTCCGGCGATCGAGATCGCCGCTGCGCTGGCGCGCTTGTACCAGGGCGGAAAGCCGCTGCTGCTCGACGCCTTCGATCCACCGCCGGCGCGCGAATACCAGGAGCGCGGCGAACGCCCGGAACGTCCGCAACGCAGCGAGCGCACACCGTTCAGTGAACGGCCTCGACGCGAGTTCGCCGAGCGCAAACCGGTGCGCGAGCATGCCGCCGAGGATCGTCCGCGCCGCGAGTACGCCGCCGGCGAGCAGGCCGCGCCTGCGCCACGCGGCGAGCGTCCGCAGCGCGAGTTCGCGGAACGCTCGGCACCCGACATGGATCGCCCACGCGAGCCGCGCGTGCGCGGCGAGCCCGAAGTCGGCATGGAGACCTTCCGCATCGAGGTAGGCCACGAACACGGCGTCAAACCAGGCAACATCGTCGGCGCGGTCGCCAACGAGATCGACCTCGACAGCAAGTTCATCGGCCGCATCGACATCCGCGAGGATCACACTTATCTCGACCTGCCCGAAGGTATGCCCGACGACGTGATGGAGCACCTCAAGCGCGTACGCGTGGCTGGCCAGCCGATGCGCATCTCGCGCGTCGACGGCGTGCCGCCGCGCGCACCGATCCGCAAGTCCGGCGGCTTCGTGCCCAAGGGCAAACCGCGTCGTTCGTTCTGAGGAAGCGGCCATGCTCACCGACCATCGCTCGCTGAAGCTCGATGCCGTGCATTCGCCCGTGGCCGAGCTGCGCCTGCTCGGCCACGGCCGCGGCAATGCGCTCGGCCCCGATTTCTGGCGCGAACTGCCGGCAGCGGTTGCGGCGGTGGATGCCGCGGCCGATATCCGCGCGCTGATCGTGCGCGGTTCCGGCGAACACTTTTCCTACGGGCTCGACCTGCCGTCGATGGCCGCCGAGATCGGCGCGCTGCTGAACGACGGTGCGCGTGGCCGCGTCGAGGTTCCGGCCCTGGCCGAGCGCATGCACAGCGGCTTTGCGGCGCTGGCGTCGAGTCGCCTGCCGGTGGTCGCGGCGATCGACGGCTGGTGCATCGGCGCGGGCATTGAATTGATCGCCGCCTGTGACCTGCGCATCGCCACCAAGTCGGCGAAGTTTGCCTTGCGCGAAGTGCGCGTCGGGCTGGTGCCCGATCTCGGCGGCCTGTCGCGACTGCCGCATCTGATCGGCGAGGCATGGACGCGCGAACTGGCCCTGCTCGGCGACGACATCGACGCCGAGACCGCGCTGCGCATCGGGCTGGTCACGCATCTGGTCGAGGACTCCGACGCGCTCACACGCGAATCGCTGCGCCTGGCCGCGCGCCTGGCCGCGAATCCGCCCATGGTGGTGGCCGCGATCAAGCGCACGCTCAACGCGCGCATCGACGCTGAAGTGACGCGCGTGAACCGCGACGCCGCGATCCAGAACGGCCTGCTGATGCAGTCCGAAGACTTCGCCGAAGCCATGCGCGCATTCATCGAGCGCCGCGAAGCGGTGTTTCGGGGGAGTTGAGTACACTGTGTCCGACCGCGACCGGAGTCCGAGCATGCACGCCACCTACACCGCAGTGATCAAGCAGCAGGCCGACGCCTGGATCGGCTGGATCGAGGAGGTCCCCGGCGTGAACTGTCAGGAGCCAACGCGCGAAGCGCTGATCGAATCGCTCCGTGTCACCCTGACCGAGGCCATCGCGCTCAACCGTGAAGATGCGCGGTCGGCAGCCGGCAGGGGCTTCGAGGAATTGCCGATCGCGGTATGAAGCGGCTCGACTTGCTGCGCCACCTGACCCAGCACGGTTGTCGCATGTTGCGGGAAGGTGCGCGTAATTCCTGGTGGCATCAGCCAGCATCGAAGGCCCGGTCGGCGGTGCCACGGCACGCCGAAATCGATAACCACCTCGTGCGCAAGATCTGCCGTGATCTCGGCATCCAGTCGCCGACCTCGTTTTGACCCACATGACTTCCCGCATCGAAGAAAGTCGATTGGCCATCCTCGGCGGCGGCCCTGCCGGGTTGATGGCGGCGGAGCGGGCGGTCATGGCTGGGATCGAAGTGGATCTGTTCGATGCCATGGGTTCGGTCGGGCGCAAGTTCCTGCTCGCCGGCAAGGGCGGGCTGAACCTGACCCACAGCGACGAGTTCGAGACTTTCGTCTCGCGTTACCGCGGCCGTGAGGCGGAAGTGCGCGGCTGGCTGCGGCAGTTCGATGCCGATGCCCTGCGCGAGTTCGCGCGCGGACTCGGCGTCGAGACCTTCGTCGGCAGCTCCGGCCGCGTGTTCCCGCACGATCTCAAGGCGGCGCCGTTGCTGCGCGGCTGGGTGCGGCGGCTGCGCGCGCAGGGCGTGCGCATGCACATGCATCATCGCTTCCTCGGCTGGGACGCCGATCAGACGCTGCAGTTCGCAACGCCCGCGGGCAACGTGTCGGTTCGGGCCGAGGCCAGCATCCTCGCGCTCGGCGGCGGTTCCTGGCCGGCGCTCGGCAGCGACGGCCGCTGGGTCGATCTGCTGCGCGCGGTGGGCATCGACGTGGCCACGCTGGAACCGGCCAACTGCGGCTTCGAAGCGAATTGGTCGGAGGTGCTGCGCAGCCGCCATGCCGGCGCCCCGCTCAAGCGCATCGCCGCCTGGCTGGACCCTGGCGACAGCGTGCGCAGCGGCGAATGCGTGCTCAGCGCCTACGGACTCGAGGGCAGCCTGGTCTATGCACTCTCGGCGGCGATCCGCGAGCGCATTCGTGCGCACGGTTCGGCGCGGTTGCACCTCGATCTGCTGCCCGGTCGCAGCCGCGATTGGCTGACCGCGGCGCTGGCGCGCGAACGTGGCAGCCGCAGCATCGGCGAGCATCTACGTCGCCAGACCGGCATCGACGCCGCCAAGTCGGCGCTGGTGTTCGAACTGCTGCCGCGCGCCGATTGGCATGATCCGCAACGACTGGCGGCAACGATCAAGGATGCCGGCATCGAACTGCTGCGACCACGACCACTGGCGGAAGCGATCAGCAGCGCCGGCGGCGTGCGCTTCGCCGAACTCGACGCGGGACTGATGCTGAAGCGCCTGCCCGGCGTGTTCTGCGCCGGCGAAATGATCGACTGGGAAGCACCCACCGGCGGTTACCTGCTCACCGCCTGCTTCGCCAGCGGCCACGTCGCCGGCTCCGCGGCGGCAGCCTGGTTGCAGTCGCGGCATTGAACTTGCATGGCACTGGGGTAACAATCGGGCCACGAGCCACGGGGGATCCTCGATGAGTCTGGAACGGCGTCTCGACATGCCCAGGCCGCTGCGTGCCATGGAACGCGACCTCAACGAAGACCAGATCATGTCCCTGCGCGGACTCGAGCGGTACGGCTGGGAACTCAAGTTCGTGCGTCGCCCGCCGTCCAAGACGCCGATTCCGGTCGTGTTCGATTCCGCCCGCAAGAAATTCGCGGTGCTCAAGTCCGACGGCAGCCTCGACGAAAATCCCGGCTTCGACATCCGCTGAAGCCCGCGCTCACTGCGGGTGCCGGCGCAGGTAGGCGGCGGTGTAGGAACACCGCGGATCGACGCGCAGCCCGCGCTCGCGCGCATGTTCGATTACCGCCCGCGTCAGTGCCGCGGCGATCCCCTGCCCTTCGAGCACCGGCGGCACGAACGTCGCCAGCACCTGCAGCACCGGCCCGTCGATGTGATAGCGCACGCGGCAATCGAGCCCATCCACGGTGGCTACGAAACACTCGTCCTGCGGGTCGTGCACGACCTCGATCATGGCGCGCCGCCGCCCTTGCCGGGACGCGCGACGGCGCCGGCGGCGCGCAGCAACTCCACCACTGCTGCGTGCTTCTCGCGCAGCGCAATTTCGAGCGGCTGGTCGTCGGTCTGGCCGGTACGGGTCAAATCGGCGCCGTGACGCAACATCAATGCGACGAAATCGGCATGGCCGAAATAGCAGGCCCAGTTCAGGGCGTGATCGCCGTAGCGGTCGCCGCGATTCACGTCGGCGCCCGCAGCGATCAGCTGATCCGCGATCGCCACCCGACCATCGCGCGAGGCCTCCATCAGCGGCACGGTGCGATAGCGCGATTGCGTTGCCTGGTTCGGATCGGCACCGGCAGCAAGCAACTTCGCGACGACTTCACCATGATTCCAGCGCGCGGCCATGGCCAGCGCGGTGTAGCCGTGCGCGGCGCCGGCATCGGCGGCGACCTTGTCAGCCAACACATCCGCGACCGCCGCAAGATCACCACGCGCACTGGCGAGCAACAGTCGGGCCGTGCGCTCACCGGTGGCATCGGCGCGGGCGACGCGATGTTCGAGCAGCGCCAGCAGCACGCCATGGCGTCCACGCTCCATCGCGTAGTCCATGGCGTTGTATTCCTGCGCATCCTGCAACGAAGCATCGGCACCGCGCGCGAGCAGCAGCCGCGCGACATCATCGTGCCCACGCGCAGCAGCGTAGATCAGCGCAGTCGCCGCCGACTCGTCGCGAACATCGACTGCCGTGCCGGCGTCGAGTAAGCGCCGGACCTCGCCGGCATCGCCCGCCGCCGTTGCCTCGATCAGAGGTACCGAAGGCGCTGCCTCGCTATCACCAGCGCGAAGCGGAAGCCCCGCCGTGACCATCAGCAGCGCCACAAGGACCAAAGGATGCCGCTTTCCCGTCATGTCTGCGCGCTCCGCGAATCCGCGATCGCTGAAGCTTAGGGCGCGCGTCCATCTGACACCACCAGCCCACTGGCGCTACGACTCCACTTCCGGCGCTTCGTGTTCGAGGCGTTCGAGGCGTTTGGTGCGTTCTTCGGGCGAGCGGGTGAAGGGCGCCAGCCACAAGTAGAACGCGGGCACCACGAACAGGGACAGCAGCGTCGAGACGCTGACGCCGAACACGATGACGATGCCGATGGTGGCGCGGCTGGCCGAGCCGGGGCCGCCGGCGATGATCAGTGGCAACGCGCCGGCGATGGTCGCGATCGAGGTCATCAGGATCGGGCGCAGTCGCGTTGCCGCAGACTCCAGCACGGCATCGCGCACAGACAGGCCGGCATCGCGCCGCTGGTTGGCGAACTCGACGATCAGGATGCCGTTTTTCGCCGCCAGCCCGACCAGCATGATGATGCCGATCTGGCTGAACAGGTTGAGCGAGCTGCCGCTGATGGCGAGGCCCGCAAATGCGCCGAGCATCGCCAACGGCACCGTGAGCATGATGATCAGCGGATGCAGGAAGCTCTCGAACTGCGCCGCCAGCACCAGGAACACGATCAGCAGCGCCATCGCGAAGGTGAACAACAGCGCCGAGCCGGACTGCTGGTATTCGCGCGACTCGCCCTTGTAGTCGAGCTGCGCGGCCTGCGGCAACTCCTCGCGCGCCACCTGGCCGATCCACTCCAGCGCTTCGCCCAGCGTGTAGCCCGGCGCGAGTGAGGCCGAGACCGTGATCGCGCGCAGGCGGTTGAAGCGATTGAGGCTGCCAGGCTCGGCCAGCTCGGACAGCGTGACCACACTCGCCAACGGCACCAATTGGCCGGAGCGGGCGCGCACGTACAGGTTCTGCAGGTCGGCCGGCTGCGCCCGGTCATCGCGCCTGGCCTGCAGCACCACATCGTATTCCTCGCCGTCTTCGACGTAGGTGGTGACGCGGCGCGAACCCATCATCGTCTCGAGCGTGCGCCCGATGTCGGCCAGCGATACGCCGAGCGCGGCGGCGCGTTCGCGGTCGACGGCGACGCGAATCTGCGGACGCGTTTCCTTGAAGTCGGAGTCGATCGCGAACAGGCGCGGGTTCTTCTCCATGCGCGTCAGCAGGCGGTCGCGCCAGTCCACCAGTTCGGCATAGTCGGGACCGCCGATCACCAGCTGGAACGGCTGTCCCTGGCTGCGCACCAGTCCCTGGCGGATCTGCGCGAGGCCGCGCACGCCGGCAACGGCAGCCATGTCGGCACGCACCCGGTCGACCACCGCAGCAGTCGACAGCGTGCGCTGGTCCCAGGGCTTCAACACCACGATACCCTGGCCGGTATGCATTTCCTCGCTGGCGCCGAAGCCGCCGGGCACGCGGATGTTGACGCGCTCGATCGGCTGGCCTTCGCCGGTGTAGCGCAGCAGCAACTGCTCGACCGCGAGCACCTGGGTCGCGGTGTAGTCGAAGCCCGCGCCCTCGGGCCCGACCACCGACAGGAAGAACGCACCGCGATCCTCCGGCGGCGCCAGTTCGCGCGGCACCCACTGCGCCAACCCGTAGCTGGCCGCGAGTGCGCCGAGCATCAGCAGTGCCCAGCGCGACGGGCGGCCGATGGCGCGTTCCAGCATTCGTCGGTAGCTGCCGGAAATGGCGACCAGCGCGGCATCGACGCGCACCGCGAAGCCGCTCGTGGCGGCGTGCGGACGCAGCAGCAGCGAACACATCATCGGCGTCAGCGTCAGCGCCACGAATGCCGAGATCGCCACCGCCGCGGCCAGGGCTACGGCCAGTTCGCGAAACAGGCGTCCGTTGTTGCCCTCGATGAACGACGCCGGCACGAACACCGCGATCAGCACCGTCGTCGTCGCGATCACCGCAAACGCGACCTGGCGCGTGCCGCGCAAGGCCGCCACCGCGACCGGCTCGCCCAGGTCGGCGCGACGCTGCGCGTTCTCGAGCACGACGATGGCATCGTCGACCACCAGTCCGATCGCCAGCACCAGCGCCAGCAGCGTCAGCAGGTTGATCGAGAAGCCGAACGCCCACAGCGCGATGAACGCAGCCACCAGGCACACCGGCACCGTCACCGCCGGGATCAGCGCGGCGCGCGCCGAACCGAGGAACAGCCAGATCACCAGCACGACCAGGAACACCGCTTCCGCCAGGGTTTTGTAGACCTGCCAAACCGCGGCATCGATGAAGATGGTGCTGTCGAAGGTGACGCCGATCTTCATGCCCTCGGGCAGCCCGGCATTGATGCGCGCGATCTCGTCCTTGACCCGATTGGCGACATCCAGGCTGTTCGCGGTCGAGGTCTTGATCACGCCGAGTCCGATCTGCGGCGTGCCATTGCCGCGGAACAGCGCGCGGCGGTCGCTCGACTCGATCGCTACCGTTGCCACTTCGGCCAGTCGCACGACATGGCCGTCGTCGCCGCGCGTGAGCGGAAGCGCTTCGAAGTCGCGCGCTTCGGCATAGCCGCGATCCAGCCGCAGGGTGAAGTCGCGGGTGTCCGACTCCAGCCGTCCGGCCGGAAGTTCGATGTTCTCCGAGCGCAGCGCCGCCTCGACCTCGGCGATGGTCAGACCGCGCGCGGCCAGCGCGTCGCGGTCGATCCAGATGCGCATCGCATAGCGCTGGCTGCCGCCGATGCGCAGTTGCGCGACACCTTCGAGGCTGGACAGGCGATCGACGATGTAGCGCTCGGCGTAGTCGGTCAGCGCCAGCGAATCGAGTTGCGGCGAACTCAGGTTCAGCCACAGGATGACCTCGGCGTCGCCCTCGACCTTGGCCACCTGCGGCGCATCGGCCTCCTGCGGCAAGCGGTCGGCGACGCGGCTGACGGCGTCGCGCACGTCGTTGGCGGCGCCCTCGATGTCGCGCCCGAGCGAGAATTCGAGGGTGATGGAGGAGCGCCCGTTGCGGCTTTGCGACTGGATCGTCTCGACCCCTTCGATGCCCGAGAGCGCGTCTTCCATGAGCTGGGTAACGCGCGTCTCGACGACACCGGCGGAGGCCCCCGGGTAGCTGACATCCACCGACACGATCGGCGGGTCGATGTTCGGCAGTTCGCGCAATGGCAGGCGCACGAAGGCGATCAGGCCGAGCACGACCAGCATCAGGCTAGCGACCGTGGCGAAGACCGGCCGACGCACCGAAAGATCGGAGAGCACCATCGGCGCGCCCTCAGCCCTGGGCCGCAGCGGCAGCCGCCGCCTCGACCACCTTCGCCCCGGGGCGAAGCTTCACGATGCCTTCGACCACCACGCGGTCGCCCGCGGCGAGGCCTTCCAGCACCTCGACGCGACCGCGTTCGCGTGCCCCGGTGCGCACCGCCACCTGGGAGACACTGCCATCGGCCGCGACACGCCAGGCGAAACTGTTGCGCCCGACCTGCAGCAAGGCCAGCTCCGGAAGCGCCAGCGCCGGCCGCGGTGCGCGCTGTACTTCGACCGTGAGCAGCATGCCCGGGCGCAGCCGGCGTTCCGGGTTCGGCAGTTCGGCCCGCACCAGCACCGAGCGCGTGACCGGGTCGACGCGCGAATCGATGTGCCGCAGCACGCCGGCGAACGGCTGCTGCGGCCACGCGGCACTAATCGCCTGCACCTGCTGGCCCGGCGCCAACGCCGGAATCAGCGTCTCCGGCACCGAGAAATCGAGCTTGATCACCGAGACATCATCGAGCGTGGCGATCGTCGCACCCGGGGTCACGAGCGAACCGGCGCTGATTTGACGCAGGCCCAGCACACCATCGAAGGGCGCGGTGATGACGCGGTCCGACAACTGTGCGCGCACCTGGTCCATGCGCGCTCGCGCGGCGTCGCGGGTGGCACGCTGGGTGTCGAGCTGGCTGCCGGGGATCAGGTTCCTGGCCGCGAGTTCCTCACCGCGCTTGAGCTGCTGCTCGGCTTCCTTGAACGCCGCGCGCGCCTCTTCCAGCCCAGCCAGTTGCACCTGGCCGGTCAGGTCCACCAGCACCTGCCCGGCCTCGACGAAATCGCCGGAATCGAACACGACCTTCTGCACCGTCTCGCTGACCTTGGCGGTGATCGTCACCGACTCGTTGGCCTTGGCGGTACCCAGCGCCTGCACGCGGTCCTGCCATTCGCTCGGTGCCAGCACGAGGGTGGTGACCGTGATCGGGGCTCCGGCACCACCCGGCTGCGACCCAGGCTTGCCAGCGCAGCCAGCCAGCAGGCTTGCCACGACCAGCAGCGTCGCGCCGCCAGCCAAGTTCATTGCAGATTTCATCGACACTCCGTTTCGCAGCCAGCGCAAGCGACCGCGACTCCATGGACAGGCCGCGATTATGCCGCCGCCGCGAGCCCGCGCCTGTCACGTCGTGTCAACCGGCGCACTGCTCCGCACAGCGTGCGCACGGTTGCCCTCAATTCTCGAAGCCGTCCTTGAACAGGCCTTCGATCAACGTGGTGAGCAGGGTGCTGTTGTTGGCTGGCACCGGATCGTCCATGCCGCTGAGCAACGACACCGCCGCCGCCGAGACGATGGCGACGCTGGCGAGCGGATCCACGGTGCCGGAAACGACGTAGACGACGCTACCGCCCACCGCCACGGTAACGCTGGCATCGGCGACATTGCCGCTGCCCGACGCGGTGCAGGTCGAGCCCGGGCCGGGCGTGCAGGCCCAGGTCTTGCCGAGCACGCTGGCCGGAATCGACGAGGTCACCACCGCGCCGCTGACCGGCTTGGGTCCGGCATTGCTCACCGTGATCGTCAGCGCGATCGGTTGCCCGGCCACGGCGATGCCGCCATCACTCATCGTGATCGAGGCATCGGCATCGTTGTCGATGTTGACCACGCCGATATTGGCCGGGTTGACCGCCGCGTAGTTCGTGTCGGCGGAGGCGAGCGTGGTCACGATGCTGTAAGCGACATCGCCGTCGCCGAGCAAGTCATTGACGCCGGTGAGGGTGGCGACTTGCGGCGTCTGCCAGTTGCCGGTGGTGAACAGCAGCGGAGTCGTCACCGTGCCCTCGCCCGGATCGGAACTCGCCAGGTTCAGCGTGACACTGGCTTGCGGCTGCACGCTCAGATGTGCGGTGAAGGTGTCGGTGGCACCGAGTTCGGACGTCTGCAGCCCCGAGGTGGCGCTGAACAGCACCGCCGGATTGATCGCCTGGCAGCTGTTGGTGCAACCGTCGCTGTTGATCGTGTTGCCGTCGTCGCATTGCTCGCCGATGCCGGTGTGGACCCAGCCGTCACCGCAGCCTTCCAGCGTGCACACCGCGCTGCAGCCGTCGTTGGAAACGGCATTGCCGTCGTCGCACTGTTCCGGCGGTTCGGTCAGGGTGTTGCCGCAGACCTGGGTGGCCGCGAGCATGACCAGCACGTTGATGCTCGGCGAGAACTCGGAGACGCCGTGCACGGAATGCTCGGCGATGGCCGCCATGGTCATGCCCGGGCCAGGCACGCCGAGCACCACGCCGACCGAGAAGATGCCGAAGCCATCGGCGATGTTTTCGCCGAGATGCACCTGCCCCTCGCCATAGCCGCTGGGATCGGCGCCGTCGCGGAACACCGTCACCAGGCAACCTCCGCAGGCGCGTCCGCGCACCAGATAGTTGCCGCCACCGAGGCTGGTCAGCGCCAGGATCACCGGATGATTGAGCAGTCCGTTCGGACCGCTGTCGGCATCACCGGAATCGTTCGGCGTCACTCCGTTCGGCGGGTCACCGGGTGCGACCAGATTGATGCCGAGCCCACCATTGCCGTGGATGACGCCGTAATAGTTGCCGTCGAAGCGGTTGTCGGAACCGGCCTCGATGCGGATGCCGTCGCCCATGTTGCCGATGACGCTGACCGCATAGCCCATCGTGGTGCCGGAGGCGCCGTCGATCCAGACGCCGTGGCCGTTGTTCGGCTGCGCCACGCTTCCGACTTCGGCGCTGCGGATGGAATTGCCGGTGGTGGCGCTGCCCTGCAGCTTGATGCCCGGGCCCTGATTGGCGCGGACCGCGCCGCTGATGCAGCTGGTCTCGCCCAGCAGGTTGCCGTCAGCACCGGCATCGATCAACACGCCGCCCTGCAGGTTGCCGAACGCATTGCTGCCGTCGGTGCCGCTGCGGAAAGCATTCAGCGCGTTGCCATCAGCAGCCTCGCCATGGATGTGGAAACCGAAGCCGCCGTTGTCGGTGGCGATGACCGCGCCGTTGCAACCCGGCTGCCCGAGACTGTTGCCAGCGCCACTGATGAACACGCCGTCGGCACCGAAGTTGCGCAGCCACAGGCCCCGCACCAGCACCTGGTCGGCGGTCACGCGCAGACCAGTGGCTCCGACACCGGCCAAGGTACCGTCGAGGATCACCTGCGGCTGTGTCGACACCGGTCCTTGCACGGTCAATGCGTTGACGGCCAGGTCGGGCAAGGTCGAACCGACGTTGATCACGCCGGGATTGAACACGCCGGTATCGAAGACGATGGTGTCACCGCTCGCTGCGATGGTCAGCGCACCGCGCAGGGTGCAGTCGTTGGCAGCCGCGGTGCAGACGCTGACCAGCGCGTCATCGGTACGGTCGACGACCCGCTGGACGGCGGGATTGGCGACGTTGGCGCTGAACTCGGAAACGTTATTCGCGGCGTCCTTGGCGAACGCCGTGATCGACTGACCGATCGCGAGCGGCACCACGGTGCTCCAGTTGCCGCTGCCGTCCACCGCCGCGGAAATCAGGTATTCGATCCCCTCGCCGTGGCCGGAGGGGTCGGCGGCGACGCGATACAGATAGACGTTGCAACCGAGGCAGCCGCTGCCGGAGACCGCCACGTTTCCGGCACCGATGCTGTTGATCGTGGTGATCACTGGAAAGTTCAGCAGGCCATTCGGCCCGCTGTCGGCATCGCCGGGATCGTTCGGCGTGACTCCGTTCGGCGGATCGCCTGGCGCCACCAAGTTGATGCCGAGCCCGCCATTGCCGTGGACGATCGCGTAAGAGTTGCCGTCCAGCCAGTTGCCGGAACCGGCCTCGATGCGGATTCCATCGCCGCCATTGCCAATGACGCTGACCACATACGACATCGCCGTGTCGGCCGCACCGTCCATCCAGATGCCATGGCCGGCATTCGGTTGCGTCACGCTGCCGACCTCGACGTTGCGGATGAGGTTCGCATTGGTGCCGACACCATGCAGCTTGATTCCCGGCCCCAGGTTGGCGCGGTAGACGCCGCCGGCGCAGCCGTATCCGCCGATGCCGGTGCCGTCGGCGCCGCCCTCGACCAGCAATCCGCCGAGGCCATTGCCGAGCGCGCTGCTGCCGTCGGTGCCAACCATGTGGCTGAACAGCTGATTGGCGTCAGCCGCTTCGCCGCTGATGCGAATGCCCCAGTTGCTGTTGCCGGTAACGACCAGGCCGCGCATCGGCGTGCAGCTGCTGTGCCCGAGGTGATTGCCGGACCCGGTCACGACCACGCCGTCGGTGGCAAATCCGCGGATCCACAACCCGCTCACGACATTGCCGTTGCTGGCCAGGAGCAGACCTTGGCCATTGGTATCGAAGGACGAGCCATCGAGAATGACCTGTGGCGTGGCACTGATCGGGCCCTCGATGGTCAGCGACCCCTGCGTGATCGCGGGCAGACTCGTCAGCGGGCTGATTACCCCGGGACTGAACACGCCGGCATCAAACACGATGCTGTCGCCGGCGCCGGCCACGGTCAATGCGCCGCGCAGGGTGCAGTCCGAAGCCGCTGCCGTGCAGGCGCTGACCAGTGCGTCATCAGTGCGGTCGACGGTGAACTGATCGACCGGATTGAGCACGTTGGCGCCAAACTCGGAGAGGTTGTTCGCCGGGTCCTTCGCGAATGCGGTCAGCGACTGGCCGATCGCGAGCGGCACGATCGCATTCCAGTTGCCGCCGCCGTCGGCCGTGGCCGTGGTGATGTAGTCCAGTCCCTCGCCGTGGCCCGACGGGTCGGCGGCGACGCGATAGAGGGAGACGGTGCACCCGGCGCAGGCGCTGCCGGTCAACGCGACATTGCCGCTGCCGGCGCCGACGATGGTCGTGATCACCGGGAAGTTCAACAAGCCATTCGGACCACTGTCGGCATCGCCGGGATCGTTCGGCGTCACCCCGTTCGGCGGATCTCCCGGCGCCACCAAATTGATGCCGAGCCCGCCATTGCTGTGAATGACCCCGTAATAGTTGCCATCGAACCAGTTGCCGGAACCGGCTTCGATGCGGATGCCATCGCCGCCGTTGCCGATGGCGCTGACGACGTAGGACATCGCCGTGTTCGAGGCGCCGTCGATCCAGATGCCGTGGCCGGTATTGGGCTGCGCCACGCTGCCCGCTTCGACACTACGGAGCAGATTGCCGGTGGTGGCGCTGCCCTGCAGCTTGACTCCGGGGCCCTGGTTCGCGCGCACCATGCCGCCGTAGCATCCATACGCACCGATCTGATTGGCGTCGGCGCCACCGTCGACCAGCACGCCGCCCAGGCCATTGCCGAGCGCATTGCTGCCGTCGGTACCGCTACGAAAGTGATTCAGCAGATTGCCATCTGCCGCCTCGCCATTGATATGGAAACCGTAGCCACCGTTGCCGGTGCTGATGACGACACCGAAGCTGCAGTTCGACTGACCGAAACTGTTGCCGGCGCCGCTGATGAACACGCCGTCGCCGCCGAAGTTGCGCAGCCACAAGCCGCGCACCACCACTGAATTGGCGGTCACGTGCAGGCCATGGGTGCCGGCACCAGCTGAAGTGCCGTCGAGGATCACCTGCGGCTGTGCGGCCAGCGGTCCCTCGACGGTCAGCGTGTTGACCGCGAGGTTGGGCAAGGCCGAGCCGAGATTGATCACGCCGGGGTTGAACACCGCTGCATCGAAGACGATGGTGTCGCCGGTTCCGGCTACGGTCAGCGCACCGCGCAAGGTGCAGTCGGAAGCCGCCGCGCTGCAGGTGCTGACCAGCGCGTCATCGGTGCGATCCACCGTGCGGATCACCGCTGCCTGCCCCAGCGATGGACCGAGCAAGCACAGCAGCACCAGCCGGCCCAAGCCTTCATACCCTGCGGACTGTCGATGCATCGTCCTCTCCACCGTTCCGTGAAAATTGCAACATAACATGTCGCGCGACCGCCCTCTGGTTTGGCACTCGACAACCCTCGCGATGCTATCGCGCTATCATCGCTGTCCGGTGCCCGGGAGCGCAGCGATGGCCCAGATCCTCGTCAGGAACCTTGATGAAGCGGTGAAATCCGCCCTCCAGCAACGTGCCGCGCGTCGCGGTGTGAGCATGGAAGCCGAGGCGCGCGAGATCCTGCAACGTGCCTTGCTGCGTCCGTCCGTCGCACGAGCCGGCTTGGGCACTCGCTTCAGGAAGCGGTTTGCCCGGGTCGGCGGTGTCGAACTGGAGCTGCCCGACCCGGCGATTGCGAAGCCAGCCGAGCTGTTCGAGTGATCGTCCTCGATACGAATGTGGTGTCCGAGTTCATGCGGCCGGCGCCAAGCATCGCGGTCGCATCATGGCTCGATGCGCAAATCGCCGACCACATCTGGATCTGCGCCATCACCGTCTACGAAATCGAATTCGGCCTGGAGCTGATCGACGACAGCGCACGTCGACTGCGGCTGCGCCGTGCATTCCAGTCCATGGTGGAGCAAGACCTCGACGGGCGGGTTCTTCCCTTCGACGCCGACGCCGCGGCGCGAACCGCATCGATCTCGGCCTTGACCCGCAAGCAAGGCCGCCCGATCGAACAGCGCGACGCCATGATCGCGGGCATCGTCCGCCAGCGAAACGCACGGCTCGCGACCAGAAACCTACGGCACTTCAACGATTGCGGAATCGACTTGATCGATCCATGGTCGGCCTGATGCGCATGCGGGCTTCCGGGCGAATTCACACCCCTTGCAGCGCAGCATAAACCCGCTAACGTGTCGGCCGTCGCCGCGAGGCTTTGCGCTTGCTTGAGGAGTGGTCATGTTCCAGCGCTTGATCAATGTGTTCAAAGGCTTCTTCGCCCTGTTCGTCAAGGACATGGAGAAGCGCAGCCCGGAAGCGCTGCTCGAACTCGAGCAGGAAAACCTGCGCAAGCAGATCGCGAGTTACAACCAGGGGCTGGCCGGCCATGCCGGGCTGGCCGAGCGGCTGATGAGCCAGGTGCGCAAGCTCGAGAGCGAGGAATCCGAACTGCGCGCCAAGACCACCGCGCACCTGCGCGCCGGCAACAAGCAGGCCGCGGGCCAGTACGCATTGCGCCTGCAGACCGTGGCGCGCGAGCTGGAAGAGAACCGCAAGCAGCTCGAGTCGGCCGAAGGCACCTACAAGGACCTGATCAAGGCGCGCGACGTCGCGGTGAATGCCGCGCGCGCCAAGATCGAAGGCCTGAAGGGCGCGATCAACGACATGAAGATGAAGAAGGCGATGGCCGAGATGAACGAGATGGCAGCCGGCATGATCGGCTCGATCGGCGGTTCCGGCGATACCTTGAACCGTCTGCACGAAATGGTCGAAGAGGAGCGCACCAAGGCCGCCGGCCGCGCCCGTGTCGCCAAGGACGCGCTCGACATGACCGACGTGAATCTCAAGGAAGCCGAGATGACCGCGCTCGCCGACCAGGCGCTGGCCGACTTCGCGGCCGCGGAGGGCCTTTCGCTCGGCAACGAGGCAGCACCCGCCCCGGCGGCGCGCAACATGGGTGCGGCGGCGGAGAAACCGTCCGAATCGCAGCAGGGTTGATCGGATGCCGCTCGAAGGCGACGCGCCCGCCTGGGCCCGTGAACTCGCGCTGGCCTATGAAAGCGGCGCGCAGGGCCAGTTCGTGCTGTACGGCAATGTCGCCGACCGCTTTCCATTGCGCGGTCGCTTCGTCAGCCTGACCGCATTTCTTGATGCGCAACTGCTGTCTGGTTTCGAGTTGGTGTTCCTGTACGACCCGGGCAACGGCCTCAGCGTGCCGCGCGCCAGCGAGGCCTTCCAGAAATGGCCGGGCGCGCAACTGGTCGGCGCCGCAACGCGCGAACCGCGCGCCGCCGTCGAACTGATCACGCGCTACCTGCGCTACCGCGCGAACCTGAGCGCGATGGGCCGCGACAAGCCCGAACACATCGCCTGCATCATCCGCGGTGCCGACCAGGTCCTGCCCGCCAACCGCCAGGGCGAGTTCGAGACCGCCAGCCTGGCCAGCCTGGTGCGCGACTGGGCGGCCGAGCCGCCATTCACCGACCTGCCGTTCGCGAGTTTCCTGATCGCCGACAACCTCAATGACCTGCATCCGCTGATCGCGACCAATCCGCGCGTCGCCCGCGTACGCGTGCCCCTGCCCGATATCCCGGTCATCGAACAGGCACTGGCCCAGCTCAAGCTCGACCACCGCAAGGCCTTCGCCGAGAACGATGGCGCGCAGGCGGCGCCGCTGCTCGCCGGCGTCACCGTCACCGCGCTGAATGCCCTGGTCAAGCTGCGCGAACACGAGGGCAAGCCGCTGACCCAATCCGACTGGGTCGCCGCGAAGAAACAGATGGTCGAAGCCGATTCGGCGGGACTGATCGAATTCATCGAATCGAAGAAGACCCTCGCGAACTATCACGCCCAGGACGCGCTGAAGACCTGGCTGCGCCAGGACATCGCGCTGTGGCAGGCGCATGATCTACGGGCGATGCCGATGGGCTATCTGTTCTGCGGACCGGTCGGCACCGGCAAGACCTATCTGGTCGAATGCCTGGCCGGCGAGGCCGGCGTGCCGGTGGTGAAACTCAAGAACTTCCGCGACCGCTGGGTCGGTTCCAGCGAAGGCAATCTCGAGAAGATCTTCCGCCTGATCCGTGCCCTCGGTCGTTGCATCGTGTTCATCGACGAGGCTGACCAGAGCCTTGGCAAGCGCGACTCGGGCAGCGGTGACAGCGGCCTCTCCGGTCGCCTGTATTCGATGATCGCGCAGGAAATGAGCGACGCATCGAATCGCGGGCGTGTCGTCTGGATCCTCGCGACCTCGCGCCCGGACCTGATCGAGGTCGATCTCAAGCGTCCCGGTCGCATCGACGTGAAGGTGCCGCTGCTGCCGACCACGACCAAGGCCGAGAGTGCGGGTCTCATCAATGCCCTGCTCAAGCGTCTCGAGATCGCGATCGATCCGGCCGAGATGGAGAAGCTCGAGCTGCCCCTGCTGCTGACGCCGGGCGCCGCAGAGGCGCTGTCGGTGAAGGTGTACCGACGCGTGCGCACCGCGAACGAAATGCCCCTGGTCGCACTGACGGCCTGTCTCGATGGATACCAGCCACCGGTCGCGCCGGATGTGCTCGAATTCCAGATGCGCATCGCGATCCGTGAGGCCACCGACACCCAGTTCGTGCCGCCTTCGCTGCGCGCGCTCGCCCAGGGCGGCGTGGCATGAAGTACTGGTGGGCCGCCTTCAATGCGCGACCGCTCGGCATGCCGATTCCGCCGAACTGGTTCGGTCTGGCTGCGATCGCACTGCTCGGCACCTTTCTCAACCCTGGCCTTTGGTTCTTCGGTGCCGGGCTCGAACTCGCCTATCTGAAGACGCTGTCTGGCAACCCACGCTTCCGCAAGACCGTCGATGCCGCTAATGGCACGCCACCGCCGGTCGATCCTGCGGACGCGCGCTATGACGAGTTCGTGGGGCAACTCGGCTATCCCGAGAAGCGTCGCCACCAGGAGATCGAGCGTCGCGCCAGCGAGATCCTGGCGACGCTCAAGCGCACGCCCCTGCTCGACAGCCACAGCGACAGTGTCGAACAGCTGGTCTGGCTGCATCTGCGCCTGCTGGTGGCGCTGGTCTCGATCAATCGCGTGATCGACACCGCCGCACGCGAACGCACGCAACTGGCCGAGCAGGAAAAACAGATCGCTGCGCGCCTCGCAAAGCCGGACATCAGTCCCGAACTCAAGCGCAGCCTCGAGCAGCAGCAGCAAGTCATCGACCAGCGCCAGCAGGCGCACGACGATGCTGCCCAGCGACTGGAACAGGTCGAAGCCGAACTGGTACGCATCGACCACCAAATCGCGCTGATCCGCGAACAAGCCCTGCTCGCATCCGATGACGGCGCGGTCGGCGCATCGCTGAACGCGCTCACCACCTCGTTCAATGAAACCCACCGCTGGCTCAACAGCCAGCGTGATCTGCTCGGCGCGTTCGAATCCGGCACGCCGCAACCGTTGCCGCAGCGCGTCCGCAATGCGGCCAGCAAGCCACCTCCCCTGTCCTCAGGAGCATCGTCATGACCCGTCTTCCCTCCCGCTTCGCGATGCGCGGCAACTCCGCCGGCACGGTGCTCACCCTGCTGCTGATCTTCGCCCTGCTCGGCATGGGCGCCTGGTTGATGCTGCGCGACAAGAAGGCGCCGGATGCCGACAGCGCCGCGTCGACCACGCAGACACAGTCACCCACAAGCGACGGCCCCGCACCCGTGGTCGATGGCGAAGCACCGACGCCGATCGAACCGGTCGATGGCTTGCCCACGCTCGACGCGGCGGCGGCCTATCAGGCGCAGAATGGCATCGTCGAAGTCGACATCAGCGAATACGCCGGCTACGCCGGACTGGTCGTCGCCAATGGTGGCCTGGATCCGAATCCGGATTCGTTCTTCGCGAAGAACTACGGCTTCCAGGTACGCCTCACGCTCAGCGAAGAGGAAAGCTGGTCCAAGCTCAACAACGGCAAGGTTGCGGCGAGCGTGACCACCGCCGACGTGCTGGCTGCACTCGGCCGCCAGTTCGAAGTGACGGTGCCGGCGCAGATTGGGTTCTCGCGCGGCGCCGACATGGTGGTGGTCGACACCGGCATCAGCAGCATCAACCAGCTGAAAGGCAAGGTGCTGTCGGCCTCGCAGTTCAACGAGAGCGAGTTCTTCATCCGCTATCTCGCTTCCGAGGCCAATGTGCCTGTGACCATCCTGCGCGATCTCGATGCGCGCCCGCCGGCCGACCAACTCGGCCTGGTGTTCTACGAAGACAACGACGTCGCCTGCGATGCCTATGAGCACGAACTCGCCACCGGCCATGCCCGTCTGAATGGCTGCATCGGCTGGTCGCCGCGCACCGACGAGGTGATCGAGGCCTCAGCCGGCAAGGCGAAGATGCTGGTCTCGAACCGCAACCTGTTGATCATCGCCGACCTCCTGGTGGTCAACAAAGGCTTCGCCCAAGCCAAGCCCGAATGGGTGCAAGGCCTGGTGCACGGCCTGCTTGAAGGCAATCGCCGCGTACGCGACGAACCCGAGACGCAGATCGCGACCATCGCCAAGGCCTTCAAGTGGACCGATGCCGACACCCGCGATGAACTGAGCAAGGTGCATCTGTCCAACCTGCCGGAGAACCAGGCCTTCTTCGCCGGCACCATCGACGCCGCCGGTTCGTTCAACGGCATCTTCCAGTCGTCGGTGCTGGCCTACGGCAAGCTGATCAAGAACCCGGCCGACCCGGCGCGCTTCCTCGATGGCAAGCCGCTCGACGCGCTGAAGGGCAAGTCCGAGTTCGCGAAGCAGACGATTGCGATCGCGCCGATCAAGACCCGCGATGGCGGTTCGCTCGAAGGCGACGCGCTGCTCAGCAAGGACATCCGCTTCTTCTTCGAACCGAACTCGTCCGCGCTCGATCGCGATGCCGAGGAGAACCTGAAGTACCTCGACTCGATCAAGAACTTCCTGCAGGTGAGCCCGGGCTCGATCGTGGTGCTGCGCGGCCATGTCGACAACGCCCGCGTCGGCGAGTTCGAACGCGAAGGCGGCCAGGCGCTGGTGCGCACGATGGCGATGAAGGCGATGGAGCTCTCGCGCCAACGTGCGCAAGCCGTGCGCGACGCGCTGCTGAAGAAACACCAGGGCCTCGCCGCCGACCGCATCGAAGTCGTCGGCCGCGGCTGGGAAGAACCCGCCGGCCCCGACAGCGACCTCAACCGCCGCGTCGAGGTGCAGTGGTTCACGCTGGAATAAGCACCGCCACAATCTCGCACCGATGATTTTCCACGAAGCGATGTAGGAGCGACCCCGGTCGCGACCGATGACGCGGACGCCCGCGGTCTTCCCGAACACGCCGCATCGCGAACATCGAACGCACCGCGTCAACGGTCGCGGCCGAAGCCGCTCCTACGTCGCTCCGATGTTGTATTGCGGCGCGATCGGGACGGTTCAGCCCAACCACGCGAACTTGGCGACGAACACGGCGGCGATGATCCAGACCGCGAGTGGCACGTCGCGACCGCGACCGGCGAGCAGCTTGATCGACGCGTAGCTGACGAAGCCGAAGGCGATGCCGTGCGCGATGGAGAAGGTGAACGGCATGGCCAGCGCGCACAGCACCGCCGGCGCGGTTTCGGTGAGGTCGCGCCAGTCGATCTCGGCCAGTCCGCGCGTCATCAGGATGGACACGTAGATCAGTGCCGGGGCAGTGGCGTAGGCGGGCACACTGGCGGCGAGCGGGGCCAGGAACAGCGCCAGCAGGAACAGCAGCGCAACCACCACCGCCGTCAGCCCGGTGCGGCCGCCGACCGCGGTGCCGGCGGCGCTCTCGATGTAGGCCGTGGTCGATGAGGTGCCGAGCAGGCTGCCGGCGACGATGGCGCTGGAATCGGCCAGCAGCGCGCGCTTCAGTCGCGGCAGTTTGCCGTCGGCAGCAAGCAGCCCGGCGCGATGACTGACGCCGATCAGGGTGCCGGTGGCGTCGAACAGTTCGACCAGGAAGAAACTCATCACCACGCTCACCAGTCCGACATCGAGCGCCGCACGGATATCGAGCTGCAGGAAGGTCGGAGCGAGCGATGGCGGCGGCGCAAACACGCCGGCGAAGGCGGAGTGGCCAAGCGCGATCGAGGCTGCGGTCACTGCCAGGATGCCAAGAATGACGCCGCCGACGACGCGCCGCGCTTCGAGCGCGACGATCAGCGCCAACCCGGCCAGCGCCAGCAGCGGCGCCGGCGCGTGCAGATTACCAAGGCGCAGGTAGGTGGCCGCATCGGCGACCACGATGCCGGCGTTCTTCAGCCCGATCAGGGCCAGGAACAGGCCGATGCCGGCCGAGATCGCGAGCTTGAGCGAGCGCGGGATGGCATCGACGATCCACTCGCGCAATTTGAACAGACTGACCAGCACGAACAGGCAACCGGACAGGAACACCGCACCAAGCGCGGCCTGCCACGCATAGCCGAGCGTGCCGCAGACGACGAAGGCGAAGTACGCATTCAGGCCCATGCCGGGCGCGAGCGCGATCGGATAGTTCGCATACAGCCCCATCACCGCCGAGCCGATTGCGGCCGCGAGACAGGTCGCCACGAACACCGACTCCTTCGGCATGCCGGCCGCCGACAGGATGTCCGGGTTCACGAACAGGATGTAGGCCATGGTCAGGAAGGTGGTGAAGCCGGCCAGCAACTCGGTGCGCGGCGTACTGCCATGGGCCTTGAGGTCGAACAGGGACTCGAACATGGACGCGGCGATGCCTTCGGTGGACCAGGGGCGAAGCTTAGGGCTTCGCGAGTCGCGGATGTTCGCGACGCCAGCGCGCGACTTCGTCTTCGCGCACGAACTCGCGCCCCGGGTCACGGCCGAGCGCGGCTTCGGTGGCGGTCAACGCGCTGCGCAAGGTTTCGACGTCGGCGTTCATGGCGGCGAGCGCCAGGGCTTCGATCCAGGCACTGGCAGCCAGACCACGCACGTCCGGCGCTGCAGCAGCGATTTCCGCGCGCACCGCGCGCACCTCGGCCAGTGCCTGCTCGGCCTCGCCGCGGGCCAGGGCGAGGTGCGCCAGCAGCAGCCGCCGCGCTCGCCGCGCGCCGGCATCGACCTGCGTCGGTGATGCCGCCAGCTCCGCCTGCGCCTCGGCGTTGCGACCCAGGCGCCACAGGCACTTCGCGACATTGGCGGCCGACTGCGCCAGGTCCGCATCATCCGCCGGCAATGACGCGCGCCGCTGCAGCTGGACGTCACGGTGCATCTGCAATGCCGCCGTGTAGTCGCCGCGCGTGTACAGCACGTTCGCCCAGTTGTTCAGCGCCAGCAGTGTGTGCGGGTGGTCGGGTCCGCGCGTCGCCAGGAACACCTGGTGCGCAAGGCGATACAGCGTGATCGCTTCCTCATAGCGGCCGGCAGCGCGGTACTCGATGCCGAGATTCAGCGCCGCGACGGCGGTGCGCGGGTGGGCGTCGCCGAAGATCTCGCGGGTACGGTCGAAGATGCGCTGCGCCAGTTCGCGGGCGCGCGTCGCCTCGCCGGCGTTGCCGGCCAGCACCGCGAGTTCGTTCAGCACGTTCAGTTGGCCCGGGTGGTCGGCCGGGAAATAGCGCTCGCGATACTGCTGCGCCTCGTTGCAGCGCTCCAGCGCATCGCCGCCGGCAGCCCGAAGCACGGCGATGCGACAGCGCGTCAGCAGCAACGAAGCCAGCAACTCACCGCTGACACCGGCCTGTGGCGCGGCCAGCAGGGCCCGTTCCGGATCGTGACCGAACACGTTCTGCCAGGAAGCCAGCGCGGCCGCGAGGGCAGCGGCGGCGGCGTCGATGCGGTTGCGTTCGAACTCGACGCGCGCGAGCAGGTTCAGCACCTCGGTGCGCAGCGCGCGACCCTGTACCAGGCCATCGCGCAGCGACGCATCGCGACGCAATGCTTCGAGGATCGCAACTGCCTCGTCATCGCGTCGGTTGCCCGCCAACGCGTCGGCCTGCAGCAGTTGCAGCGCGACCCGCAGATCAGCGTCGCGCACACGCCATTGTTCGCTGCCGACGAGTGCGGCATTGGCAACCTCCAGCGCCTTCGCATACTGGCCGAGCGCCAGCAGCACGTGCGCCGAAGTGCGCAGCAGTCCGGCGCGCGTGGCGCGGTCCATCGCGGCGTCGGCGAGCAATGCGTCGGCACCGCGCCCGGCCATCGCCACCGCGTCGGGCACCTGGCCGCGATGACGCATCGGATTGGCTTGCTCGAACAGGTCGGTCAGGAAACGCGTGGTCTGCTCGGCGCGGTCGCGTTCACGTGTGATCGCGTCACGCTGCCAACGCCAGTTCAGCGCCACCGTGGTCAGCGCCAACAGCACCGTCGCCAGCATCGTCATGGCGACGCGATGGCGGCGCACGAATTTGCGCGCCCGATACGCGCGATCGCCCTGGCGCGCAGCGACCGGTTGGCCGTCGAGCAGGCGGCGCAGGTCGTCGAGAAATGCGCCGATGCTCGCGTAGCGTTCGCCCGGCGCCTTGCGCAAGGCCTTGCGCAGGATCGCGTCGAGGTCGGAACCAAAGCCGCGCCGGGCGCGCTCGAGCGTGCGGCCAGTGGCGTCCAGCGCGCGCGCGACGCGACTCGGCGGCGCGGGGTCGTGCTCGCAGATCGCCTGCATCAGATCCAGGCTGGAAGTGTCGACCTCGCCGTAGGGCGATTGGCCGGCAATCAGTTCGTACAGCACCACCGCCAGCGAATACTGGTCGGACGCGGTTCCGATGGATCCGCCGCGCACCTGCTCGGGACTGGCGTAACGCAACGTCATCAGTCGCTGGTCGGCGGCGGTCTGCTGGATCGTGTGTTGCAGGCCGCGCGCGTCGATGGCCTTGGCGATGCCGAAGTCGAGCAGGCGTGGCCGCCCGTTGCGATCGACCAGGATGTTCGCCGGCTTGAGATCGCGATGCACAATCAGCGCCGCGTGCGCTGCCTCCAGCGCCTCGCCTACGGCGAGCACCAGGCGCACGCGCGTGACGAAGTCGGCGTGCTGCAGCTCGCACCAGCGGTCGATGCGCTCGCCATCGACGTATTCCATGACCAGCCAGGGCACGCCCTCCTCGGTCTCGCCACCGTCGATCAGGCGCGCGATGCCAGGATGATCGAGCGCCGCCAGCAATTCGCGCTCGGTACGGAAACGGCGCAGCAGTTCGCCCTCGGGGTCGTGCGCGGCGCCGAGCAGCTTGACCGCGACCCGCTGCACGAAGGCGCCGTCGCGACGCTCGCCAAGCCAGACCGTGCCCATGCCGCCCTGCCCGATCGCGCGCACCAGCTCGAACTGACCGACGCGTCGCCCGACCCACACCGCCTGTACCTGCGCCGCGCGCTCGGCCTGCCATTGGCCACGCAGCGCCGCGATCGGCCCGGGCGCGGTCGCATCCTCATCGTTGCCGTCATCGGCCGCCAGCCACGCCGCCACCTGCGCGCGCACCGCCGGATCGACATCGCCGCGCGCCGCCAGCGCGCCATCGCGCTCCGCACCCGGCAGCGCGGCAAGTTCATCGAACAGGGCACGCGCCCTGGCAAAGCGTTCGGGATCGGGAGCCATGCGCCGAGCATAACCCGCGATCGCCGCGACGCCGATGCGGAGACCAACAATGCCGAGATCGAGTGCGGCCACCCGCCATCGGCTCTTCACCGCACGATCTCATGATGGCCCCATTGACAAGAAAAACCCCGCCGAAGCGGGGCTTTTCCGGACATCGTCGAAGGTCGGATCAGCCGACCGGCACGACGCCTGCGGCTTGTGCGCCCTTCGGTCCTTGCTGGACCTCGAAGCTCACCTTCTGGCCTTCCTGAAGGCTACGGAAGCCCTTCGCGGTGATGGCAGAGTAATGGACGAAGACATCTTCGCCGCCGTCATCGGGCGCGATGAAGCCGAAGCCCTTCGCGTCGTTGAACCACTTCACGGTACCGGTGCGCATTGCTGAACAAACCTTTGCTGGGAAACACGGCTGGCCACAGCGGCGCAGCGACCGGAGTTTTTCCCAGATTGAAAATAATTACAAGCCTTCAGGCCGGATTCATCGCCAGCAGGGTCCGCACCAGGTCCGGAACGCACGCTGTGGCGGCGGCCAGATGCGCGTGGATCTCCTCCATGCTGATCTCGCTCGCATCGCCACAACCCGCGGCCCAGTTCGCAACCAGCGCGATGCAGGCGTACTCGAAACCAAGTTCGCGCGCGAGCACCGCTTCCGGCATGCCGGTCATGCCGACCAGGTCGCAGCCGTCGCGTCGCATGCGAGCGATCTCGGCGACGGTCTCCAAACGTGGCCCTTGGGTGGCACCGTAGCAACCGCCATCGATCACCTCGATCCCCGCCTGCGCTGCCGCGGCCAGCAGCCGCGTGCGCAACTGCGGCGAGTACGGATGCGAGAAATCTACGTGTTCGACCTTGACCCCGGCCGCATCGCTGAAGCTGGTGCAGCGGCCGTGGGTGTAGTCGATGATCTGGTCCGGCACCACCAGCGCACGCGGCCCCCTGTCGTAGCGGATGCCGCCCACGGCGTTGATGCCCAGCACGCGCCGACAGCCGAGCTGGCGGAAGCCGTGCACGTTGGCGCGGTAATTCACCCGGTGCGGCGCGATCGTATGCGACTCGCCATGGCGCGCCAGGAAGGCGACGCGATGACCATCGATCTCGCCGCAAACATAGGCGCCGGACGGCGCGCCGTAGGGCGTGTCGATCTCGACGCGGGTCGCGTGCTGCAACCCGGGGAACGCGTACAAGCCGGTGCCACCGATCAAGCCCAGTTCGATCGCCATGGCGTCAATCCTTCAGTGCGTAGATCGCATCGAGGCTGCGGCCCTGTTCGTAGTAGTCCATGCCGAAGCCGTAGACATAGCGGTCGGCAACTTCAACGCCAACGAAGTCGGCCTTGAAGCCGGGCACGCAGCGGTCGTGCTTCTTCTCCGCCAGCACCGCGATGCGCACGCTGGACGCGCCCTGCGCCAGGCACCAGTCGCGCACCATCACCAGCGTCTTGCCCTCGTCGAGGATGTCATCGACGATCAGCACGTCGCGTCCCGCAAGCGGCGTGCGCGGCGCCTTCACCAGCTCCAGCGCGTGGCCCATGGTGCCGCTGCGGTAACGCGTCGCATGCACATAGTCGAAGTGGTAATCGAGCCTGCTGGCGTGGGCGAGATAAGTGCCGAAGAACATGCCACCGTTCATCACCGTCAGGAACACTGGTGGCTGCGGCGCATCTGCATAGGCCTGGTCGAGTTCGGCCCCGAGGCGGGTGATGGCCGCGAACAATTGCTCGCGCGACCACAGCCGGTCGGAGTGCTTCAGTGCATCGGAAAGCGGATGTGCGTTCATGCCAAGGTCTCCAGGCGAAGCGCAGCGAGGTCTGCGCGGGTTTGTTGGACTTCTTCGGCTTCGACCAGCGCGCTCCAATCAGGCTGCGCCCGCGCCAGCAGCGCCACCCAGCGCGGCGGGGCGACTGGCTCACGGCTCGAAACCGCGGCGATGGCCTCGGCGACGATTGTCGGCGCGCAGACCAGCACGATGTCGCAGCCGGCATCCAGATGCACATCGATGCGCGCCTTGATGCCGCCCGCGGACTCGGCCGCGGCCATGCCGATGTCGTCGGAAAACACGATGCCGGCGAACTTCATCTGCTGCTGCAGGATCTCGCGAATCCAGCGTGGCGAATAGCCGGCCGGCTCCGGTGCCACTTCGGGATAAGCGACGTGCGCCATCATCACCGCCTCGGCCCCGGCGGCGAAGCCGGCGCCGAACGGATACAGGTCTTCGCGTTCGATCACTGCGAGCGGGCGCGGATCGAGCGCGGCATCGAAATGCGTGTCCTCGAGCACCGAACCATGGCCGGGAAAGTGCTTCAGCGTGGCCGCCATTCCAGCCCGGTGCATGCCACGCACATAGGCTGCCGCGAACGCCGCGACCACCGCCGGGTCATCGTGGAAGGCGCGGATACCGATGGCGCGATTGCCGCGCTTGAGGTCGATGCAAGGCGCGAAGCTGAGATCGATGCCGAGCGCGAGCATCTCGCCGGCCATCAGCCAGCCATGCCGTTCTGCAAGCATGAGCGCACCCGAGGCATCTATCGCATAGCGCTGACCAAGCCCGGCCAAGGCGGGCAATTCGGTGAAGCCGTCGCGGAAGCGTTGCACCGGGCCGCCCTCCTGGTCCACCGCGATCAGGAATAGCCCGCCGCGCAACGCGCGAACCTCGGCGCACAACGCACTGACCTGTTCGCGCGACTCGAAGTTGCGGGTGAACAGGATGACGCCGCAGACCATCGGCGCGCGAATCCAGTCCCACTCCTCGGGCGCCAGCGTCTTGCCGGCGATGCCGATCATCAGCATGCGATTTCCTCCAGGATGGCGTCGCGATCCGGCCAGGTCGCGAACGGCGTCGTCGCCAGGCGCAAATTGTAGAAGCGCGCCTCGTCGGTGAGTTCGCGACCGAGCCAAGCTGGCCGCGGAAACGGCGAATCGACTGCATCCAGCTCGATCTCGGCCACGATCAGCCCGGCATTGGCGCCGGCAAACTCGTCGATCTCGAACAGATGGCCATCGACCTCGACATGATGCCGGGTCTTGGTGACCCGTGTTCCGGCCAGTCGGTCGAGCAGCTCCAGGGCGTCCGCCATCGGCAGCGGGTACTCGAACTCCAGGCGCCGCACCCGCCTCGCGTGACTTGATGTTCAGTGCCGCCGCCTCGCCTTCCAGACGCACGCGCACCGAGCAACGGTCGCCCCCAAGATAACCTTGGTCCATCGCGATGCTGCGCACCGTCTGAGGGCGCCAGTCGGCACCACGCACCAGGAACTTGCGTTCGATCTCGACCGCCATGCTCAACGCTCGAACATCGCGATCGACTCGACATGCGCGGTGTGCGGGAACATGTCCATCACCCCGGCGGCCTTGAGCTTGAAGCCGTGCTGGCGAACCAGCATTCCGGCATCGCGCGCCAGCGACGCCGGATGGCAGGACACATAGACCACGCGCTTGACCTGCTTGAACGGGAACCACTCGATCAGCTTGTCGGCGCCGGCGCGCGCGGGGTCGAGCAGTACGCGATCGTAGTGTCGCCGCGCCCACGAAGCGTCGCGCTGGTTCTCGGCGAGGTCGGCCATGAAGAATTCGGCATTGCTGATGCCATTGCGCTCGGCATTGCGTTTGGCGCGCGCGACCAGGGCATGGTCACCCTCGATGCCGACCACCGCCTTCGCCAGACGCGCCAGCGGCAAAGTGAAATTGCCGAGGCCGCAAAACAGG
The DNA here is from genome assembly GCA_016703225.1 of Lysobacterales bacterium. Taxonomy (NCBI): domain Bacteria; kingdom Pseudomonadati; phylum Pseudomonadota; class Gammaproteobacteria; order Lysobacterales; species Lysobacterales bacterium. The sequence goes on from JADJCM010000003.1 coordinate 754,957, forward strand.
TCCAGCACCGAGTCACCGGGCTGCACATCGAGCAAGTCCAACGCGTGGTCGATCATGCGCGCGTTGATCGCGGCATTGACCTGGATGAAGTCGAGCGCATCGAAGCCGAGGCGCAGGTCGAAACGCGGGATGTCGAAAAACAGCTCGACCGTCTCCGGCCACAGGGCATGTACCGAGTCCGGACCCTTGGGCTGCAGCATCACTGCCAGATCATGCTGCTTCGCGAACGCGATCAGTTTGTCCTGGTCACCCGCCGACAGCGGTTGCAGGTGGCGGAACACCAGAACGGTCAGCGCATCGCCGCAGGCAAACTCGATCTGCGGAATCTCGCGCAGCGCATCCAGCGTCGCCAGCAGCTCGGCGATCGCCCCGATGCGCTCGCCGATCGCCGGCAAAAGTACCGGGCAGGACGCGATGTCGGCCACATACTTGCCATTGGTCTCGCGGAAGCCGACCAGCACCCGCCCCTTCTTCTCGACATGGCGCACCGACAGGCGGCCACGGCGGCGATAGCGCCAGGGCTCGCCCCGCAGCGGGTCGAGCACACGCTTGGGCTCGACGTCGCCGATGCGAACGAGGTTTTCGAGCAGTGCGTTCTGCTTCGCCGCGATCTGGCCCGCAGGCGCGAGATGCTGCAGCGCGCAGCCGCCGCAGACGCCGAAGTGCGCGCAGCCTGGGGCGACGCGGTCCGGCGACGGCGAAAGCACTTCGACAACCTCGGCCTCATCGTACTGGCGATGGCGGGCGGTGAGCCTGGCGAGCACGCGCTCGCCGGCCAGCGCACCGCTCACGAACGTGGCCTTGCCCTCGTGGCGCGCGACACCACGACCGTCATGGCCGAGGTTGTGGATCTCGAGCTGCACCGGCTCGGCGGGGACACGTCGGTTCAACAGGACATCAACCGCTGGATTCGGGCCGTGTAGTCTACCGGCAAGCCATCCCCGAGGGCGTCTTGGTGAACGTAACCGCAAGCCAATCCATCCTGCTGGTCGACGATGACCCGATCGTGCTCGAAGTTCTGTCGGCACAATTGCGCGCGCTCGGGCATACGGTGACCACAGCGGCCTCGGCTGCCGCCGCAATCGCCGCCGCGCTCGACGCGCGCTTCGACCAGATCCTGCTCGACCAGAACCTGGCCGGGGAGGACGGCAGCTCGCTGCTGTCCAGCCTGCGCGAAATCGCAGGAGCCCGGCACGCGCGCGCGATCGCGATCAGCGCCGAACTCGACGACGCCCGCCAACGCCAGCTGCGGCAATGCGGCTTCGCCGTCGCTCTGGCCAAGCCGATCACGGCCGGAAGCCTGCAACTCGCGTTGGCCGGAGACCTTTCGCCCGCGACCGAACCAGCTGGCACGTCTGCCCTCGACGACGCGGCGGCACTCGCGATCTGGGGCTCGCCGGAAACGGTGCGTTCGTTGCGCGGCATCCTGCTCGGGGAACTGCCGGTGTATCGCGAAATGCTGCAAACCGCCGCGGCCAGCCACGACGAAGTCAGGCTCCGCGATGCGCTGCATCGAATGAAGTCGTCGGCAGGATTTTGTGGCGCGAAACCACTGCAGACCTTCATCCAGGCCACGCCGCGTGATGCGACCGACTGGAACGCGCTGCTCCAGCGCTACGACGACGCCTGCGCCGCACTCAAACCGGATCTGCTGGCCGCACTGGCGACCTGAGCACGCGCCAGGCATTCAGCTCGCGGCCGCCGAGGTGATGCAACAACAAGCTGCGCATCATCCGGCGCAGGTCCGCGAGCGCATCGGCCGCAGGCAACTGGTCGCCGCCAAGCGCCAGCAGCGCACGCCCGGACACGGCACCACGACCCGGCCCGGTTGCCGCGAACACGCCCTGCTCGGGATCGACCCGGTAGTGCTGCTCCGGCAGCACGACTGACCGCGAAGACAGGTCCCATGCGAAATCGATGCCGTAGCCGAGTTCGGCCAGCAACTGGACCTCGAAGCGGCGCAGCGCGAAGCCCAGCGCAGCATGGTCTCCAGGCAGGTTTGCGAGTAAGCCGGCGTAGGCATCGAACAGTTTCGGGTGCGGATCGTGGCGCGCAAGCAGGCGTACCAGCAGCTCATTCACGTACAGGGCCGACTGCAGCTGCACTCCGGCGGCGGCGATCGGCAAAGCCGTCGCCTCGACCGCGACCAGCAGGCCCATCTCGCCCTGCCCGATCCAGTCGCACTCGACCGGCTGCAGTGCACGCAAGCTGCCTCGCGAAAATCGCGGCCTTGGCGCACGCAGCCCGCGCGCAACCACCGCGACGCGGCCATGGTCGCGGGTCAGCAGTTCGAGGATTGCACTGGTTTCACGGTAGGCGCGTTCATGCAACACAAACGCCGGCTGCCGATCGACGCGTTCGCGCATGGCTCAGGCCTGGTCGATGCCCATGCGCTTCAACGCGCGTTCGTCGTCCGACCAGTTCTCGCGCACGCGCACCCAGGTTTCCAGGTGCACGCGGGCATTGAGCAGCTTTTCCAGCACCTTGCGCGCGCGCGTGCCGATCGCCTTCAACTGTGCGCCCCCGGCGCCGATCACGATCGCCTTCTGCGCATCGCGTTCGACCCAGATCACCGCACCGATCTTGACCAGATCGCCCTCCTGCTCCCAGCGTTCGATCTCGACATTGGTCGCGTAGGGCAACTCGTCGTGCAACTGCAGGATCAACTGCTCGCGCACGCGCTCGGCGGCAAGAAAGCGCTCGCTGCGATCGGTCAGGTCCTCGGCATCGAACTGTGCCTCGCCGATCGGCGCCAGCGAGGCCAGCACCTTGAGCAACTGTTCGGTGCCTGAGTTCTTCAGCGCAGAGATCGGCACGATCGCCTCGGGCGCATAGGCCTGCTGCAACTCCGCAATGATCGGCAGCAACTTGCCCTTGTCCGCAATTTTGTCCGCCTTGTTCAAGGCGATCACCACCGGGACCTTGCGCCCGCGCAGACGCTCGGCAACCAGTTCGTCTTCATCGGTGCGGCGTATGGCATCGAGCAGCCAGAGCACGATGTCGGCTTCCTCCAGCGCCGAGAAGGCGGTGCGATTCAGCATCTTGTTCAGCGCCCGCGCCTGGGCACGGTGGATGCCGGGAGTATCCAGAAACGCGAACTGCACCTCGTCGCGCGTCAGCACGCCGAGCAGGCGGTGGCGCGTGGTCTGTGGCTTGGGCGCAACGATGCTCAACGAAAAACCGACCAGGGCATTGAGCAGGGTCGACTTGCCGACATTCGGACGGCCTACGACGGCGACAGTGGCGAAACGGTGCTCGGTCATGCGGATTCCGCCTTGCGTTCATCGGCTTCGAGTTGGGTGATCATGGCCTGCGCAGCGCGTGCCTCGGCGAGCTTGCGACTGTGTCCGCGGGCTTCCGTCTGGCGGGCACGCGCATCGACCCGGCAATGAACCAGAAACTCGCGGGCGTGTTCCGGTCCGGTGGCGTCCACCAACCGGTACTGCGGCAAGCCCAGCGCGCGTGCTTGCAGCCACTCCTGCAGCCGGGTCTTGGCGTCCTTGCCGAACTCATCGCTGCGCAAACCGCTCAAGCGCGGCTCGAACCAGGCGCGCACCTCGGCACGACAGGCCTCCCAGCCAGCTTCGAAGTAGCGCGCTGCAGCCAGCGCCTCGAGTGCATCGGCCAGAATCGATTCACGGCGGTGCCCGCCCGATTTCAGTTCTCCCGGACCCAGTTGCAGGCGTTCGCCGAGATTCAAGGCGCGCGCCACTTCGGCCAATCCGGGTTCGCAGACGAGATGCGCGCGCATGCGTGTCAGCACGCCCTCGTCCAGCTTGGGAAAGCGCTCGTAGAGCAGTTCCGCGACCACCAGACCGACCACCGCGTCACCCAGGAACTCCAGCCGCTCATTGTTGGCGCCGCGGGCGCTGCGGTGGGTCAGCGCCTGCTCGCTGAGCGTGGCATTCACGCCTCAGTTCTGATCGCTGGAATTCGTGCCAATCTGCACCACACGCTCGAACTTGGCGACATAGTCGAGGTTGTAGAGCAGCGGCTCGCGACGCTCGTATTTCACCGACAAGGTATAGCCGGTGCCGGCACGCTTGATCTGGAAGCTCCGCTTGTTGACGTTCTTCTCATCGACGTAGTTGATGTACATCCGCTTCTCCAGCGACGTCAGGATCTCGGCTGGCGACCAGCGTGCAGCGCCGGGCTCTCGGGCGATTTGCTCCATGGCACTAACCACGTTGTAGTACTCGGAGTACGCCGGGAAGATCTTCATGCCGAGAAACGCGAAAAAACCCGCGACCGCGAGAATGATGATGAAACCCAGAAACGAGACGCCTTGCTGACGCGCGCGCAAAACCCTCATCTTACTCTCCTCCTCGGATGACCGTGCCGATTCGACCAAAATCCACGCCGCCGTTTTGACTGTCCCAGTTCATCCAGATGAAGAACGCACGGCCGACCAGATTCGCCTCCGGAACCATACCCCAATAGCGGCTGTCTTCGCTATTGTCGCGATTGTCGCCGAGCACTAGATAGCCGCCTTCCGGCACCACCCAGGTATCGCCAAGCGGCAGCGGGCGCATCGCGTAGGGGTCCTGCAGGATCTCGTGCTCGCGGCCGGGCAACTGTTCGATCGAGCGGATCGATCCGGTCATGCCGCTGCCCTGTCCCACTCCTTCGTAGCGACCGATCGGCACTTGCGATACCGCGGCGCCATTGATGTGCACGACCTTGTCCAGGTAGCTGACGGTGTCTCCGGGCAGGCCGATCACGCGCTTGATGTAGTCGGTACCGGCCATCGGGTCACCGGGAAACTTGCCCGGATACTTGAACACGACGACATCGCCACGCCGGGGCTTGCCGATCGCCACGAACTCGCGGTTCAGTACCGGAATGCGCAGGCCATAGGAGAACTTGTTGACCAGGATGAAATCGCCGATCAGCAGTGACGGCATCATCGAACTGGACGGGATGCGGAACGGTTCGGCGATGAACGAACGGATGATCAGCACGATGAAGATCACCGGGAAAAACGAACGCGAGTATTCGACCAGCAAGGGCTCCTTGCCGGCATCGCCACTGCGCGTGGCACGCGCCAGGGCGAACAACAGGTGATCGATCGCCCAAATCACGCCGGTGATGGCGCTGAGGCTGACCAGAATCAGGGCGAAATCGAGCTTGATGTTTCCCATGCGGGTATCCGTGTCTGGAATTACTTGTTGTCGGTTTGCAGCACGGCGAGGAAGGCTTCCTGCGGAATTTCGACACGGCCGACCTGCTTCATGCGCTTCTTGCCTTCCTTCTGCTTTTCGAGCAACTTCTTCTTGCGCGTCGCGTCGCCGCCGTAGCACTTGGCGAGCACGTTCTTGCGCATCGCCTTGACCGTGGATCGCGCGATGATCTGGGCGCCGATTGCCGCCTGGATCGCAACGTCGAACATCTGCCGCGGAATCAGTTCCTTCATCTTCTCGCACAGGTCGCGGCCACGACGATCGGACTGCGAGCGGTGCACGATCGTCGACAGCGCGTCGACCTTGTCGCCGTTGATCATTACATCGAGGCGCACAAAGCTGCCGGCCTCGAAGCGCAGGAAGTGATAGTCGAGCGATGCGTAGCCGCGGCTCGCCGACTTCAGTCGATCGAAGAAGTCGAGCACCACTTCGGCCAAGGGCATCTCGTAGACAATTTGGACCTGCGAGCCGAGATAGGTGATCGAGCGCTGTACGCCACGCTTTTCCTCGCACAGCTTGATGACATTGCCGACATAGTCGGGCGGCGTCAGGATATTGGCCTGAATGATCGGTTCGCGGAATTCGGCGATCCGGTTCGGAGGCGGCAGCTTCGAGGGATTGTCGAGCGTCAGGATCTTGCCGTCGCTGTCGAGCACCTCGTATACAACGGTGGGAGCCGTGGTAATCAAATCGAGGTCGTACTCGCGCTCCAGTCGTTCCTGCACGATTTCCATGTGCAGCATGCCGAGGAAGCCGCAGCGGAAGCCGAAACCGAGCGCATCCGAACTCTCCGGTTCGAAATGCAGCGAGGAGTCGTTCAGCGTCAGCTTTTCGAGCGCCTCGCGCAGATCCGGATAATCGTCGGCATTGGTCGGAAACAGGCCAGCGAACACGCGCGGTTGCATCTTCTGGAAGCCCGGAAGAGCGCTTGGCGCAGGATCCTTGGCCAAGGTCAGCGTGTCGCCGACGGGGGCGCCATGCACTTCCTTGATCGAGGCACAGACGAAACCCACTTCGCCGGGCCCGAGTCGATCGGTGATCTTGCGCTTCGGCGTGAAGATGCCTACCTGGTCGACGTCATGGACGCGGCCGGTCGACATCACCAGGATCTTGTCCTTCGGCTTGATCTCGCCCTGCATCACCCGCACCAGCGACACCACCCCGAGGTAGTTGTCGAACCACGAGTCGATGATCAGCGCCTGCAACTGGCTGCAGTCGCGCGGCGCCGGTGGCGGGATCTGCTCGACGATGGCTTCCAGAACGTCGCGCACATTCAGACCGGTCTTGGCGCTGACCTGCAACGCTTCGTCGGCATGGATGCCGATGACCGCCTCGATTTCCTTCTTGACGCGCTCGACATCGGCGGTCGGCAGGTCGATCTTGTTGAGTACCGGCAGCACTTCGAGGCCCATCTCGACGGCGGTGTAGCAATTAGCGACCGACTGCGCCTCGACGCCCTGGGCGGCATCGACCACCAGCAACGCGCCCTCGCAGGCGGCGAGTGAGCGCGACACCTCGTAGGAGAAATCGACGTGGCCGGGCGTGTCGATGAAGTTCAGCAGGTAGGTCTGCCCGTCCTTCGCGGTAAACGGCAAGGACACCGACTGGGCCTTGATGGTGATGCCGCGCTCGCGTTCGATCGGGTTCGAGTCGAGCACCTGCGCCTCCATTTCGCGCGCCTCGAGGCCACCGCAGATCTGGATGATGCGGTCAGCCAGGGTCGACTTGCCGTGGTCGACGTGGGCGATGATCGAAAAATTGCGGATGTGCTTCATGCAATACCAAGGCCCCGGCGGGATGCCGGGGCCACTCATTCGAAGGGATGGCGGATTATCGCACGAAGCGGCCCGTTTCCGGCGCCGGATTAGTCCTCGGGCGGCAGCGCCAGGAAGGAATTGCTGCCGCCACGCCGCACCAGCAGCATCACCGACTCGCCCTTGGCCACGCCTGCGGCTGCGGCCTTGAACTCGGCGACGCTGTTGACGCGCTTGCGGCCGACCATGATGACGACGTCGCCGGCGCGCAATCCAATCCGCCGTGCGGCAGTGCCGGTCACGTTCTCGATCAGCACGCCGTTGTCGATGCCCGATTGCTCACGCTCCTCGTCGCTCAGTTCGCGCACGGCCAGACCGAGTGCGTCGCCGTGCACCTTGCTCGCGTCGGGCCCGGGCGCAGTGGCGCCTGCGGCAAGATTGCCCGGGAGTTCGCCGACCACCAGCGGCACTGTCAACGGCTTGCCATCACGCACGATGCCGAGATGCACCTTGGTTCCCGGCGCGGTGGCGCCGATGACCGGGGGCAGGTCGCCGGAGCGCTCGATGCGGGTGCCGTCGACGCTGACGATCACATCGCCCTCCTTGAGTCCGGCCTTGGCGGCCGGCGTGTCCTTGTTGACTTGGTTGACCAGCGCCCCGGTGACCCGTGACAGCCCGAGCGCCTTGGCCTTGAGCGAATCGACCTCTTCCAGCGCCACCCCGAGGTAGCCGCGCGACACTTTGCCCTTGGCGCGCAACTGCGCCACGATCTGGTTGGCGTAGTCGATCGGAATCGCGAAGCTCAGGCCAATCGAGCCGCCAGTGTTCGAGAAGATCTGCGAATTGATGCCGACGACTTCGCCGGCCAAATTGAACAGCGGCCCTCCGGAGTTGCCGCGGTTGATCGCCGCGTCGTTCTGGATGAAGGGCACATAGCGCTGGTCGTCGCCGAGATTGCGTCCAACCGCGCTGACAATGCCGGCGGTTACGGAAAAATCCAGGTTGTACGGTGAACCAATCGCGACCACCCATTGGCCGGGTTTCAGTTTCGAGGAGTCACCGAGCGTCGCAGCGGTCAAGCCGGTAGCGTCGATCTTGAGCAGGGCGACGTCGCTCTGCTGGTCGCTGCCGATGACCTTGGCTTTGAACTCGCGTCGATCCTTGGTACGCACCGTCACCTCGTCGGCACCATCGACGACATGGTGATTGGTCAACAGGTAGCCATCGGGCGAGATCACGAAGCCCGAGCCGCCCGAAACGCGCTCACCACCGCCGCGTCGCGGGTCCTGGAACTGGCGCGGATCACCGAAAAAGCGTCGGAAGATCTCCGGCACTTCCTCTTCGCTCAGCTGTGAAGGGTCGTTCGCGTCGGACGCATTCTTGCGTGCGGTGATGTTGACCACGGCCGGCGCATTGCGCTCGACCAGTTGCGTGAAATCGGGCAAGCCTTGCGCGCGCAGCGGCGACACCGCTGTGACCACGACAAAAATGCCGATCTGCAGACAACGTTTCCACATGGATGGGTTCTCCTTCACTGGGTTCATCGCCGGCACAGATGCGGCCGGCTGCTCAATCGTTCAATGCCTGCGCCGCGCGATTGGCGAGATCGACCGCGGTCGCGAGCGGTACTTCGCCAATCACCACTGCGCGCTGTTGCCCAAGTTGCCTTGACGCCAGATGGGTCGCGCCACGGCGCAGGGTGGTTAGTCGATCCAGCGACTCGCTGCGCGGCTCCAAGTAGAGCGTGATCATCGCAAGACCGTCGCTCAGCATCAGGCTGCGCCGCCCGTCGACGCTGCGCTCGGCGACCCACTGGAACCCGGCCGGCAACGCCACCGGGAGATTGCCGGGAGTTTCAGCCGCCGGCACCGATGCCACCGCGTCCGCTTGCTGCCGGGCGTCGACCACCAGGGAGGTGAACATGACCTGTTGCAGCGTCTCCCGGCGCGGCCCGATCAGCGCGACACCCATCAGCAGGCCGTTGTCTGGATTGATCCACAGCCGCTGCGAGTGGCGCAGCGTATCGCGCGCCACCGCGTCGACAATGCGCGCGTTGAATCCGGCAATGCGTTCCTCGGCGACGTCGTCGAGCCGGTAGCTGGCGCCGACACGCGCGGAATCGAACGCCGGCGAAGCGAATACTGACGCTGGCAAGCGCTGCGCGCGACCGGGGGATTCGATACGTACCTCGCGCGCATCGCGGAACAGGGCGCGCGGCATGCCGCTGAGCGTGGCCAACTGCTCGTAGCCGCCGCTGCCGGGTCGATGCGTCACACGAGCCGCATCGAATCGTCCATCGTGCATGAACACGACCTCGCCCTCAAACGAACGCGTCGCCTGCGCCCGCTGCGCCGCGGCGAGCAGCGCGAGCGCATCGCCAGCCCGCAACGGCGACGCCGCTACGGCAGCCAGCACCAAACACAACCATTGCAGCCACTGCTTGATCATTTCAGCGCGACGAAGATCCGGAGGAAACCTGATCGCCACCTTCACGCGTGGCCGGCATCGCCACTACCGGCACATAGGAAACGATACCGAGCGCACCGGCGCTACCGCTGGTCAAGCCATGGTCAAGAAAGTAGCCGTCGAATTCGCTGCCGAGCTGCGGCGGCGCCAGCAGATAGCTCTGGCGATCCGCGACCGGCGACAGCCGCCAGTTGGGCGTGAGATCGGTGGTGGTGACCGGTGCCACGTGCGCAAGCGTCGCTTCTGCCGGCGGCATCGCCGTCTCCGGCACCAGCGCCGTCTGTCCGAACATCAGTGCGACCGCAGCGACGCTGGCAGCAATCGCGCCACCGGCCAGTCCGCGCCAGAGCTTTCCGGCACGCGGCGCGACGACCGGCGTCGATTCATCCGCCATTGCCTCGCGGACCCGCGCGCACAGGTCCACCGGCGCCAGCGTTCCCTGCTGGCGCAGGCTGTCGCGCAGGCAGTGCCAGCGTTCCCAGGTGGCGGCAAGCTCGGGGTCATTGCCCAGACGCTTGCTCAGGAAGCGCGCGCTGTCCGGGGCCAGTTCGCCGTCCATCAGGGACGACAATTGTTCGCGCACGGTTTCGTCGTTCATACTGCCTCCACTGCTGTCGTGCGGTCGTCAAGCAGCGGCCGCAGGTTCTGGTCAATGGCGTCGCGCGCACGGAAGATTCGCGAACGCACGGTGCCGATCGGGCAATCCATGGCTTGGGCGATTTCCTCGTAGCTGAGCCCATCCACCTCACGCATCGTGATCGCGCGCCGCAACTCTTCAGGTAGCCGCGCAACAGCAGTCGTGACCGCACGTTCGATTTCCTGACGCATGAGCTCGCGTTCCGGCGTGGCCGGGTCGCGCAGCCGCATCGCACTCTCGAACTGCGCGGCGTCGTCGATCTGGATGTCGTCGCCGGGGGGACGGCGACCCATCGCCACCAGGTGGTTCTTGGCGGTATTGGTCGCGATCGTGTACAGCCAGGTGTAGAACGCGCTGTCGCCGCGGAAATTCGCGAGCGCGCGATAAGCGCGCAGGAAGGTGTCCTGGGCGACATCCTGGGCTTCGGCGTGGTTGTGCACATAGCGCGAAATGATCGCGAACACCTTGTGCTGATACTTGCGAACCAGCGGATCGAAGGCATTCTTGTGCCCAGCCTGGACGCGACGGACGAGTTCTAGATCGGCATCAGCCTCGCTCATGCGCGGCGCTCCGGTGTCTGGCTGCGCCGGAATCACTACCGCGAGCGGCAGGATTCCTGCGGATTTGTGGAGCAGAGACAGGCTGGCTGGCATCGCAGGGTCCAGGAGTGAGGATTCTGGTGCGTAGACCACCGGCGCACGACAAAGTTCATGTGAGTTCCGCTGCTTCGACCGGGCCACCCTCAATCAGGCGCTGACGCTCCGCCATCAGGTTCTCGAACGAACTGGCCGGCAGCGGACGGCAGAACAGGTAACCCTGCAGTTCCTCGCAACCGTGCTCGCGCAGGAAGTTCAGGTGTTCTTCGTACTCCACGCCCTCGGCGATGACGCCGCGATTGAGGTGCTGGGCCATGTTGATGGTGGCGCGGACAATGGCCTCGTCGTCCGGATCGACGCCAATGTTGCGCACAAAGGTCTGGTCGATCTTGATGCGGTCGGCCGGGAAGCGCTTGATGTAGTCGAGCGAACTCTGGCCAGTGCCGAAGTCGTCGATCGCGATTGAGCAACCCATGTCGCGCAATCCTTGCAGGGTCTCGATCAGATTGGGAATGGTCTTGACGTTTATGCTCTCGGTCACTTCCAGTTCGAGGTGATTCGGGTCCAGCCCGGTTTCAGTCACCACCCGTTGCACCACTTCGACCAGGTTCGGCTGGCGCAGTTGCAGGGCCGACAGGTTCACCGAGATGCGCAACGGCACCCCGAACTTGTCGTGCCAGCGCTTGGTGTCTGCGCAGGCGGTGCGCAGCATCCACTCGCCGATCGGGATGATCAGCCCATTGTCCTCGGCCAGCGGGATGAAGAAGCCCGGGGAAATCATGCCGAGCTCCGGGTGCTCCCAGCGGATCAGCGCCTCCATGCCGATGATGTCCTCGGTCTGGGCATTGACCTGCGGCTGGTAGTAGGCGCGCAGCTCGTTGTTGCGCTCGGCGACGCGCAGCTTGGTCTCCAACGACAGGCGCTGCTGGTGCGACTCCTCGGGCACTGCAACGTAGGCCTGGAAGCTGTTGCGACCCATGCCCTTGACGTTGTACATGGCGATGTCGGCATGCTTGAGCATCTTCTCGGCGGTGGTCGCATCATCCGGATAGAAGCTGATGCCGATTGACGAGGTGATGTGCAGCTCGCGGCCATCGCCGAGCGTGAGCGGGGTTTCCAGCACGCGACAGATCTTGTCGGCGATGCGCAGAACATCATCGCGCTGCACGATGTGGCGCAGGATCAGGGTGAACTCGTCTCCGGCGTAGCGGGCCACGGTGTCGCTGCCGCGCACGCAGGCGCGCAAGCGCTTGGACACCGCAATCAGCAACTCGTCACCGACGCCGTGACCGAGACTGTCATTCACGGTCTTGAAGCGGTCGAGATCGACGAACAGCACCGCGAAGCACTCACCGGTACGGTGCGCTTCCTTGATCGTGGTCTCCAGGCGGTCATTGAACAGCAAGCGATTCGGCAACCCGGTCAGCGAATCCTGCAAACCCTTGGCGCGGCCGAGCTCATGCGCGCGCTCGATCTCGAGTTCGATGGAGAGCCTCGCTACCACCGAGCGCGCCGCCTGCACCATGCCCGAATCCTCGGCGAGAACATGGCGCCCAGCGCAGACCATGCCACCGACCACGACCTGGCGTTCGTCGCGCAAGGGAATACCGATCAGGGATTCGAAACGATAGGAGTTCGCGATCGCTTCGCCGCCAAGCGCTTTCCAGGCATCGGCATGCACCGCGAAGGCATCGCCATTAACGACCTTACGCAGTGCCGCGTTGCGCAGGTGCTCACCGATCACCGGCGGCAATCCGGGGGCGCTGGAAGCTGACGACCAGATCGCCCTCCTCGCCGATCTCGGCGCGTTGCGCCACCAGATGCAGGAAATCAAACTTGGCCCACTCGATCAGGCGTTGGGTCAACGCCTTGGCCAGACCGTCGCTGCCACGCTGGCTCCACAGCAGGTCGAGGAACTCGCCAAACGGACGCCCCACGGCATCGGGCGGGATCGGGCGCATGGACGTCAGCAGGCGCAGATTCGGACCGATTTGGACCGGGCAAGAAACCGCTTCCACCGGAACGCGACGGCCATCCGCGCGCGGCGTCATCTGGCGCGTGCGCACACTGCCCTGGCGCCGCGCCAGCTGCATCAATTCACGGCGAGCATCACCGCGATGGGTGAGATCCAGTTGATCGATCGTCTGCGCGCGCACCTGGGCCAGACTGAAGCCGGACTGCTTGAGAAAGGCCGGATTGGCGTCCAGCACCAGACCGGTCTCGGGATCGGACACCAGCAACTCGTCGAGGCTGGCGTCGAATGCGAAACGATAGTCTTCGGTGCTCGCACCCGTACCCAGCCCAATCTCGGGCACCGGCATCGCCGCAGGGGTCATCGCCACCAGGATCCGCGCCAAGGCATCTTCCGCATCCACCGGAGAATGCAGCCAGCCACGGATGTTCCTCGGCGTCGCCATCGGCCACAGCACCTTCGGCTCGATCGTGCTGACCAACAGAACCGGCGTCGCTGCCGTGTGCGGGTCATTTTCCAGCTCTGCACAGAAGGCCTTGACCTCTACGTCGTCTTCCGGCACTTCGAGCACGATCAGTTCGATGCCGCTGTCCTGCGCGATTACCGAGCGCGCCTGTGCCGGGTCCTTGGCCGCATAGATGGCCTCGAACTCCTGTCCGTCCATCAGTTCCCAGAGCAGGCGCCGGTCGCCGCGCTCGTTGACGAGAAGAAGTACCGCTCCGTTCGCCATGTTTGCCTCAGGTCACCCAGCGGCCGTCGCGCAATCGCGGCGGGCGCCTTGAATCGATGTCGTGGACGATGCGATGCACCATCGCATCGAGGCCTTCGGGCATGCGCACCTTGGCATCGATGAATACCAACTTGCGCGCATGGCCCTGCTGCCTGGCCAACTGCCTGAGCACGCCCGTCACCGGGGGTCGCAGCAGCTTGGAAAACCCGGTGAACAGATAGACCCCGACGTGCAGGCTATTCTGGATGTGACGCAAGGCTTCATGGAAGCGCTGGCTGCCGGGGACCGCCAATTCGCTCTCGCGCATCGACACCACACCGGCGCCCTCGGACCAGTGATACACGGAATTGCCACTGCGCATCGCGAACTGGCGGAACTGGGCGATGATGTCGTCCACCCGCGGCGACTCGATCACGATCAGGTGCTTGTCGCATCCGGCAATGTCGTCGTACAGCTTCGGCGTCACGAAAAGTGACGTAGCTTCCGACGTGGTGCTGACCCGGGCTTCTGCGCTCATGTGCCAACCATAGCCTCGCGCGGAGCGATTGACCAGACAGAGGCCGCGCCGGGAAGATGGTCGTCCCCTGCCCCGACGACCACGAGGTCCGTAATGTTCGAAGGATTGCGCCCACGCCATTGGAAGCACGAACTCGATGGCGATCGGGTCCTGACCCTGTTTCTGGATCGCGCTGGAGAGTCGGTAAATAGCCTGTCACGGGAGGTCCTGGAGGAACTCGAATGCCTGATCGAACGCATCTGCATCGAGCCGCCGCGGGCGGTCGTTCTGCGTTCGGCAAAACCGGCCGGTTTCATCGCCGGCGCCGACATCCGCGAGTTCCGCAGCTTCGCCGAACGTGGAGAAACGATCGAGGCGATTCGGCGCGGACATCGCGTCTTTGCCAAACTGGCGGCATTGCCACTGCCAACGGTCGCCGCCATCCATGGCCACTGCATGGGCGGCGGACTGGAACTGTCCTTGGCTTGTCGGCACCGCGTCGCCAGCGATGATCCGAAGACGCGACTCGGCGTGCCCGAGGTCAAGCTCGGCATCCAGCCCGGTTGGGGCGGGACCGCGCGCCTGCCCCACCTGGTCGGTGCGCCGGCCGCATTCGACATGATGTTGACCGGACGCGGCCTCAGTGCCAGCAATGCGCGCGCCATCGGCCTGGTCGACCAGGTCTGCGCAGTGGAGGAGTTGGCGGCCAAGGCGAAGCAACTCGCCCTGCGCGGCGCCACGCAACCCGCTGCTCATCGACTCAAGGTCTGGGCAAGCAACCAATGGCTGACACGCCAGATCCTTGCACCACAGATGCGCAAGCAGGTCGCGCGCAAGGCGAATCCCAAGCACTACCCGGCACCGTTCACGATGATTGAATTCTGGCGTCGCCACGGCGGCAGCGTGGTCAGCGGCCTGATGGCCGAACCGCACTCGGTTTCAAGACTCGCCGAAACCCCGACTGCCCGCAATCTGGTACGCATTTTCTTCCTGCAGGAGATGCTCAAAGGCCTCGGCGGCGGTACCGACCACGGCATCCGTCATGTGCATGTGATCGGTGCCGGGGTGATGGGCGGCGATATTGCTGCCTGGTGCGCTTTGCAGGGCTTCAGCGTCAGCCTGCAGGACCGCGAGATGAAGTACATCGAGCCGGCATTGAAGCGCGCGGAGGAGTTGTTTGCGAAGAAGCTCAAGACCGAGGACCGCATCGCACCGGTGCGCGCACGCCTGGTCGCCGATGTCGATTCGACCAAGGTGCCGGAAGCCGACCTGGTCATCGAAGCGATCTTCGAGAATCTGGACGCCAAGCGCGCCTGTATGCGAGTCTCGAAGCGCGCATGAAAACCTCGGCCATCCTCGCGTCGAACACGTCGAGCATCCCGCTGACCGAGTTGCGCAGCCAACTCGCGCAGCCGCACAGGTTCGTCGGACTGCACTACTTCAACCCGGTGGCAATGATGCCGCTGGTCGAGATCGTCCGACACGATGGCCTCGACCCGACCATCGCCGCCCGCATCGCCGCGTTCGCGAAGGCGATCGACAAACTGCCGGTGCCGGTCGCGACCTCGCCCGGTTTTCTGGTCAACCGCGTGCTGTTCCCCTACCTGCTCGAGGCCGCGACGCTCTACGCGGAAGGCGTGCCGGGCCCCGTCATCGATCGCGCAGCCAAGACGTTCGGGATGCCGATGGGGCCGATCGAACTGATGGACACGGTCGGACTGGACGTCGCGACCGGTGTCGCCAAGGTGCTATGTCCGTTCCTCGGGATTTCGATCCCGGAAAGACTGCAGTCGATGATCGCCGCGGGCAAGCGCGGCAAGAAGGACGGCGAAGGCTTCTATGTCTGGCGGGACGGACGCGCCCAGAAACCGGAAGTCGCCAGCGGCTATCGCGCCCCCGAGGATATCGAAGACCGCATGATCCTGGCCTTCCTGAACGAGGCGGTGGCCTGCTGGCACGAGCGCGTGGTGGACGACGCCGAGCAACTCGACGCCGGCATCATCTTCGGCACCGGCTTCGCGCCGTTCCGGGCGGTCCGATCCAGCACATCCGCGATAGCG
Organism: Lysobacterales bacterium; assembly: GCA_016703225.1. Lineage (NCBI taxonomy): Bacteria > Pseudomonadati > Pseudomonadota > Gammaproteobacteria > Lysobacterales > Lysobacterales bacterium. The sequence continues at coordinate 770,848 of JADJCM010000003.1, forward strand.
GTGCGGCGGTGCTGAAGCCACGGCTGGAAGCGCTTGCCATCCGCTACGGCGATCGATTCCGGCCGAAGCCGGGATGGGAAACGCTGTAGTCGAGCACCACGGGAAACGAAGAAGCCGCGCGACGCGCGGCTTCTTCGTATCTGCGGGACTGGATCAGCCCGAGATGCTCTGCGACAGGTCCTCGCGAATACGCGCGGCCTTGCCTTCCAGATCACGCAGGTAGTAGAGCTTGGCGCGACGCACCGCACCGCGGCGCTTGACCTGCACCGAGTCGATGATCGGGCTGTGGGTCTGGAAGACGCGCTCGACGCCGGTGCCGTGCGAGATCTTGCGCACGGTGAAGGACGAGTTCAGGCCGGCATTCGCGATCGCGATCACGACGCCTTCATAGGCCTGCACGCGTTCGCGGTTGCCTTCCTTGACCTTGACGTTGACGACGACGCTGTCGCCCGGACCGAAGGCCGGAAGCGTGCGGGTGATTTGCGACTGTTCAAATTGCTGCAGCAAGTTCATGACATCACCTTATGGAAATCCGTATTGCTCAGTTTCGGCTGTCCGATCATCCTGACCGGCCTGCGCCACGCTCGGCGAAATACTCCTGCCGAAACTCCTCAAGCAGCTTCCTCGCTGCCTTGTCCAGATCGCATCGCGCCAACAGGTCGGGGCGACGCAACCACGTTCTGCCGAGGGACTGTTTCAGTCGCCAGCGCCTGATCAGCGCGTGGTTCCCGGACAACAACACCTCGGGTACATCCTGCCCTGCGTCGCACACCGGCCGCGTGTAATGCGGACAGTCCAGCAATCCGTGGGAGAACGAATCCTCCTGCGCAGAAGCGGCATCACCGAGCGCGCCCTCCTGCAGTCGTCCGACCGCATCGATCAGCACCGCAGCGGCCAACTCGCCGCCGGACAGCACATAATCGCCGATCGAAACTTCCTCGTCCACCGCGGTGGCGAGAAAGCGCTCATCGACGCCTTCGTAGCGCCCGCACAGCAAGACCACCCGCCCACTGCGCGCCAATGCTTCCACCCTGCGCTGCGTCAGCCGCGCTCCCTGCGGACTGAGATACAACACCGGCGCCGGCCGTGGGTCCGCCGCCTGCGCTGCGGCCAGACAACGGCGCAGCGGCTCGATCAGCATCACCATCCCGGGGCCACCGCCACAAGGCCGATCATCGACCGTGCGGTGCACGTCCCCGGTGTAGTCGCGCGGATTCCATCCCCGCACGTCGAGCAGGCCACGATCCATCGCGCGCCCCACCACCAACCTTGACCGTGTCGAGCACGAATTCGGGAAACAGGCTGAGCACATCGAAGCGCATCGCCTAGAACTCCGGATCCCAGTCGACGACAATCTCTCCACCCCCCAGATCCACCGACTTCACGAAACGGTCGTGGATGAAGGGCAGCATGCGCTCGCGCTCGCCGCGTACCACCAGCACATCGTTCGCCGCGGTGGCGAACAGATGCGAAACGGTCCCGAGCAGCACGCCTTCCATGGTCTTGACCCTGAGTCCCTCCAGATCGACCCAGTACACCTCTCCCTTGCGGGGCGGCGGCAACTGCGAGCGGTCGATGCGGATTTCGGCTCCGACCCAGCGCAAGGCCTGGTCGCGATCGGCAACGCCCTCCAAGCGGACGACCAGCGATCTTCCCTGCATCCTGCCCTCCACCGGCACCAACACGCTTTCGACACCGTCCAGCGCAACGCGCCAAGGCCGATAGCGCAACAGATTGTCGATGGGATCGGTGTGCGAGAGCAGTTTCACCCACCCCTTCACACCATGCACCCCGACGATGCGGCCAACCGTGATCTGGCGGCCACTCATCGTTGTGCTCAGACTGCCGGCTTGGCGGCCTGTTTCAGCAGATAGGCGACCTTGTCGCTCGGCTGCGCACCCTGGGACACCCAGTGGGCGGCACGCGCGGCGTCGATCTGCAGTTTGACTTCCTTGCCGACTGCGACCGGGTTGTAAAAGCCGATGCGCTCGAGCGAACGACCATCACGGGCGCTGCGGCTGTCCGTCACGACGATGTGATAGAAGGGACGCTTCGGCGCGCCGCCGCGGGAAAGGCGAATCTTGACCATGGCTTGGGGTTCTCTTGCGATCGTTGCCGGTGATCCGGCGGGGTAAACAAAGCGCGCGACTATAGCCACCCGTTCGCAAAAAAGAAAGCCGGAGCCCTTTTCGCTCCACTGCCCTTGCGGGGGAATGACCGCCACGACACGTCGTGCGGGGCGGAACCCAGCCCGAAGGCGAGGAACCTCGACTCAGCCTTTGGGCTTCAACAGATCCTCAAGGCGTTTGTCCATGTTCGCATACTTGTAGGCCGGAAGCACGTAGGCCCAACCCTGTGTGCGGCGATTCAGACTTGCCGCCTCGTCCTCGATCGCCTGACGACGCTCGGCCTGAAACGCCGCCGGATCGGACACCGCCAAGGGCGTCGAAGCGGGTTCCGAAGGCGTTGCCGCGTCCGGGCCGGTCGCCGCCGCATCATCATCCTTGGCCGCCCGCTGATGCTCCGCGACCGCATTCAGCTGGGCGGCCTTGGCCGCAAGATTCGCGCGTGCGCCGTCGATCTCGGCCTTGAACGTGGCGTAACGCTTGCCCGCGGACGCGAAACCGGCGACTTCGACGATCAGGCCATCGAAGGTGTGCACGCGGACCAACAACATCGAAGCAGGGTCCGGCACGACGGCATCGACCCTGGCCACATCGTCGAGCTTCAGCCCTGCGAGTACCGAAGCGATCGCGTTCGGCTCATATTCCGAGAGCAGTTCGCGCCCTGCCGGCATCGGTTCAACCTGATAGTTGTCCGCTTCGGGGGATGTCTTCAACACCGCGAAAACAGAATCGCCACGACGGATCTCGACGCGCATGATGCGGTCCGATCCGATGTCGAGCAGGTCCTTCTGCAACCAGTTCGTGACCAGGCGATCCACCACCAGATTGCCTTTCGCCAGCCAAGTCTGGGCCTCGTCATTACGGCGCACGAAGCTGCCGCCGCCCTGGCTGCTGTAACTGCCGACCACGATCCTGGCCGCGACCTTGCCCTCGATCTCGACGCGCATGCCCTTGGCATCGGCCTTGGTCACATCCTCCAGACCGAGTACCGAATGTCGTTCCGGATTTGCCGTCTTGGCCTCGATCAGGCTGGATTCCGCGAACTGGATCAAGGTCTCTCGCACCTTGGCGATATCCGCAGCGTAACCGTCGCGCTCGAGCACCTGCCAACCTTCCGCGGAGCGCTGCAGCGTCACCGCCGTCTTGTCGCCGGCCTCGACGACGCGTAACAAGGTGACTTCGTTGATCGCCGCTCTCAGCCCCTTGACCAGCGGGCCGCCAGTACCGGCGACCTCGCTACCCGGCGTCCGCGAGGAACTTGCCCAGAGGGCCAGTACCACGGCCACCACCGTACCGACGGCGAGCTTGATCAGCGTTTGTCGTGTCATGGTGTTCTCCCGCTCAGGCCTTGATGCGCTCACGCCTGCGCCACCACAGCACACCGAGTGCGCCGAGCGTGATCAGGAACGGCACCAGGCCGATGTTGATGAGTTTCAGACGACTGCCAAGCGACTCGATATCGGCATCAAGCTGGCGCCTCACCTGGCGCAGCTCCTTGCGAATCCGCAGCTTGTCGGCACGGAATCGTTCCAGTTCCGTCTGCTGCTCGGTGGTCAGGATGGTCGCACTCTCGGCCGCCTTGCCCTGCTGCAACTCGTTCAACTTCTGCTCGGTCGCGGCGAGTTGCTGCTGCAGCTCCTGCTCCTTCTGACGGAAGCGCTGGTCGGCCTGGCGCTTGATCGCCTCGACGGTGGTGAACGGACGCGCCGACGCGGCGCGACCGCGAATTCCGATCAGATCGGCGGAACCGGCCAGGTTGTCGACGATGTTGATGATCAGGTCGCCATTGTTGGCGAATGCGTTCATCAGCTTCTGCCCGAAGAAGCTCTGCACCTGCACCCACAGGCGGTCACTGAGCGCATCGGTGTCGGCGACCAGCACGATGTTGGCCTCGCCCTTGGAGTCTGTGAGATGACCGTCGCCGCTGCGACCCGTGAACGCGGTTTTCAACTTGCCCACCAGCCGACCGGCGATCACGTAGTGCTCCTTGGTCGCCGCGAAACGCTCGTAGAGTTGCTCGGGATCGGGCATGAATTTCATCTGCTCGGCGTCGTACAGCATGGCGTCGCCGCTCGACTGCGCGAATGGGATCAATTTCAACGTAGATCCCTCGACCAGCTTGAACTGGCCGGCAGTCGAGAAGTTGACGGTTTCCAGCTGTGCGGTCGGAATCTCGTCCTGGCTCAGGCTGCCCTTGCCAAGACCGAGGATCGCAAGATGACGCGTCGGTGGCGCATTTGGCTGCGTCTGCACCGGCAGCGCATTGGCCGCGTCAAGCACCACCTTGCCCGGGTCGTAGTCGATACCCCAGGCCTTGAACAGCGCCGGCAGATCGGAATCGCGCTTGGCGAACATCGCCGCTTGTGGATTCTCCGGGTCGTTGCCGGAGTCGTCACGCTCCGCATAGGGATCAACGAATGCAACCAGACGCCCGCCGCGCAGCACGAACTGGTCGATGGCGTACTGCAACTCCTCGCTGAAGCCCTTGGGATGGACCAGCAGCAGCGTGCCGATCTCATCATCGATTCGGGTAGTTGCCGCCGGATTGAGCTGGCGCACATCGAACAGGTCGCCGAGTTCCTGGTAGAAAGCCCAGCCATCGCGCATCTGGCGCGTCGCCGGATCGAAACCAGGCGCGATGTTCAGCGTCGAGATCACGCCGACCACCGGCTTCTTGCCGACCGCCAGGCTGTGCACCAGCTTGGCGATGTCGTACTCCAGGAACACCTCTTTGTCCGGCTGGAAGAACGGAATCACGCTCTGGCCGTCGGTGCTGTTGGTGCCGGCCAGACCGAAGAACACCGACTCGCCCGCCGGGCCGACTGGCAGCGCCTGCAGCCCGAAACCCGAGGCACGATCCTCGTCTTCGGAAAACGGCAGCGGGTCGATCACCGAGAGGTGAAGCTTGCCCCCGCTCTTCGCCGCCATTTCCTCCAGCAATTCACGCACGCGCACCGAGTAGTTGCGCAGCAACGGGATGTCCTGGGTGCCGCGGTCGGAATAGAACAGATACAGATTGATCGGTTCGTCGATGTCGGAGAGGATGTTGCGGGTGCCCTGCGACAGCGTGTACAGGCGGTTTCCGGTCAGGTCGATGCGCGCACCGCGCAGCACCACGTTGCCGATCACCAGCACTGCGACCAGCAGCACGCCGAGCAGCACCAGCGAGCCGCCGGTCAGGGTACGTCGATTCAGTGGGAACATGGCTCGGCCTCCTCAGTCGGCTTTCTTGAGGTCGATGACGATGGTCGTGGCATACAGCCAGAAGCCGATCATCAGTGCGAAATAGAACAGGTCGCGCAAATCGAGCACACCCTTGCTGATCGCGTTGAAATGGGTCAGGAACGACAACCCGGAGATCGCATCGATCACGCCCTGCGGCAAGTTCAGGCCGCGGAAGAAGTCGAGCACCAGCGGGAAGCCGGACAGCAGCAGCAGGAAACAGGCGACCACGGTCAGGATGAACGCGATCACCTGGTTGCGCGTCATCGCCGACAGGCAGGAACCGACCGCGAGAAATGCGCCGGCCATGAGCAACGAACCCAGGTAGCTGGCGACTATCACGCCGTTATCGGGATCTCCCAGATAGTTGACAGTGATCCAGATCGGAAAGGTCAGCGCCAGGGCGATGCCGACAAAGGCCCAGGCGGCGAGGAACTTGCCGAGCACGGCCTGGCCCATGGTCACGGGCAGCGTCAGCAGCAACTCGATGCTGCCGGACTTGCGCTCCTCGGCCCACAGCCGCATCGCGACCGCCGGGATCAGGAACAGGTACAACCACGGGTGAAAGCCGAAAAACGGCTGCAGGTCGGCCTGGCCGCGTTCGTAGAAGCCGCCCATGTAGAAGGTGAATGCTCCCGACAGCAGCAGGAAGATGACGATGAACACGTACGCGACCGGTGTCGCAAAATAGCTCGCGAGTTCGCGCCGGAACAGGATACGGATCGGGTTCATGCTGCCTCCGTTGCCGGCGTGGTGATCTGGCGGAATACTTCGTCGAGACGGCCCTGTTCGAGCGCAATCTCGCGCACCTGGATGGCGTTGGCACGCAAGGCCTCGACGACACTGGCGAAGATCGCCTTGCCCTTGCGCGGAAAGGCAGTCAGGCGCAGGTCCTGGGCGTCGATCTCGACCGCCGCGACATCACCGATGCGGACCAGGACATCGCGCACTGCGGCGGCGTTGTCGGCGGTCAGCGAAACCGCCTGATGGAAGCGCGAACGTGCTTCGAGCGCGGCCGGCGTGTCGTCGGCCAGCACCTTGCCGCGCGCGATGATGATGGCGCGGTTGCACACCGCATGGACCTCTTCGAGGATATGCGTGGACACGATGATGGTCTTGTCCTTGGCCATCGCCTGGATCAGGGCGCGCACCTCGTGCTTCTGGTTCGGGTCGAGTCCGTCGGTCGGTTCATCGAGGATCAGCACCTTGGGATCGTGCAGGATCGCCTGCGCCAGACCGACGCGGCGCTTGAAGCCCTTGGACAGGGTATCGATCGACTGCTGCACCACGCCCTGCAGGCTCAGGCGACCGATGGCATCGTCGAGCTGCCGGCGCCGCGCGCTGCCATCGAGCCCGCGAATGTCGGCGACGAATTCGAGGAAGGCGCGCACGCTCATCTCGCCATAACTCGGTGCGCCTTCGGGCAGGTAGCCGACCAGTCGCTTTGCCGCCAGCGCCGAGTCGATCACGTCGTAACCGCAAATGCTGGCGCTGCCGGCGCTCGGCGTCAGGAATCCGGCCAGCATCTTCATGGTCGTGGACTTGCCGGCGCCGTTCGGCCCGAGGAAGCCGAGCACTTGTCCGGGCTGGACAGAAAAACTGATGCCATCCACGGCGACGAGATCGCCGTAGCGTTTGCCGAGGTCTCTGGTTTCGATCATGGTCGCGACTCGCGCTGGTGGAACCGGGAACAGCGCCGCGGACAGGGGGCAGGCGCCGGGATTTTCAAACCGTGCTGGGTGCGCGCTGCGGAAGAAAAGTTCCCGCACAAACGACTCGCCCCGGACAAACCGGGGCGAGAGGTGCGCAGCAGCTGCCGGACTACTTGATCAGCGGCAGGAACACATTGGTCATCGGATAGCCGGTGGCTGGATCGTCGCCCACCCACTCGTCGTACTGGCCGGAACCGTCCCAGGGATAGACGTGGCCGTGGGTCATCGCGTACGCCTTGAGCGCCTCGCGCGGGCCGCGCGGCACCCCAATGGCGAGACGGTCACCGACGAACTGCAACTTGAGCGCCTTGCCGGCATAGGTCTTGCCGATGCGCACGTTGTTCTTGACCGCGATGCTGTCGGAGTCGACCGGATAAGCCATGCTGAAGTCGTTGAACTCCTCACCGAGCACATTGACCACGCGCAGCTTCGGGCCGGTCGCGGTGATGTTGCTCGACTTCATGAAGTCCTCGACCTGCTTCCAGGCCTTGTCCATCTCGATCTGGGCCTCTTCCCACTTGCGCGGTGCCGCCGGAATGCCGCCACCCACATAAAGAATGCTCTGCCCGGCGAGATCGACCTCTTCCACCAGCATTTGGCTGTAGTCCACCTTGGGCACGGTGGCCAGGTTGGTGGCCAGGCGCGCCAGCGCGATTTCGAGATCCTCGCCGATGCGGCCGTCCAGATAGAGACCGGCGTATCGCCCGATCACGTTCCAGCCATATTCGACGTCGAACTCGGCAACGATACTGACGGCGCGGGTCTTCGGGTCCTGCCTGAAGTGGAACACCAGTTCCTTGTTGGTACCGAGCCAGTCGTTGTCGACCGCGAAACGGATCTTGCCAGTCTCCTCAAGCGAGCTCTCGATCAACTGCAGCGAGCCATTGCCGACGCGGTCTTCGGCGCTTTCATAGTCGAGCCGCGCACCGACCCCGAAGGTCTCGCCGCTGACCGTCTGCTTCATCTCCGGATCGACATGGAGCCACGGATTCCACTGCGTGAAGTTGTGGAAACCGTTGAGGTTGTCATGCACCTGGGTGATCGGGTTGCCAACCTCGACCGTGCGGGTGATGCGGGCGTCCTTGCCGAAGAACAGGCCAAGCACGACAAAGAACAGCGCGGCAAAGATGACCGCCAGGACAATTTCGACGATTCGCAACATGGGCAGGGGCTTCTTTCCGGGGGCGCAAAAGGTGGGCGATGTTACTGGCTTCGGCCGCTGCTTTGCTACCGGCGGCTGCGAAAACCGTCACACGATACCGATCTCGAAGGCCTTGAGCACGGCCCGCGTGCGATCGCGCACGCCGAGCTTGGACAGGATGTTGGAGACATGATTCTTCACCGTGCCCTCGGCCACGCCTAGCGAATTGGCGATTTCCTTGTTGCTGTAACCGCCAGCCATGAGCCGCAGGATCTCGGTCTCGCGCTCGGTCAGCGGGTCGGGCTGATCCAGGCTGGCGAACTGGTTGTGCATGTGCTCGAGGCCGGCCAGCAAACGCTGGGTGACCGCCGGCTTGACCAGCGAGCCGCCGCCGGCAACGGTCTTGACCGCGTCCACCAACTGCTCCAAGGTCACGTCCTTGAGCAGGTACCCGCGTGCGCCCGCCTTGAGCCCGGCGAGCACCAACTGGTCGTCGTCGAAGGTGGTGAGAATGATCGTCGGTGGCAGTTGGCTGCGCGCCGTCAACGTCTTCAGTACGTCGAGCCCGGAGAGGTTCGGCATGCGCATGTCGAGCAGCACGACATCGGGCTTCAGACGCGGAATGATCTCGATCGCCTGGGCACCGTCGGCGGCCTCGGCGACCACGCGAATCGAATCGGACAGCTCAAGCAAGCTGCGCACGCCCTGGCGCACCAGAGTCTGGTCATCAACGAGTACGACGGAAATCATGGTTTGCTCTCCATTGGCAAGTGGGCCGCGAGCCGGAAGCCGCGGCCGGGGGCAGTTTCGAATTCCAGTGTTCCGCCGAATTCATTGAGGCGCTCGCGCATGCCGGACAAGCCGTTGCCGACCGCGATTGCCTCGCCGCCAACTCCGTCGTCGCGACTGCGCAGCGTCAGCGTGCCGTCGGTCTCGCGCGCAAAACTCAGCCACAGATGCTCGGCGCGGGCGTGACGGATGGTATTGGTAAGAATCTCCTGGGCGCAGCGCAACAGCACGTGGGCACGCCGCGCGTCTTCCACGCGGAAGTCCTCCGGCAACTCCATGGTCACCTTCGGCGCGGGCACGCCCTCGACCAGCGAGCGCAATGCACCGCCGAGGTCGATTTCGGCCTCGTCGCGCAACTGGCTGACGACTTCGCGCACATCCGAGAGCAGCAGCTTGGCCACCGACTGCGCCTGGCGCACCTTGTCCTTGGCATTGCCCTCGACCAGGTGGCTCGCGACTTCGAGGTTGAGCGTAAGTGCGGTCAGGTGGTGACCGACGAGGTCGTGCAACTCGCGCGCGATGCGCACGCGCTCGGCGATGCGACTGGACTCGGCCAGTAGAGCACGGGTCGCGCGCAACTCCGAGTTGAGCCGGCGCTGTTCCTCGCGCGCGTCGGTCTGGCCGCGCGCGACCATCGAGGTGACGAAGGTGAAGCTCGAGAATCCGAGGTAGAGAAAGCTCTGCAGAACCGCATCGAACCAGCCGTACAAGGGCTCACCGGTCAGGTCGCGAAGCCCCATGAACACCGGCAGCAGGCTCAGGTTCTGCACCACCGCCCAGCCGACCGCTGCGCGCTGCGACAGCAGCCAAGGCAGCACGCCGGCCATCACCGCCAACAGGATCCCGGACAGGCCGCTCTGGCTGAACCAGCTGATCGCGGAGGCCGCCAGCGTCATCACCAGGAGCAGCGGCACGCGTACCGCGCGTCGGCGGACGCGGAACAAGCCTTGTGTCAGCCACCAGTAGGACAGCCCGAAAGCGACGTACGCGAGCCACCACCCGATGAAATTGCGCCATTCGAGCGGACTCAGCTCGAGCAGCGGCGCGTCACTCGTCGATCCGGACAGCCAGCCGACGTCGATCGCGAGCAGCCACGACTCGCGCAACAGCGGCACGCCGACGCAGGCATAGGTGAACAGCCCGCCGTAGCGGAGCCAGCTCACGTGGTCGATGCGGGTCAGCGCCATAGCGCCATGATAGGGCCTCGTCCAGTGCCACAGCACGCCACGAAAGTCATGCCCGCGCGACTGGTCAATGCTTCCCGGTCTGCCATAATCCGCGCCCGCTCCCCTGTCCCGCCGCGACCTCATGACGCTACGTCTGCGCGATGTTCGTGATCACGAACTCGACCAAGTTCTTGCCCTGAACAACAGCGCCGGACCCACCATCCTGCCGATCGATGGCGAAAGCGCGCGCCGGTTTTTCGCGGAGGCGCACTATTTCCGGGTCGCCGAGATCGACGGTCACCTCGCCGGATTCCTGGTCGCGTTGAGTCCCGACGCCGACTACCACAGCCCGAACTTCCACTGGTTCAGACGCGAATACGATGATTTCGTCTACATCGATCGCATCGTCGTCGCCAGCGCCTATCGCCGCCACGGTCTCGGTCGTGTGTTCTACGCCGACGTGCAGAGCTTCGCCGAAGTGCGCAGCCCGCGCCTGTGCTGTGAAGTCCAGCTCGAGCCGCGCGACGACGCCTCAGTGTTGTTTCATGGCACCTATGGCTTCCGCGAAGTCGGCCAACAGGCGCTCGAACCCTACGGTCGCGTGAGTCTTCTGGCCAAGGACCTGTGCAGCTTCCCCTGGGTTCGCGACACCTATGGCAGCAGCGGCCAGAGCCGGCTGCCGTCGATGCCCTGGCTCGCGCAACGCGAGCGCGTGGCGGCGGCGACGCGGGCCGTCAAGCACGGCTGAGCGCTGGTCCATGGGCGAAGTGTTGACCTTGGCCGCGGTCGATCCTGAGCGCCTCGTCGCGCTGCTGCGGCGCTTCGGGCTGGTGTTGAACCGGGTCGATGCCGGAGCGGAGATTCCCGGCAGCTATTGGGGCGAGCCCGAGGCCGGCATCATAGGCATGCACCTGTACGCCCGAGCCGACACGCCGCTGCACTCGCTGTTGCACGAGGCCTGCCACGTCATTTGTGCTCCCCCCGAAAAGCGCGCAGCGCTGCACACCGATGCCAGCAGTTGCCAACTCGAGGAAGACGCGGCCTGCTATCTGCAGATCCTGCTGGGCGACGAACTGCCCGACGTGGGCCGCGACCGTCTCATGGCCGACATGGACCTCTGGGGCTACAGCTTCCGCCTCGGCAGCACGCGCGCGTGGTTCGAGCGTGATGCCGAGGATGCACGCGCCTGGCTGCTTTGCCGCGGCCTGATCGACCCGCTCACGCATGCTGCAACCTCACTTGCCGCCGACCGGCGCGGCCACTAGCCTGCGCCGCCCCCTCTCCCACCTACACTGCTACCTCGGAGCATTCCGTGAATCTCACCCGTACTCTGCTCGCCGGCGCGGTCGCGCTCGGCCTCGCCGCCTGCCAGAACCAGCCCGCACAGCCGGCCGCCGACAGTGCCAAGCCGGATGCCGCCGGCGCCGACAAGTTCGTCGCCGACATCAACGCAAAGATCAAGAAGGACTATCCGGAAATCACCGCGGCGCAGTGGCTCTCGGTCACCTACATCAATGGCGACACCCAGTTGCTGGCGGCGAAATCGAACGAGAAGTTTCTCGGTGAGCTGAAGGCGAACGTCGACAAGTCGGTACAGTTCAACGGCGTCGAACTGAAGCCGGATACACGCCGCGCCATCGACCTGCTGAAGCTGTCGACGGCGATGCCGGCTCCGAAGGACCCGACCAAACTCGGCGAACTGACCGCGATCGCGACCAAGATGGAAGGCATGTACGGCGCCGGCAAGTATTGCCGCGACGGCGAGAGCGGCGACCAGTGCCGCGACCTGGTCGTACTTTCCGAAGTGCTCGCGAAAAGCCGCGACTACGACGCCCAGCTCGATGCCTGGAACGGCTGGCACACCATCTCCAAGCCGATGCGCGCCGACTACCAGCGCTTCGCCGGGCTGATCAACGAAGGCGCCAAGGAACTTGGCTACGCCGACGTCGGCGAGATGTGGCGCTCCGGCTACGACATGAGCCCGGCCGCGTTCGAGCAGGAAACCGATCGCCTGTGGGATCAGGTCAAGCCGCTGTACGAACAGCTGCACTGCTACACCCGCGGCAAACTGGTCGAGAAGTACGGTGACAAGGGCCAGGTCAACGGCATGATCCCGGCGCACCTGACCGGCAACATGTGGGCGCAGCAGTGGGGCAACATTTGGGACCTGGTCGAACCCTACCCGGGCGTGTCCAGCCTCGATGTCAACGCCGGCCTGCAGAAGCAGCGTGATGCCGGGTTCGACGCGATGATGAAGGCCGCCGGCAAGGTCGACCCCGCCCGCCAGATCGAAATCGGCCGCCAGGCCGACTTGGCGAACGCGAAGAAGATGGCCGAACTGGCCGAGGGCTTCTACGTCTCGCTCGGCATGCCCAAGCTGCCGGCATCGTTCTGGACCAACACCCAGTTCGTCCAGCCGCGCGACCGCGATGTGGTCTGCCACGCCAGCGCCTGGGACATGAACTACAGCGGCGACGTGCGCATCAAGATGTGCATCGCCCCGACCGAGGACGAGCTGACCACGATCTACCACGAGCTCGGCCACGTCTATTACTACCTCGCCTACAACCATCTGCCGCCGCTGTTCCAGAGCGGCGCGCACGACGGTTTCCACGAAGCCATCGGCGACACCATCGTGCTGTCGCTGACGCCGAACTACCTGAACTCGATCGGCCTGGTCGGCACCCCGACGGTGAGCAAGGAAGCGCTGATCAACGAGCAGATGAAGATGGCGATGGACAAGGTCGCGTTCCTGCCCTTCGGCAAGATGATCGACCAGTGGCGCTGGGGCGTGTTCTCCGGCCGCATCGCGCCGGAGAACTACAACAAGGCCTGGTGGGACTTGCGCGCGAAGTACCAGGGCGTCGCCGCGGCCAACCAACGCAGCGAAGCCGATTTCGATCCGGGCGCCAAGTACCACGTCCCGGGCAACACGCCGTACACGCGCTACTTCCTGTCGTTCATCCTGCAGTTCCAGTTCCAGAAGGCGCTTTGCGATGCGGCCGGCTTCAAGGGCCGCTGCACGAATGCTCGATCTACGGCAACAAGGAAGCCGGCAAGAAGTACTGGGCGATGCTGCAGCATGGCCAAAGCCAGCCGTGGCCGGCCACACTCAAGGAACTCACCGGCACCGAGCAGATGGACGCCAGCGCCATCCTCGACTACTTCGCGCCGCTGATGGCCTGGCTACAGGAAAAGAACCAGGGCCAGCAGTGCTCGTGGACGCCGCCGGCGGCCTGATCCGCACGTCGGCTCGATGCGAACGAAAAACGGGCTTCGGCCCGTTTTTCTTTCAGTCGGCGCGCAACGCTTCCGCCGGGTCGAGTTTGGCCGCGCGCCGCGCGGGCAGCGAGCTCGCCGTCATCGCCATGCCGACGACGAGCAGCGCCGCCGCTGCAAGCGTCGCGGGATCGTACGCCGTCACCCCGTACAGCAGCGCGTGCAGCAGGGGCGCGCCGAGGGCGTACAGGAAGCATCCGGCCCCGACGCCGAGGACGCCGAGCAGCAGGCCACGCACCACGACGGCACGCGCGATCGCGCTTGCGCTGGCGCCGAGCGCGACGCGGATGCCGAACTCGCGCCGGCGCAGTGCCACCCAATACGCCATCACTCCGTACAGGCCGATCATGCCCAGCACCGAAGCGACCGCCGCAGCGGCGACGGTGAGCGCCAGTGCCAGCGACCACTGCGCCTGCGAACGGCCGAGCACGTTGCGCATCGGTTCGACGCTGAAGATCGGGATGCCGGGATCGATGTTGCGCAGAATCTTGCGGATCGCCGGCAACACGGCGTCCGCCGCGACTTCGGTACGGACCGCGAGCACCATCCCGCCGCGCGCGCCGGGCTCGCGCAACGGCTCGCTGGGTGCCCGATTCGGCCGATAGAGCATCGCCGTCGGTGGCAGCGCCAGGCTGTGCGCATGCACGTCGCCGACCACGCCGACCACGGTGTAGCGCAGGTCCGACGAGGTCACGGCCAGCGTTTTTCCAACGATGCGGCCGATGTCGCCTTCGCCGAAGAGCATCGCTGCGGCACGCTGGCTGACCAGGACGTTGCGGCCGTCTTCCAGGTCTGCGGATCGAAACCCGCGACCGGCAAGCAGCGGAATCCGCATCGCGCGGAAGTAGCCGGCATCGGCGACGTTGACCGGCAAGGCCAGGGACTGCCCGCCTACGCCGCGATCGAGGCTGAGCTTCATGGTGTCTCGGCCCTCGAGCGGCGCGGTCGCGACCACGCCGGCCGCGCGCACCGACGGCAACTGCGCGGTGCGTTCGCCCAGACGCGCATAAAACGCTGTCGCGGACGCATCGTCATAGCGGGCCATGGGCAATCCAGTGCGCACCAGGATCACGCCTTCGGCCTCGAAACCGGGTTCCACGGCATCCAGCCGGTACGCCGTGCGCGCCAGCAGCAACGCGCCGACCGCAACCGCGAAGGCCAAGGCGATCTGCAGCGCCGCGACGATGTCGCGCAGCCGCTGCCGGCCACGTCCGCCCGAGGCCATCCGGCTGCCGCCGCGCAGATCGAGCGCCGCCTGCGCCGAGCGAATGCGCAGCACCGCCACCGCGGCGCACAGCAACGCCCCGGTCAGCGCCGCCAGCGCGACGAACCCGAACGTCGCCCAGCCCAGACCGATCTCGGCCATTCTCGGCAACGCCTGCGGCCCCAGCGTCGCGAACAGGCGCAGCGCAATCGCGATCAGGACCAGGGCGATGGCCCCGGCCAGCAACCCGAGCCACAGCGACTCCGAGAGCAGATGCGCGACCGTGCGGAATCGACCGGCGCCCAGAGCGGCACGCAAGCCGAACTCGGCGGCGCGGTCCTCGGCGCGAATCAGCACGAGATTCGCGACATTGGCCCAGGCGACCAGCAGCACCAGCACGGCCGCTGCCGCGACGAGCCGCAGGGTACTCGCGAAGCGCCCCGTGATGTGCTCGCGCAGCGGCGTGACCACCGGGCGCGGCCGCACTTCGGCAAACCAGCTGGCGGTCGAAGCGCCGGACGCGAGGCGCGGCGCGGACACCCCCATCTGCGGCAAGACGGCCGCGAGTTGCGCTTCGGCCTCGGCCACCGACACCCCCGGTGCCAGTCGCGCCACGGCGGAAAACAGGAACTCTCCCACGAGCGCATCGCCATGGGTGCGCACCGGCAGCCAGATGCGAGCGCCGGCCAAGGGGAACGCGAAACCCTCGGGCATCACGCCGACGATCACGCGCGGCACGCTGTTGACCACGAGCGTCCGTCCGATGACATCAGGCGCGGCATGAAACCGGATCCGCCATTCGGACTCGCTCAGGATCACCGCCTGCGGACCGTCGCGGCGCTCCTCGTCGGCATTGAAGCTGCGGCCGAGCAACGGATTCACGCGCAGGAGCGGAAGGGTCGACGCCGTGACCCAGGTCGCGGCGACGCGTTCGACCGATTCGCCTTCGTCGCCGATGATGGCGTTGCCGCTGCGGTGGAACCCAATGCCGTCGAGCCGATCCGCCAGCGCCCGATAGGTCAGGTAGGCGGCGGGCGGCTGCTGGATGCGCTGCCCATCGGCCGACTGCAGCCCGACATCGACGAGGCGTTCCGAATCGCCGTAAGGCAGCGGCGCCAGCAACACGCCGTACACGATGGCGAACATCGAACCAGCCGCGGCCAGCCCGAGCACCAGCGCGACAAGCGCGGTCGCGGTGAATCCCGGCGCACGCCGCAACGCACGCAGCGCCTGCCGCAGTGCCGTACAGGCCAGCTCAAGCCGGGCGCGCATCGGTCGTGGTCTCCCGCAACGCGAGCAGGCGCTGCACCGGCACCATGCGTCCGCCACGCGCATGCGCCGCACTCACGACCGCGCTGCGTTTCGGTTCGACGTCTAGCATTGCATCGACCACGACTCGCCTCATCAAACCGGTTCCTCGAGCTCCGATTCCGCCGCGTCCGCGCGCGTTGGTGCTTGCACGAAAACGATCTGCGGGCCGAGCCACAGGCACAGCGCGCCGGCGGTCCAGAAGGCGAGCGAGGCCAGCGCCAGGTGCAGCGGCGTGTCGTGCACCAGCGGCGCTGCGAAGCCGGAGACGAACACCATCATCAGCGACCACATCGCCGACTGCACCGAAGCCGCGGCGCCGCGGTGCAGCGGGTGGCGATCGAGGGTGGCGACGTTGATCGGCGGCGTCGCCAGCGACACGCCGCAGCCGTAGATCGCGAACGGCAGTACTGCCCAGGGCACCGCCGGATGCTCGGCCACTGCGTTGTAGGCCAGGTTGATCGCCTGGCCTGCGACCATCACCAGCAGCCCGATGTAGGCGCAGCGCGCGGGGCTGGTGCGCACGGCCAGCCGCGCCGAAAGCGCCGAACCCATGCTCATGCCGACGATGGTCGGCACGAAGTACCAGGCGTAGCCGAACGAATCCAGCTTCAGGAACTGCTCGATGAACACCGGCGCCGAGCTGATGTAGACGAACTGCCCGCCGAAGAACAGGCCGGTGGCGCCGATCCAGAGCATGAACGGGCGATCCAGCGCGATGCGTCGGTAGGTCGCGAACAGCGAGATCGGCCGCAGCGGCACCCGCGCCGCCGGCGCGTGAGTTTCCGGCAACTGGCGCACGCAGGCCCACAGCATCAGTGCGCCGTACACGACCATGAACGCGAAGATCGCGCGCCAGCTGGCGAAGCCATGGATGATGGCGCCGACGATCGGCGCCAGCGCCGGTGCGATGCCGAACAGCATCGCCACCCACGACATCACGCGCTGCGCTTCGCCGCCATGGAAGCGGTCGCGGATGATCGCGCGCCCCACAATCATGCCGGCGCCGGTCGAGCAGCCTTGCCAGAAGCGCGCAAGCAGCAGGGTTTCGATGTTCGGCGCGATCGTGCACACGATCGACGCCAGGATGTAGCTGGAAACTCCATACAGGATCACGACGCGCCGGCCGTGCGCGTCCGACAGCGGTCCGTGCAGGAACGACATCAGCGCATAGCCGAGCAGGTAGGCGCTGATCGTCTGCTGCATCTGCCACGGATTGGCGTGCAGGCTCGTCGCCACTTCCGCGAAGGCCGGGAAGAACGAGTCGATGGTGAACGGCCCGAACATCGCCAGCGCTGCGAGCAGCGGCACGATGGCCCGGGGTTTCAGGTCGGTTGCGGAATGCGGCATGCCGGTGCGAACAGGGGCGCCGGCAGCATATCGCCAGCCGGTGCACCTTGTCGCCACGATGCGAAGCCGGATAATGCCCGACCCCGAAGGACCCCGCATGACCGATCCCGCCCGCCCCAGTTTCCATGGCTTCGAGCAAGTTCCGCTCAAGGACTACGCCGAACGCGCCTACCTCGACTACTCGATGTACGTCGTGCTCGACCGCGCCCTGCCCTTTGTCGGCGACGGGCTCAAGCCGGTGCAGCGGCGCATCATCTACGCCATGAGCGAACTCGGACTCGATGCCGCGGCCAAGCCGAAGAAGTCGGCGCGCACCATCGGCGACGTGATCGGCAAGTTCCATCCACACGGCGACAGCGCCGCGTACGAGGCGATGGTGCTGATGGCGCAGCCGTTCTCGTTCCGCTATCCGCTGATCGAGGGCCAGGGCAACTTCGGCTCCTCGGATGACCCGAAGAGCTTCGCGGCAATGCGCTACACCGAGTCGAAGCTGACCCGGATCGCCGCCGTCTTGCTCGACGAGCTCGGCCAGGGCACGGTCGACTGGGGCCCGAACTTCGACGGCACCCTGCAGGAACCGAACTGGCTGCCGGCTCGGCTGCCGCATGTGCTGCTGAACGGCACCACCGGCATCGCGGTGGGCATGGCCACCGACATTCCGCCGCACAACCTGCGCGAAGTCGCGAGCGCCTGCATCCGCCTGCTCGACGACCCCGAGGCGAGCACACGCGATCTGTGCGAGCACATCCTCGGGCCTGACTACCCGACCGAGGCCGAGATCATCACCCCGCGTGCCGAACTGCTGGCAATGTACGAGACCGGCAATGGCTCGGTGCGGGCACGCGCCGTGTACACGCGCGAGGACGGCAACATCGTCATCACCGCAACGCCGCACCAGGTCTCGCCGACCAAGATCATCGAGCAGATCGCCAACCTGATGCGCGCCAAGAAGCTGCCACTGGTCGAGGACCTGCGCGACGAGTCCGACCACGAACACCCGGTGCGCATCGTCATCATTCCGCGCAGCAACCGCGTCGACGCCGAAGAACTGATGGGGCATCTGTTCGCGACCACCGATCTGGAGAAGAGCTTCCGCGTCAACATGAATCTGATCGGCCTCGATGGCCGACCGCAGCTGAAGCCGCTGAAGACCATCCTCGGCGAATGGCTGACGTTCCGTACCGACACCGTGCGGCGGCGCCTGCAGTTCCGTCTCGACAAGGTCGAGAAGCGCCTGCACCTGCTCGAAGGCCTGCGCATCGCCTATCTCAACCTCGACGAAGTGATCCGCATCATCCGCACCGAGGATGAACCGAAACCGGTGCTGATGGCGCGCTTCAAACTCAGCGAGATCCAGGCCGACTACATCCTCGACACGCGCCTCAAGCAACTCGCGCGACTCGAGGAAATGAAGATCCGCGGCGAGATGGATGAATTGGAAGAGGAGCGCGCGCGCATCGTCAGTACGCTCAAGTCGAAGGAGCGACTGCGCGCACTGGTCAAGGACGAACTGCTGCAGGACGCCAAGCAGTACGGCGATCCGCGCCGCTCGCCGCTGATCGAACGCGGCGCGGCGCAGGCGCTGTCGGAATCCGATCTGGTCGCAGCCGAGCCGGTGACGATCGTGATTTCGGAGAAGGGCTGGGTGCGCTCGGCCAAGGGCCACGACATCGACCCGGCCAGCCTGTCCTACCGCGAAGGCGACGGGCTGCTCGGGTTCGCGCGCGGCAAGTCGAACCAGCAGGCGGCCTTCATCGACTCCAGCGGCCGCGCCTACACCACGCCGGCGCATACCCTGCCCTCGGCGCGCGGCAATGGCGAGCCGCTGACCGGTCGCTTCACGCTGCCGGCGGGCGCACGCTTCGATGCCGTCGCGATCGCCGATGTCGAACAGAAACTGGTGATCGCGACCAACCTCGGCTACGGCTTCGTCACCCGCTACGACGCTCTCGCCTCGCGCAACAAGGCCGGCAAGGCGCTGGTGTCGCTGCCCGAAGGTGCGCGCGTGGCGGCGGTGTCCGTCTGCAACGACTCGGCACGCGACCGCATCGTCGCGGTGACCAGCGCCGGCTACATCCTGATGTGCTCGGTCGCCGAACTGCCGGAACTGGACAAGGGCGGCAAGGGCAACAAGCTGATCGAAATCCCGCGCAAGAGCTTCGCCACCGGCGAGCGCCTGCTCGGTCTTGTGGTCATCCCCGAAGGCGCCGACGTCATCGTCACCGCCGGCGGTCGCCCGCTCAAGCGTTCCTGGTCGGACCTCGTCGAAGTCGCCGCCGCCCGCGCCACCCGCGGCACCCTGCTGCCACGTGGCTACCAGAAGATCGAAGGCATCACGCGCGGGTGATTTCGTGTGATGCGCGTCGCAGTTCGGGCGCGCGTCAGGGTGATGTCGCGACCTTGTCATCGCTGGCCCGTAGGCTCCGCGTCCGTTCCCCGTGCCGAGCCCTCGCCATGTCCGCACCCTTCCCGCGCTTGCGTCCGCTGCTGCTGACCATCGCCATCGCCACCCTGATCAATGGCTGCACGGAACCGCCTTCGGACCTCCCCACGGCCACCGTGCCGGCTGGCGCATCGCCGATCGCCGCAGTGCCAGAAGCCGCGCCCGCATCGGCGACCGAGCTGATGCGCCGTGCCAATGACGCCTTCCGCGCCAACCGCATCGCGTCCCCGGCTGGCGACAACGCGGTCGAGATCTTCCTCGCGGTGCGCGATCTAGATCCGCTGCATCCAGGCCTGGCCGAAGCGCTGGTTGAACTGATGCCGCTGGCGAACTTTGCGCTCGAAGCCGCCATTCGCAATCGCGACCCGGCCGAGGCAGAACGCTTGCTGGCACTGCTCACGCGCCTCAACAGCGATTCTGCGGTCACCCACAGTGCGCGCACCCAGTTGACGCAACTGAGGCAGCAGATCGCGCAAGAAGCCGCCGCCGAGGCCACGGCGCGGATCGCCGCGGCCGCGCCGGCCAGCCCGCCAAGCAGCGACAACGAAACCGAAACCGCGGCCGCATCTCGGTCGCGGAACTTGATCGCGAAGCCGGCTCCAGCAGCTGTTGCGGATGCGGACCATGCGAAGACAACGTCTCAGCCAACTTCCGCGCCGGCCGTTGCAGCGTCGGCACCGAACGTGCCGGCGACCGCCACCGCTCCCGCCAGCCCATCACTGACCGCACCGCGTCCGATCGCGAAGGTCACACCCGACTATCCGCCGCAGGCACGCAGCCGCAAGATCGAAGGGTTCGTCGAGCTCGAGTTCCTCGTCACCACCAGCGGCAGCCCGCAGGAGATCCGCGTCGTGCGCAGCGAACCGGAGGGCTTGTTCGACCGCAGCGCGGTGCGCGCGCTGATGCGCTGGAAGTTCAAGCCGGCGGAACGCAATGGCGCGGCGGAAGCCACCACCACGCGCACGACCATGAACTTCCGCCTGAGTTGAGGCCAGCGCCGCGCGTCCCCATGTGCGACGGCAGTGTGTCCGCTACCCTGCCGTCCGATGACCAAGACCCTGCTTTTCTTCCTGCTCGCGCTGACGCTGGTCGCCTGTTCAACTGACGCGCCCGAGGCACCGGGCGCAGCAAAGCCATTCGAACCGGACACGAGCGAAACCGCGACCGACGCCACCGCCCGCATCCGCCTCGGCATGGTGTTCGGCGACAGCGACCCGTGGATGGCCGGCGCCGTGCTTGAGCATGGCCGCATCCGCGTCGGCGACCGTCTGTACCTGCTTGACCGCGAAAACCAGCGCATCCCCGTCCGGATCACCGCCATCCGCGATGACGCCTCGCAATCCGACGTGACCGAAGCCGGCGCGCCGCACGGGATCTTTCTCAGCTTCCGGCCCGAGCCATTCGCGGCTGCCAACCTTCCGCCTGATTGTGTCCTCGTCGGCGATCCCGCACTGCGCGACTACGCGAGTAGCACCCGTTCGGCAATGTCGCGATAGATTTCGGCGAGCGCCTCCAGATCGGCGAGACGCACGTGCTCGTCAATCTTGTGGATGCTGGCGTTGACCGGTCCGAGTTCGACGATCTCGCTGCCGAGGGTGGCGATGAAACGGCCGTCGGAGGTGCCGCCACCGGTATCGGCAATGGTTTCGGCGATGCCGCGCGCGCGCAGCGCCGCCAGCGTTGCGTCGCGCAGCACGCCGTCCGCAGTGAGGAATGGCGCGCCGGACAAATCCCACTCGATGCGGTAGTCGAGGCCGTGGCGCACCAGCACCGCTTCGCTGTCGCGCATCAGTTCCTCGGCGCTGCAGGCGGTGCCAAAGCGGAAGTTGAAGTCGACGCGGAGATCGGCCGGGATCACGTTGAATGCGCCGCTGCCGCCGTGGATGTTCGATATCTGGAAGCCGGTCGGCGGAAAATGCGTGTTGCCGTCGTCCCAGCGCCGCGCCGCGAGCTCGGCCAGTGCCGGCGCTGCGGCGTGGATCGGGTTCAACGCCTTCTCCGGAAACGCGACATGGCCTTGCACGCCGCGCACGCGCAGGTGCCCATGCAGGGAGCCGCGGCGACCGATGCGGATGCGATCGCCCAGATACTGCTCGCTCGATGGTTCGCCGACCACGCAATAGTCGATGGCTTGCCCGCGGCGCAGGAACTCATCGACCACGTGGCGGGTGCCGTGGACCGCGTCGCCTTCCTCGTCGCTGGTGAGCAGCAGACCGACCACGCCGGCATGCGCCGGATGCGCGGCGACGAAGGCTTCGAGCGCGACCACCATCGCCGCGACACTGCCTTTCATGTCAGCGGCACCGCGCGCAAACAACAGCCCATCGCGCAGGCTCGGCACGAACGGCGGCGAGGTCCAGGCGGCCGGGTCGCCGGTCGGCACCACATCGGTGTGGCCAAGGAAAGCGAACACCGGACCGACGCTGCCATGCCAGGCCCAGAGGTTGCACACGCCACCGGTGTCGATGCGCTCGATGGTGAAGCCGGAGCGCGCCAAGCGCTCGCCGATCAGGTCCTGGCAGCCGGCATCCGCTGGCGTCACCGAGCCACGCGCGCACAGGTCGATCGCGAGGCGAATCGTGTCCGAGAACGTGCTCACGACGGCGAGTCCGCGCGCCGAAAGCGCTTTTCGTAGTGACCCCCACTGAAGCCGATCAAGAACTCGTCGCCGATCACCGCGAACGGCCGTCGCAACAACGCCGGATGGTCGCGCAGCAACAGGATGTACTCGGCATCGCTGCGCGGGTCCTTGCGGTTCGGCAGCAAGTTGCGCCAGGTCGTGCTGCTGCGATTGATCAGCGCATCCCAGCCCAGCGCCGCAGCCCAGGCCTTCAGTGTTTCACCGGGAATCGGCTGCGCCCGGTAATCGATGAAACGGTAGGCCACACCTTCGCGGTCCAGCCAGCGCCGCGCCTTGCCGCAGGTATCGCAGGTATCGAGGCCGTAGAGGATCGGCAACTGCATCACTCGATCCCGCGCAACAGCTCGTTGAGGCTGGTTTTGGCACGCGTCTTCGCATCGACCTTCTTGACGATGATCGCCGCGTACAGGCTGTGCGAACCGTCGCGGGCCGGCAGCGAGCCGGAGACGACGACGCTGCCGACGGGTACGCGCCCGAGGTGGACCTCGCCGCTCTCGCGATCGTAGATGCGCGTGCTGGCGCCGAGAAACACGCCCATGCCGATCACCGAGCCGCGCTCGACGATCACGCCCTCGACCACTTCCGAACGCGCGCCGATGAAACAGTCGTCCTCGATGATCGTCGGAGCGGCCTGCAGCGGTTCGAGCACGCCGCCGATGCCGGCGCCGCCGGACAGGTGCACATTGGCGCCGATCTGCGCACAGGAGCCAACGGTGGCCCAGGTATCGACCATGGTGCCAGCACCGATGTGCGCGCCAATGTTGACGAAGCTCGGCATCAGCACGACGTCGCGCGCGAGGTAGGCGCCACGACGCACGATCGCACCCGGCACCACGCGCACGCCGCCGGCGCGGAACGCGGCTTCGTCGAAACCCTCGTAGCGCAATGGCACCTTGTCGAAGAACGGCGACGGCGCACCCGGCATCACGCGGTTGTGCTCGATGCGAAACGACAGCAGCACCGCCTTCTTGAGCCACTGGTGCACGACCCAGCCGCCCTCGCCTGGTTCGGCAACACGCAGCACGCCGGTGTCCAGGGCAGCGATCACCGTGTCCACCGCCGGGCGTACCTCGGCCTCGATCTCCGCCTCCGTGAGCAGCATGCGCCGCTCGAAAGCGGCGTCGATCCGTTCCTGCAATTCGCGAGTCATCTCAATGGCGCCAGTTCGTTGCCGAGGGTGCGTTCCAGCGCCTGGGTCGCGGCGGCATCGAGCGCGCGATCCTGTTCGTCGGAGAGCACGAAAAAGTCTTCAACGCGCTCGCCGAACGTGGCGATGCGCGCGTCGTGTACACGCACGCCGCAGGCGCGGAACGCCTGCGCGACATGCGCCAGCAGCCCGGGCCGATCCGAGCAGACCAGCGCCAACTGCGTGCGACTGCCGCCTTCGCGCTCGCTGAACTCGAACTGCAGCGGCACCTGGAAGTGTTTCTGCTGGCGCGACCAGGCACGCCGTGCCGGAGTCAGGTTCAGCTCCGGCTTGCCGAGTTCTTCGGCGAGGCGCCGGCAGAGATCATCGATGCGTGCCGGATCGGTCAGCCGCTGGCCCTGGGCATCGAGAATCTGGAAGGTATCGAGCACGCGCTGGCCGCGCGTGGTGACGATGCGCGCATCGTGCACGTTGACCTGCATGCGATCGAGCACGGCAGTGATGGTCGCGAACAGCCCGTCGCGATCCGGAGAAATCACCAGCAATTCGGTGCCGCCGCTGTCATCGTTGCGCACTGCAACGCGAGCCTCGGCAGTACCACCCTGCGCCAGGATCTGCTGTGCCTGCCACGCGAGCTGCGCCGGCGAAAAACGCAGCACGCTGTCCTCGGGATAGTCGGCCCACACCCATTCCGCAGCGGCCACATCGCCGCCAGCGGCCTGCATCGCGTCGCGCGCCTGATCCAGCATCTCGGCGACGCGCTCACGGCTATGCACCGGATGTTCAAGACCGCGCCGCAACGCATAGCGCGTGGCGTTGTAGAGGTCGGCGAGCAGGCGGTCCTTCCACGCGTTCCAGAGTTTGGGACTGGTTCCGGAAATGTCGGCGACCGTGAGCAGATAGAGGTAATCGAGCCGCTCCCAGTCGGCCACCAAGGAGGCGAAGCGGTGCACCACCGTGGGGTCGCCAACGTCCTGCTTCTGAGCGGTCAGCGACATGTCGAGATGGTGGCGGACCAGCCACGCGACCAGGTCGGCATCCGCCTGCGACAGGCCGAGCCAGCGCGCGAACTCGCGCGCATCGCGCTCGCCAAGTTCGGAGTGGTCGCCACCACGGCCCTTGGCAATGTCGTGGAACAAGCCGGCGAGCAGCAGCAGTTCCGGCTTGCGCAGGCGTGCACGCACCTCGACCGCGAGCGGCAGCGCCGCGGCGGTGGCGGCATCGGCGAAACGCGCCAGGTGCTCGAGCACGCGCAGCGTGTGCTGGTCGACGGTGTAGGCATGGAACATGTCGTACTGCATGCGCCCGGTCACGCGCTCGAACGCGGGGATCAGGCGCCCGAGCAGATCCAGCTCGGACATCACGCGCAACACGCGCGCCGCACGCAGCGGTTGCTTGAGGATCGTTCGGAAAGCACCGACGCAATCATCGCGTTCGGCCTCGGGCGCATAGCCGCGCACTGCCTGCTGGATCGTGGCCGCAAGCTCCGGCGCCAAGCCCTCGGCCGCCGCGGTCAACGCCAGCCGATGGCAGACCTGCATTGCACCGGCCATGCTCGCGGCGATCCGGTGCGGATCCCGATGCGCAAGGCGTCCGCGGCGCAGACCGAAGTCGTCCTCGAACCAGATCGTTGGCGAGGGCTCGGAAGCGAGCCGTTCCTCCCAATCGAGCAGCAGCCGCTGGGTGATGCGGCGCACGCTCGAAGCGGCACGGAAAAAGCCCTGCATCAACTGCTCGACGGCGAGGTTCTCGCGATGCTGATCGGCATAACCGAACAGTTTCGCCAGTTCGCGCTGATGATCGAACAGCAGCCGCTCCTCGCGCCGCTGCACCGCGCGGTGCAGGCCATAACGCAACTTCGCCAGTACCGCACGCGCGGCAAGCAGTGCGGCCTGATCGGCGTCGCTGCAGACTCCGGCGGCCGCGTACCCGGAGAGTGCACTGACGCCAAAACAGCGGCGCGCCATCCAGCCGAGCGTGTCGAGGTCGCGGATTGCTCCCGGGCCTTCCTTCAGGTTGGGCTCGAGGTTGAACGAAGTGTCGTTGAAGCGCGCATGGCGCGCGCGCAGTTCGTCGCGTTTGGCCGCGAAAAACGCCTGCGGCGGCCACACGCCCTGCGCATCCAGTGCTGCCAGCGTGCTCGTCAGCAGGGCTTCGTCGCCGGCGAGATAGCGCGACTCGAACATCGCGGTCGCCGACGACAGGTCTTCGGCGCCGATGCGCAGGCATTGCTCGGGAGTGCGCGCGATGTGGCTGACGCAGAGGCCGATGTTCCAGATCGCTGCGAGGAAGTGTTCGATCGCGACATGGCGAGCGTCGTCGTCCTCGGCGATGATCAGCAACAGGTCGATGTCCGACTGTGGAAACAACTCGCCGCGGCCATAGCCGCCGGTGGCGGCGAGCACCATGCCGGGCGCATCCGCCAGCCCGGCCGCATACGCCGCCTGCAGCGCTTCGTCGACACGAGCGGCACGGGCCGCAATCAGTTGTTCGGCCGGAGTGCCGAGCGCAAAGCTGGCCTCGTCGCCGAATTGCTCCTTGCGCAGGCGTTCGCGCCAGTGCGAAGTGACAAAGGCCGCGGGCGCGGCGGATTCGGCGCCGCGCGGGTCGTTCATGTCGTGGCCCGGTCCGCAGCGCCGAAGGTCAGCACCTCGAAGCCGTCGTCGGTCACCGCGATGGTGTGCTCCCACTGCGCCGACAGCGAGCGGTCGCGCGTGACCACGGTCCAGCCATCCGGCATCAGCCGCGTGGCAGCGGCGCCGGCGTTGATCATCGGCTCGATGGTAAAGGTCATGCCCGGGACCAGGACCGGGCCGGTGCCGGACTTACCGTAATGCAGTACCTGCGGGTCTTCGTGGTAGACCTGCCCGATGCCGTGGCCGCAGTATTCGCGCACCACCGAGAAGCGGTGCGATTCGGCGAAACTCTGGATGGCGTGCCCGATGTCGCCGAGGGTGGCCCCGGGCCGCACCACGCGGATGCCGCGCCACATCGCCTCGAACGCCACATCGACCAACCGTTTCGCCAGCACCGGCGGCGTGCCGACGCAGTACATGCGGCTGGTGTCGCCGTGCCAGCCGTCCTTGATCACGGTCACGTCGATATTGACGATATCGCCGTCCTTCAGGATCTTCGACGCGCTCGGAATGCCATGGCAGATGACGTTGTTGACCGAGGTGCACAGCACCTTCGGAAAGCCCTTGTAGCCGAGGTTGGCCGGCACCGCCTGCTGCACCTGGACGATGTACTCGTGGCAGATGCGGTCCAGCTCCTCGGTGCTGACACCGGGCTTGACGTGCTCGGTGACGATGTCGAGCACATCCGCGGCCAGACGCCCCGCTTCGCGCATGCGCGCAATGTCGGCCGCCGACTTGATGCTGAACTTGTTGCTGCGCGCTGGTGTTTCCATGGCACAAGTCTAGCGAAGCGCGGCACGCCCTGCCCACGCCGCGATCGTGACGAATCGGTGACGAGCACGCTCAGTACGGCAGGCCACCGAAGCGCTCCTGCAGGCGTGCATATTCCAGCTGGCTTTCACCGCGCAACACCGGATCGATGCGGATGCGGGCCATGCCCGAACCCGGATGCACGGTACGCGTTACCAGCGGCAGGAAACGGGTGTGGCGTGCCAGTTGCAGTTTCTCGCGCGCGAAGCGCACCAGATAGGCGAGCTGCAGGCGCGACTCGCCGATCTCGTTCAGCGTGATCGGCGCCGTCGCCTCGACGAAATGCAAGCGCTTCGCGTCCTGCTCGCGCAGGCGTCCGAGCCAGTCGGAATCGAGATGCCAGCGATAGCCGGGATCGAAGCCACCGACCGCGTCCCAGACCGCGCGACGCATCACCCACGACGAAGGCGTCGGGTAATCGAAAATGCGCAGGATGGTGCCGTCTGGTGTGCGCTCGAGCTGCGTCGAACTGACGAAGTCGACCTGCTGCAGCGCGCGCAGGGCGAAGGCGAGGTAGTCGTCGTCCCACCAGTCGTCGTCTTCGAGAAACGCGACGAAGTCGCCGCGAATCGCGGCCGCCGCCGCGTTCAAGGCCTGTGCCTGACCACCAGCTTCCGCCTCGGCGACGCGCGCACGCGCACCCAGACGCAGTCCGGCGCGCTGGCCCTGGCCGGGATCGACACCGACGACCGCTTCGATGCGGTGCCCGTCGGCGAGTACCGTCTGCCGTTCGATGCAGTCGAGCGCTCGCTCCACGAACCAGCGACCGTCCGGCGTCGCCGCATCGAGCGGCGCCAGGCGCGAGGGCAGTACGACCGAAATCAGCATCTCGGCAGTCCCGACCGATCGCGACGCAGCGCCCTCATCGAATCGCTTCGTCCAGCATCATCTGGCGCACGAAGCGCACCGGTGGCGAGCCGAAAGAGAGCGCCGTGTCGTTGTACCGGCGCAGATCAAACTGTTCGCCGTCGCGTTCGCGCACGGCCTTTTCGAGATCCAGGTGTTCCTGGAAGCCGACGAAGTAGGTCGGCAGCTGCGCCGAAGTCAATTGCGCGCGCACCCATTTGCCGGCGGCTTCGCGCTCCTGCTGGAAGCCCTGCTCGGTCATCAGCAACATCGCTTCGTCGCGACTCATGCCATCGACATGGATGGCCTGGTCGATGATGGCGTTGGTGATGACGCGCAGGTACCACTTCAGGTTCACGAGCTTGAACAGCGGGTCGTTGTCCATGTAGCCGGCATCGACCATCAGCTTCTCGGAAAACACCGCCCAGCCCTCGACGAAGGAGCCGGAAGACAGCACCGCGCGCAGCACCGAGGGATGCTTGTTCGAGTGCGCGATCTGCAGGAAGTGGCCGGGCATTGCTTCGTGGATGCTCAACTCCTCGATCGAGCGCGTGTTGTATTCGCGCAGAAACGAATCGACCTGTTCGGTCGTCCACTCGTCCGGGATCGGAGAGACCGCGTAGAAGGTGTCGAGGTGCTTGTCCAGCGGACCCGGCGAGTCGCAGTAGGCGACCGACACGCCGCGCTGAAACTCGGGCATCAGGATGATCTTCACCGGTGATTCCGGCAGGGTGATCAGGCCCTTCTCGCGCACGAAGGCGGTCGCGCGCTCGGTGCTCGCAGTCGCCAGTTCGACCACCTTGTCGCGTTCCGGACGGTCGGCGTAGGCGAGTTCCAGCGCCGCCGCGATCGCCGCCTGCTGCTGCTCCGGCGTCGGCTGCTCGGGCAGTTCGGGTGCG
Source organism: Lysobacterales bacterium (assembly GCA_016703225.1). Taxonomy (NCBI): domain Bacteria; kingdom Pseudomonadati; phylum Pseudomonadota; class Gammaproteobacteria; order Lysobacterales; species Lysobacterales bacterium. Next base: position 799,567 of record JADJCM010000003.1, read on the forward strand.
CCCTTCTGGTCGGCCAGCACGGCACGCGCGATCTCGTACATCTCGGCGCGAACGCGCTGCAGTTCGGCCTCGGCACGAGTGCGGATCTCGCGGCGGCCGAGCGGCGAGTTCAGCGCAAAGGCGAGCTTGCGGTCGTACAGCGAGGCGCCAATGCGGAAATCGCCTTGCGCACTCGGCATCAACGTCTGGTCAAGCCAGGTCTGGTGCGCGGCCACCGCGATGCGCAGGTTGCCGATCGCGTTCTCGGCGCGTTCGCGGTCTTCCTCGCCCAGCTGCCCGAGGTTCGGGGTGATGAACTGGTCGACCAGCCCGAGGATGCCGTTGTGCTGCTTTGCCACGGTCTCGGCGTGGATCGACGGCACCCGCGCCGGATTGAGATTGCTGCGCATCTGCTCAAACAGCTTCGGCAACTTCTCCATGCGCAAGGTCGCCGATTTCAGGCGCTCGGGCAGCGGCGCGAAGTCCCGCGCCATCAGCGTGTAGATGGCGCTGCCGGCGAGCTGGCTGTAGACCTGCGGGTCCCAGGCCCAGGCCTGCAGCGTCTCCGTGCTCCAGACATCGCTCTGCAACTGGTTGCGCAAGATCGCGTAGTCGATCTGGTTCTCGCGCGACAACGTCGCCGGGTCGATCGCATCCAGAGCGACCAAGCTCTGGCGCGCGAAATCGAGTGCAGCCTTGCGCCCCTTCTCGCTCAGGTCGTCGAGCTTGCCATCGACGATATGGCTGCCGACCTGGGTGGCCGACACCGGGTTCAAGCGAAACCAGTCGCCGAGCCACGAACGCGACAAGGCCTCGAACTGCTGATCGTGGTTCACCGCCAGCGGTTTCGCCGGCTCCACCACCGGCGCCGGCTTTTGCGTGCACGCCGCAATCAACGGCACTCCGAGGACGAGGGCGATCGCAAACGCGAGACGTGCAGCAGTCATGGCAGGCTCCGGAAAACGGGAGCGCAGACTAGCAGCGCTGCCACCACCGGCGGCAAGCGCCGCGCGTGAATATCACGGCCCGGGCACGGTTCAAATCAGGCGCACGCCCAGACCCGGGGTCACGAGGTCATCTTGTCCCAGAACGACTTGACGCCGTCGAGCCAGGAAGTCTGACGCGGCATGTGGTCACGGCCATCGTCGAAGGTGCCCTCGAATTCCTCCAGCAGTTCGCGCTGGCGCTTGCTCAGCCGCACCGGGGTCTCGACCACGACGCGACACAGCAGGTCGCCGTAGTCGTGACCGCGCACCGACTTGACGCCCTTGCCGCGCAGGCGAAAGAGCTTGCCGGTCTGGGTTTCGGCCGGCACCTTGATCCGGGCATCGCCTTCCAGTGTCGGGATCACCACGTCGCCGCCGAGCGCGGCGAGCGAGAAGCGAATCGGCACTTCGCAATACAGGTCGTTGCCCTCGCGCGAGAAGATCTTGTGCTCGCGTACCATCATCTCGACGAACAGATCACCGTTCGGCGTGCCCGGCGGCCCGGCATGGCCTTCGCCGGCGAGGCGCACGCGGTCGCCGGTATCAACACCGGCAGGAATCTTCACCGACAGGGTCTTTTCCTTCTGCACGCGGCCATGGCCACGGCAGCTCTTGCACGGTTTCTCGATCTGTTTGCCGCTGCCGCTGCAGGTCGGACAGGCCTGCTCGACGTGGAAGATCCCGCGCGCGGCAACCACTCGTCCGCGTCCCCGACACATCGAGCAGGTGCTGGTCTTGCGATCCTGCGAGCCGGTGCCGTCGCACTCGTCGCAGTTCACCACAGCGGGAACGTCGATCTCCTTGGCGACGCCGAACACGGCCTCCTCGAGATCGAGTTCGACGACGACACGCTGGTCGGCACCGCGCCGCGGTGCCTGTCCGCGGCGACCGCCGCCGAACAGGTCGCTGAAGATGTCGCCGAAGATGTCACCGACATCGGCATGTCCACCGCCACCCATGCCTTGCTCAAACGCGGCATGACCGTGCTGGTCGTAGGCGCGGCGCTTGCCCGGGTCCGAAAGGACTTCCCAGGCCTCCTTCGCCTCCTTGAACTTGACCTCGGCCTCCTTGTCTCCGTCATTGCGATCCGGATGATGCTTCATCGCCAGACGGCGATACGCCTTCTTCAGATCGTCTTCCGACGCATCCTTGGCCACGCCGAGGGTTTCGTAATAGTCGCGCTTGCTCATGCTCTCGCTTCGATGCCTGCCAAGATCAGTTCACTTGCCGAAAACGTCATGGGGTCTTGAGGACACGGTCTCTCGCGCCTCCCACCAAGCGCTCGCGAAGCAGCCTTTTCTCGCTCTGCTCCAGATCTCGTCCCAACTGCGCTCGCGCGATCGTGAGCAGCCTGGCATCGATGGTTCTGGGCACACCGCGCAACTGCTCGAACTCGGTGATCAACGCCTGTAGTTCGGATTCCGTCAACTCGTCGAGCAAGGCGCCAAATTCCACCTCTGCGAGCAGCCCCGTCGTCGCTACGACAGGTGCCACCACGATGGACGCATCGACGCGCTCGCGACGAGACAGGAATGCGCCAAGCTGCGCGCCATCCCACTCGACCTTGGTGTCGGCTTCTTGCAGCAAGAACGTGGACTGGCTTCCACGCGCCGGCCGAATGCCCACCAGGTGCACACGCACGCCGAACTCCTGCGCTTGCTGGACTCCGACCCGGAGATCCTCATCACCAGCGAGCAGCACGGCGTCCGACATCGCGCGATTGCGTGCCAGCGTGATCATGTCGGTCACGAGCAAGGAGTCAACGCCCTTCTGCTCGCCAACCGAGTTGACGAAGCCGAGCCTCACCTTGGTATTGTCGAGAAAGGCAAGGGACGCATGCTGCGCTGTCGGACCCGCCGATGTGCCGTCGTACCAGTAGATCCTCAGCAGCCTCCGGCCCGAGACAGCGCCCGCGAACTCCGTCAGCTTCTGGATGACTGCGCGTTCGTCCAGAACCAACTCGCCCCGTCGCAGCTTCTCTCCGAACAGTTCCTGTGACCCCTGGGCGAACAGATAGCCGGCATCAACGAAGACCGCGACCTGCTTCATCGACACCTCCAAAAAATAAGGGGCTCCCGAGGGAGCCCCATAGTAGACCGCTCCATGAATAGTAGTCGGAGCGATGGGCTCATCTTAAGGGCATGTCCGCCGGTGTCAAGCCAGCGGCACGCCCGAGCGGCTTACTTGTCGTCCTTGACCTCGGTGAACTCGGCGTCCACCACGTCGTCTCGCGCTGCCTGGGCACCTGCGCCCGGTGCTTCCGGGCCGGGGCCCTGGGCGCCAGCTTGGGCGGCGGCGGCGAGGGTCGCGGCGGCGGCTTCGAGGGCGGCGATCTTGGATTCGATCTTGGCCTTGTCGTCGCCCTTCATCACGGACTCCAGGTCCTTGGTCGCTTCCTCGATGCGGCCGATCTGGTCACCCGGCACCTTGGCGCCGTGTTCCTTGAGCGACGAGCGCACGCTGTGCACGAGTTGGTCGGCCTTGTTGCGGGTTTCGACCAGTTCGGCGAAGCGCTTGTCGTCCTCGCGGTGCGCTTCGGCATCGCGCACCATCTGTTCGATCTCGGCTTCCGACAAGCCCGAGCCGGCCTTGATTTCGATCTTCTGTTCCTTGCCGGTCTTCTTGTCCTTGGCCGACACGTGCAGGATGCCGTTGGCATCGATGTCGAAGGTCACCTCGACCTGCGGCATCCCGCGCGGGGCTGCATCGATCCCGGCAAGATCAAACTTCGCCAGTGCCTTGTTGTAGCGCGCTTCCTTGCGTTCGCCCTGGAGCACGTGCACGGTCACCGCGGTCTGGTTGTCTTCGGCCGTCGAGAAAATCTGGCTAGCCTTGGTCGGCACCGTCGTGTTCTTCTCGATCAGCTTGGTGAACACGCCGCCCATGGTCTCGATGCCGAGCGAAAGCGGGGTCACGTCGAGCAACAGCACGTCCTTGACCGCACCCGAGAGCACGCCGGCCTGGATCGCGGCACCAACGGCCACGGCTTCATCCGGGTTCACGTCCTTGCGCGGTTCCTTGCCGAAGAACTCGGTGACTGCGGCCTGTACCTTGGGCATGCGCGTCATGCCGCCGACCAGGATCACCTCGGCGATATCCGAGGTCTTGATCTTGGCGTCGGCCATCGCCGTGCGGCAGGGTTCGATGGTGTTGCGGATCAGGTCCTCTACCAGCGACTCGAGCTTGGCGCGAGTCAGCTTGACGGTCAGGTGCTTCGGGCCACTGGCGTCGGCGGTGATGTAGGGCAGACTGACGTCGGTCTGCTGCAGCGTGCTGAGTTCGATCTTGGCGCGTTCGGCGGCGTCTTTCAGGCGCTGCAACGCGAGCGGGTCCTTGCGCAGGTCGATGCCCTGCTCCTTCTTGAACTCCTCGACCAGGAAATCGATCACGCGCTTGTCGAAGTCTTCGCCGCCGAGGAAGGTGTCGCCATTGGTCGCCAGCACTTCGAACTGCTTCTCGCCATCGACCTCGGCGATCTCGATGATCGACACGTCGAAGGTGCCGCCACCGAGGTCGTACACGGCGATCTTGCGATCTTTGCCGCCGGACTTGTCGAGGCCATAGGCGAGCGCGGCCGCCGTCGGCTCATTGATGATGCGCTTGACGTCGAGGCCGGCGATGCGGCCGGCGTCCTTGGTCGCCTGGCGCTGCGAATCGTTGAAGTAGGCCGGCACCGTGATCACCGCTTCGGTGACTGCCTCACCGAGGAAATCCTCGGCGGTCTTCTTCATCTTCATCAGCACCTTGGCCGAGATTTCCGGCGGCGCCATGCGCTTGCCATCCGAGGTCTGCACCCAGGCGTCGCCGTTGTCGTGGGCGAGGATGCTGTAGGGCACCAGATCCAGGTCCTTCTTCACTTCGGCGTCGGTGAACTTGCGCCCGATCAGGCGCTTCACCGCGTAGAAGGTGTTCTTCGGGTTGGTCACGCCCTGGCGCTTGGCAGCGGCGCCGACGATGACTTCGCCGTCCTTCGCGAACGCGACGATCGACGGCGTGGTGCGGTCGCCCTCGGCGTTCTCGATCACGCGGACCGAACCGCCGTCCATGATCGCAACGCAGCTGTTGGTGGTGCCGAGGTCGATACCGATGATCTTGCCCATGGGATGTCTCCGGAATAGCAAATGCCTTGCGGCGGATGGCGCTGTTATGTGGCTGTGAAAGCGAGGTTCAAGGGTCTGGGTCAGGCGTCTTCAGGCGGCAGCGGGTCGGCGGCGACGGTGACCATGGCCGGACGGATCAGGCGCTCGTGCAGGCGATAGCCGGCCTGGTAGACGTCGATGATGCTGCCGGCGGGACGATCACCGGTCGGCACCATGGCCATGGCCTGGTGCCACTCCGGGTTGAACGCTTCGCCGACCGGATGCAGCCGCTTGAGACCATGGCCCTCGGCCGCCTTGAGCAGCAGCTTCAGGGTCAGGTCCATGCCTTCGCGCAATCGGGTCGGGTCGGAGCCACCCTGGCTCAGGCCCATCTCGAGCCCGTCGCACACCGGCATCAAGTCGTTCAACAGCCGCTCCACGCCGAACTTGCGCGCCGCATCGACATCACGCGCGGCGCGCTTGCGCTGGTTGTCCATTTCGGCGAGCAGGCGCACCTGTTCGTCCTTGGCCACGCCCAGCTGGTTCTCGAGATCGCGCAGGCGCGCCTCCAGCTCCTCCACCGGCAGCGCGCCGAAATCGTCGCCGGACTCTGCCGACGTCGTGTCCTGACTCATTGGATTCTCCGTACTGCGGCCGTCGTGGCCGGATTGCCCCGGCGGGCTTATGGGGCCAGTCCGGCGTTCTTCAAGGTGCCGGACAGGATCCGGGCGGTGGTCTGCACGACCGGGATCACGCGGTCGTAGTCCATGCGCGTCGGGCCGATGACGCCGATCACGCCGAGCATCTTGCCGTCGGCGCCGTAGGGGGCGGTGACGACGCTGCAGCCGCCGAGCGGGGCGTAGCCGGACTCGTCGCCGATGAACAGGCGCACGCCTTCGGCATGGATGCAGCCATCGAGCAGTTTGGCGATCTCGCGCTTGCGGTTGAAGGCTTCGAACAGCTCGCGCAGACGATCCACGCTTGCGAGTTCGGACAGGCCCATCAGATTGGTCTGCCCGCTGACCACGAAGGCTTCGCGCGACTCGACCTGGAACGAGGCGCTGGCCAGGTCGATCGCCGAGCGCAAGACGCGGTCGATCGAGTCGCGTGCCGCTTCCATCTCCGCAACGATGCGGCGGCGGATCTCGTCCAGTGCCATGCCGGAGAAGTTCTGGTTCAGATAATTCGCGAGTTGCTCCAACTCACCCGGGGCATAGGCGCGCGGCAGATCGAGCACGCGGTTCTGCACTTCGTTGTCGGTGAACACCAGGATCACCAGCACCCGGTTCGGACCGAGCTGCACGAAATCGATCTGGCGAAACGCGAACTGCTCGCGCTTTGGCACCGTCACCAGACCAACGAAGTGGGTCAGCTCGCTGAGCACCGCGGACACCCGGCCAAGCATGTCCTGGGTGCTGGCGCCGGGTGGAATCTCGCGCTGCAGGGCGTCCATCTCGTCGGGTCGCGGTGCCTGCAGTTGCAGCAGCGAATCGACAAACAGGCGGTAGCCCTGGGCGGTCGGAATGCGACCGGCCGAGGTATGCGGTGCCGCGATCAGGCCGATTTCTTCCAGATCCGAAAGTACATTGCGGATCGTGGCCGGGCTCAAGTCCAGCCCACTCTGGCGCGCCAGCGTGCGCGAGCCCACCGGTTCGCCGTCGCGGATGTACTGCGCGATCAGGGTGCGCAGCAGGTGGCGGGCACGGGCATCGAGGTGGTCGGCTAGGCGGCGGCGCATGATCGCTTCATTTGGGGGCGGCAGCGACGCTATCAATTGCGCGCGGCAGCGGTCAACGCCGGGCTCGGTGACGCGATGGCCCGGCCTTTGCTAGCCTCTGGTCCATGTTGCGCACCCTGTTCGTCAAAGACTTCGCCATCATCGACGCCGCCGACGTCGCTTTCGCGTCCGGCATGAGCGTGCTCACCGGCGAAACCGGCGCCGGCAAGTCGCTGCTGGTCGACGCCCTGATGCTGCTGGCGGGCGCGCGCGGCGACGCCGGTGTGGTGCGCCATGGCGCCGATCGCGCCGAGATCTCGGCCGAGTTCGACCTGCGCGCGCTACCCGCAACGCGCGCCTGGCTACGCGAGCAGGAACTCGACGACGAAGAACAGATGCGCCTGCGCCGCGTGGTCCGCGCCGATGGCAACTCGCGCGCCTGGATCAACGACCGCCCGGTGTCACTGGCGGTGTTGCGCGAGGCGGCCGCCTTCCTGGTCGAGGTCCATGGCCAGCACGAACACCAGGCGCTGCTCTCGCGTCGCCACCAGTTGCGCCTGCTCGATGCCTTCGCCCAGCACTCCGAGCGATTGCAGGACGTGGAACGTAGCGCCCGGCGCATGCTTGAAATCGACCGCCAGATCAGCGACCTGGCGGGCGCCGAGAAGGGCGATCCGGACCGTCTCGACTACCTGCGCTTCCAGCACCAGGAACTGAAGAAGTTCGCGCTAGGCGGGGAATCCTACGCGCGCCTGATCGACGACCATCGCCGCCTCGCGCACGCCGCCACCTTGCTCGCCGGCAGCCAGCAGCTGATCGACGCGCTCGACAGCGACGATGAGCGCTCGGCCACCTCGCTGCTCGCGCACTGCGCCGGCGACGCACGCAAGCTGGCGCAGGTTGATGGCACGCTCGCACCGGTGGCCGAACTGCTGGAATCGGCCGGCATCCAGCTGGTCGAGGCGATCAGCGAACTGGAACGCTATCGCGCGGCCCAGGACCTCGATCCGGAACGCTACGGTGAGATCGACTCGCAACTGGCCCGGCTGCATGACCTGTCGCGCAAGCACCGCGTGCCGGCGCAGGATCTCGCCATCCGCCTGGATGAACTGGCCGCGGAAATCGACCGGCTGCAACATGCCGGCAGCAAGATCGAAACGCTGCGGCGCGAGCGCGACAGCGCCGCCGTCGACTACACGCGCGCCGCGCGCGCCCTGTCCGAGTCGCGCCGCTTCGCAGCGACCACGCTGGCCACACGCGTAACCGTGTTGCTGCGCGAACTGGCAATCGCCGGCACTTTCGAAATTCGCATGGAAGCGCGCGGCGAAAACGAGTTTCCGGCGGCCGGACGCGACGAGATCGAGTTCGTGGTCGCACCCAATCCGGGGCAACCCGGACGGCCATTGCGCAAGATCGCCTCGGGCGGCGAGCTGGCACGCATCAGCCTGGCGATCGAGGTCGCCGCGATCGGCTCCGACGATGTGCCGGTGATGGTGTTCGACGAGGTCGATTCCGGCATCGGCGGTGCCACCGCGGAAGTGGTCGGACGCAAGCTGCGCGAACTCGGCAACACGCGGCAGGTGCTGTGCGTGACGCATCTGGCACAGGTTGCTGCGCAGGGCCATCAGCACATCGCCGTGCGCAAGTCGGTCGCCAACGGCCAGACGCACACGCGTTTCGACGCGATCGAAGCCAAGGCCCGCATCGACGAGATCGCACGCATGCTCGGCGGCGCCGAGATCACCAGCGCCACGCGCTCGGCCGCGAAGGAACTGATCGCGGCGGCGCGCTAAGGAAAGCCCTCCCCTCCGCGCTTCGCGCGCAAGCGGGCAAAGATCGCGAAGCTTCGATCGCCGCGCTGTTCTCCTCCCCTTGGCGAAGCCAGGGGGAGGTCGGGTGGGGGTTGCTCTCTCTTGTCTCCTCCCCTTGGCGCAGCCAGGGGGAGATCGGATGGGGGTTGCTCTGCAGGCGCTACTTCAACCGCACATCCTGCACGAACTCGATGCCGCGTTCGCCGGCGCGCATCTGCATGTCGATGCGCTCGATCTTCTCGGCATACATCTGCTGCAGCGCTTCCATGGTTTTCTGAATCTCGGCGGCTTCCGGATCGCCCGACCGGGCCAGGTCGGCCGCAGCCTGCGCGAAGAGGGTCTTGAAGAACACGCCGCCGTACCCGAACACGAACAACGCCTTGTTGTCGGCATCCACCGCGAGTGCATCCTTCAACCCGGCCGATTCGCCATCACCGACGCTGACGCCGATCGCGGAATCGTTCATCACCGCGTGCATCGGCCCCTTCACCGGCATCGACGGATCCGCCGGGATTTCCTTCAGCTCTCCATCTGGCTTGAGCTGCAACGCGGCAATCGGCGGGGCGAACCCGGCGAGCATGCCCATCAGCCCGGCCGGGCTCTTGGAGCCGATCAGCAGCTTGCCGGCGAAGTCAGGTTCGCTCGATGCTGCTTCCACGCCCGGCTGCGGCATCGTGAACCGGCTGGCGATGACGTGGATCGAGTGGAACGCCGCCGCGGTCGCGTACAGCATCGGGTTGTTGAACTGCTCCTTGGCCTTCTTCGCGCCGTCATTCAGATCGACCAGCGCCGGGCAGGTGTAGGGCGCCGCAAGCACGGCGTCGGCCTGCGTGTTGACGAAGCCGGCGAGCGCTTCGAGATTCATCGCGAAGCCGAAATTGAAGGCACTGCCGGCGGTCGCACCCAAGCCCGGCATCGGCGCCGGCAACGGCTGCAGACCCTTGGCAATGTCCGGGCGCAATTCGAGCAGCATGCTGGCGTGCATGGCCTTGGCCTCGAAGCGGGTGTAGCCGAACACCATGCGCGGCATCGCCTGCGCGATCGCGTCGTAGTCCTTGCTGCAGTCGGCTTTCAGCTGCGCCGTGTCTGCGGCATCGGCTGCGGGTACGGCGTCATCGACCAGCGCGATCAGCTTGCGCGTATCGACGTAGCCGCTGGCATACGGCGTGTAGCCGAACTCCTTGTTCAGCGCCACCAGCTTGCCGGAGGCGGCCAGGGACTGCTGCGGGCGGGTCAGACCGAGTGCCGTGCGCAGCGCAGCTTCATCGGCGCTGCCTTCGAGCAGGGCGATCACCAGTTGCGAGCCATCGATGGCCGCAACCATACGCGCCTTGCCTTCCGGGTCGACGAAGTTCCAGTAGTCGAGCGCATCGAGCCTGGCGGTCGGCACCTTGTCGCCGGCCTTTTGCTCGACCCGCGCGACGAACGCTCGCGTCTTCGCCGAATCGGCCAGCTCGAAACGCATCACCGGCTTGCCGGCGACTTCATAGACCGCGTAACGCATCTGCAGGTCGATGCCGACCTCGGTCATGATCTGTTCGGGCGTGCGGTCCTTCACCTCGGCCGCCAGCGCGCGCACCCAGTTCAAGCCCTTGGCCTCAGGATCCTCTTCGGCCAGCTTCTTCTCGAGCAGACTCGCCTGCATCGCATAGACGCCGGAAATCTGCGCGAACTGTTCCATCCACGCCTGGGTCACCGGCCGCGGCATCGGTTCGACGTTCGCGATCACGAATGCGGTATCGGCAGGCACGTAGTCGAGCGGTCCGACCACCGCCGACAGCGATCGCGATGCACCACCCGGCGCAGCCGGTTTCATCACGTAATAACCGACACCCGCGGCAACCAGCACCGCGCCGGCAATCAGCAGCTTCTTCATCTCGTTTCCCGTTGGCTTTGGCGGCGTCGCCCGAAGCGAGCCTGCGTTCCCGACTATTTTTTCCGCTTCGGGCGGACATAGAGCACGAGACTGTGCTCTTCCAGGTCGTATCCATGGCGCGCTGCGATCTCCTGCTGGCGCTGCTCGATCTCGGTGTCCACGAACTCGATGACCTTGCCGGTCTCGACACAGACCATGTGGTCGTGGTGCTCGCCGCGATCAAGTTCGAACACCGCCTGGCCGCTCTCGAAGTTGTGCTTGGAGACGATGCCGGCGGCCTCGAATTGCGTCAGCACGCGATACACGGTGGCGAGGCCGATGTCGTCGTTGTGCTTGAGCAGTTCCTTGTACACGTCCTCCGCAGTCATGTGCGTGCCGTGCTTCTCCTCGAGGATTTCGAGAATACGCACGCGCGGCAGCGTGACTTTCAGGCCGGCCTTGCGCAGATCCTGCGTTTCCATGCGGCGTGAGTTCCGGAACGGTTGTGATTCAGGCGCGCAGTGTATCATCGCCGCCTCGTTTTCCCGGTGACCCACGATGCTCCGAATCGCCCTGCTGCTCGTTCTGGCCCTGCTCAATGGCTGTGCCCTGATCTACAAGATGGACATGCGTCAGGGGAATCTGGTCGACCAGAAAATGGTCGACCAGCTGAAGCCGGGCATGACCATGCGTCAGGTCGAACTGGTCATGGGCACGCCGCAGGTGGCTTCGCCATTCAACCAGGACCGCTGGGAATATGTGACCAGCAACAGCCACCGCCGCAAGGAACCCGAGATCAAGACGCTGACCCTGCACTTCGATAGCGGCACGCTGAGCAAGATCGAGGGCGACTGGCTGCCGAAGTCGGGCGACGAGCTGCTGGAAGAAAGCCGCGACCTGCAGCGCCACAGCCCGGACGACAACCGCAAGGTCAAGAACGGCTGACGCGCCGCTTCGCCTGCACCCCGACCGGATTGCGTTCGGCGCGCAAGCGCCGCGCCTGTATCGGGTCGGCGCGCAGGGGCCGATAGATCTCGACGCGATCGGCCTCGCGCAGCAGCGTCGCCAGCGTGGCGCGGCGATTCCAGATGCCCACCTGCTCGTCGCCGGAAGCTTTCGCTTCCAGACCCGCAGCGGCAATTGCATCGGCCACTGACGCCCCAGCAGGCAGATCAAGTTCGATGCACTGCTGCGCGTCGGGCAATGCGTACACCACCTCAACGCGCATCGCCCGGATCCGTCAGGGTGCGGGCGACACGCGCGAAGTCATCGACCATGCGATCGGCCAATCCTTGGAAGCCGATCGCCAGAGCCGATCCGACGAATTTCCGGCCATCTCGAAGTCGAGATGCAAATTCACCCGACAACCATGTTCGCCAAGCGCGGTGAAGGTCCAGGCACCACGCAGGGCGCTGAACGGACCTTCGACCAACTCCAGATCGATGCGGCTCGGGCGCAGAAATCGGTTGCGCGTGGTGAACGAGGAGCGAAAGCCGGCGTAGGCCAGATCGAGTTGCGCCAGCATCGAGTCGCCATCGCATTCAAGCACGCGCGCGCCACGGCACCAGTTGAATGCACCGGGATACGCCGCCACTTCATTGACCAGATCGAACACAACGACGCTCGGCCGTGCGATCAGGCTGCTGCGATCAATCCGGCTCACGGGCCATCCACTCCGACAAGGGCGCGCATTCTAACCAGCGTGCGCACACCGCTACACTCGCTGCCATGAGCAAGAACAAAAAAGACAAGGACGACAGCCACAGCGGCACGATCGCACTGAACAAGCGCGCCAAGTTCGAATACAAGTTCGACGAGCGCGTTGAAGCCGGGCTGATGCTGCAGGGCTGGGAAGTGAAATCGCTGCGCGCCGGTCGCGCCAACATCACCGATGCCTACGCGATCATCCGCAATGGCGAGATGTTCCTGTTCGGCGCGCAGATCGTCCCGCTCGGCGCGGCGTCCACGCACGTGGTCGCCGACGACCGCCGCACACGCAAGCTGCTGCTGCATCGCGAGGAAATCGACCGCCTCACCGGGCAGGTCGAGCGCAAGGGCTACACGCTGGTGCCGACCGCGCTGTACTGGAAGCACAACCGCGCCAAGGTCGAGCTCGGACTCGCGCTCGGCAAGAAAGAGCACGACAAGCGCGACACCATCAAGGACCGCGAGTGGCAGATCGAGAAGCAACGCACCATGCGCGCCAAGAACCGCGACGCCTGACCGCCACCGCGTTGCCCTGATCGACCGCCCCGTTCGCCCTGAGCTTGTCGAAGGGCGTTCGCGACCAGCCCCGTTCGCCCTGAGCTTGTCGAAGGGCGTTCGCGACCAGCCCCGTTCGCCCTGAGCTTGTCGAAGGGCGATCGCGACCAGCCCCGTTCGCCCTGAGCTTGTCGAAGGGCGTTCGCGACCAGCCCCGTTCGCCCTGAGCTTGTCGAAGGGCGTTCGCGACCAGCCCCGTTCGCCCTGAGCTTGTCGAAGGGCGTTCGCAACCAGCCCCGTTCGCCCTGAGCTTGTCGAAGGGCGTTCGCAACCAGCCCCGTTCGCCCTGAGCTTGTCGAAGGGCGTTCGCAACCAGCCCCGTTCGCCCTGAGCTTGTCGAAGGGCGTTCGCGATCAGCCCCGTTCGCCCTGAGCTTGTCGAAGGGCGTTCGCGATCAGCCCCGTTCGCCCTGAGCTTGTCGAAGGGCGTTCGCAACCAGCCCCCGTTCGCCCTGAGCTTGTCGAAGGGCGCGCTTCCGTTCGCCCTGAGCTTGTCGAAGGGCGTTCGCGATCAGCTGAACGACAACCACAAACCTCGCCTTGAATCCCGCCTCCTGCACACCCATACTGCTCCCCGTCGTAACACACGGGGATGATCGGCTTCGACGGGAGTCGTGAAGTTACCGGGTGCATGCCGAGGGGGTGGCTTTCCTCGTTAATCCAGCTGCAAACTCTTAGTTGCCAACGACGACAACTACGCTCTGGCCGCTTAAGGCCTAAGCCTCGACTGCGAGAGTGCCCGTGCTCTCAAAAGTTGAGTCATGCTCGCGGGATAAGCGCTGCCTGTGCTCGGGTTGCAGCGACCAAAATCAACGAGCTGGTGTCTGGATAAGCGCGCCCTTCGGCATGCCAGACACGAGACCAAAGAAGGGCTAAGCATGTAGTGCCTGGGATGGATCACTTTCGGACGCGGGTTCGATTCCCGCCATCTCCACCAATCGATGGGCCCGGATACTCTCCGGGCCCTTTTTCTTTCTTGAGCGCCGTCGCCTTCGAACTGTCGCCATTGACCGGGAATCCATCGATCAGTCTCGCGCCGCAGGGAGGAGATTCACGACAGGATTGCGCAAGGCGACTCGTCGGCGTACCTGACGCGTGGCCGGCTCGATCAACGCCTGTTAGATTTGGACCCACCCGAGGGGGCAACGGCGCCATTCAACGAGGAAGAAAGGCGGCCTGCCAAGCCAGTGGCCAGCGCGTGGCCGACCATTTCGAGGATGCCCTCGGAATGGGTCGGTATCGGCTCCGGTGCCCAGCGCGAAGTCGACGATGTGCGCATCGCCCGCTATTCCAGCTACCTCACCCGCAAGGGATCTTAAGCGACAGCAAGCCGCATGAAGATTCAGTTGCCCGGAAATTCCGGGTAACCGCCTCCAACGGAAGACGCTACAACGCGATGCACTACCAACCGCCAGCCATCGACGCCCTGTGCTCCAGGTTCAGGTTCAATGCCGAATCTCGATGACCTGGCGGCCCTTCGCGCCGAGAACTTTCGCCTCATCGCGCTGCTCGCATCTCACGGCATCGCCTGGCGCGGGCCACCCGAAGCGCCGAAGCCGCAGGTTGCTGAGCCGTCGCGCCTCAGCAAGAACGAGAAGATCGCGCTGTTCCGCAAGCTGTCCCGCGGGCGTACCGATGTCTACCCGGTCCGCTGGGAGGGCAAGACCAGCGGCAAGTCAGGCTACGCGCCGGCCTGTGGAAATGACAGATTTGCACGGAATGCAGATCTGCACGGCGAAGCCGCCCGCAGGGCGAGGGCCATGGATGGCCCGAGTGAATGGCGTGCCCGCGTCTGCGAAAAACCGCGGATCAAGTGTGGCGACTGCGGCCATCGCCTGCTGTTGCCGCTCACCGATGCCGTCATCTACAAGCATCTGGCTGGCGACCTGACAGTCGGCGTCTATCCGCTGCTCGAAGATGATACCTGCCACTTCCTCGCCGTCGATTTCGACGAAGCCGACTGGCGCGACGACGCCCGCGCGTTCATGCACTCATGCGCCGACTTAGGGGTACCTGCTGCCCTGGAAATCTCGCGCTCCGGCAATGGCGCGCATGCATGGATTTTCTTCGCCAGCGCGGTACCGGCGCGCGACGCACGACGCCTGGGCACGGCCATCATCAGCCACACCTGCGCACGCACCCGGCAACTGCAGTTGGCTTCCTACGACCGGCTGTTTCCGAATCAGGACACGATGCCAAAGGGTGGCTTCGGCAACCTGATCGCTTTGCCGCTGCAGAAGAAGCCGCGCGAGGATGGTTTCAGCGTCTTCGTGGATGCAGATCTGCAACCCTTAGCCGATCAGTGGGGCTTTCTCGCATCCATCGTTCCGATGCCTGCCCACGACATCGAGCCGATCATCCTGCGGGCAACCGGCGGTGTTCATCCGCTGGACGTCACCTTTATCGAAGACGAAGACCTGGCCACGCCGTGGCGGCGGACTGGCGCCGCGGTTCAGCACTTGACCGTCGACATGCCGACCACGCTGACGGTGACGCTGGCCAATCAGGTCTATCTCGAAAAGAGCCAGCTACCGCAAGCGCTGGCGAATCGACTGATCCGTCTGGCTGCCTTTCAGAATCCCGAGTTCTACCGGGCACAGGCAATGCGGATCTCGGTATGGGACAAGCCCCGCGTCATAGGCCGCGCCGAGAATTTCCCGCGGCACATTGCGCTGCCACGCGGCTGTCTCGACGCCGCATCCGAACTGTTGGCCGACAACGGCGTAAGCATCGACCTGCACGACGAGCGTTATCTCGGCGAATCCATCGAGGTCGATTTTGTCGGCACACTGCGCCCCGACCAGGAGGCCGCGGTTGCCGCGATGTTGGCCCACGATGCCGGCGTTCTGTGCGCACCGACGGCATTCGGGAAGACCGTGACGGCGGCGGCGATCATCGCAAGACGCCGTGTGAACACCCTGGTGCTGGTGCACCGCACCGAACTGCTCAAGCAGTGGCACGAACGCCTTGGCGCCTTCCTTGGCGCAGGCAAGGGCCTGATCGGCGTCATCGGCGGCGGCAAAGCCAAGCCCACGGGCAAGATCGACATTGCCGTCATGCAGTCGTTGTCGCGACAGGGCGATGTCGATCCATTGGTCGAGAACTACGGCCAGGTGATCGTCGACGAATGCCACCACGTCGGCGCGGCATCGTTCGACGCCATCCTGCGCCGCGCAAAGGCGAAGTACGTGCTCGGCCTGACCGCAACACCGATCCGCCGAGATGGCCAACAGCCCATCATCTTCATGCAGTGTGGACCCATTCGTCACCGCGCTGCGCGACCGGCGGAAGCACCTCACCACCTGTCGGTGACACCGAACTTCATCGAATCACCGATTGAACTGGCGCCGGAAGCCGGCATACAGGATGTCTTTCGCCATCTCGCACAGGATTCGGCGCGAAGTCGTGCCGTCGCCCATGCCATCACCACAGCCCATCGGCAGGGTCGCAAGGTACTCGTGCTCACGGAACGCACCGAGCACATCGACGCCATCCAGGCGGCCGTAGCCGAGGAGATCCCTGCACCGTTCGTATTGCATGGTCGGATGTCGAAGAAACAACGCGCTGCTTTGGTCGCCGCGCTCAACGCGCTTCCGCCCAACGCACCGCGCGTCTTGCTGGCCACCGGAAAACTGGTCGGCGAAGGTTTCGACCATCCGCCGCTGGATACCCTGGTGCTGGCGATGCCGGTGTCGTGGAAGGGCACCCTCCAACAGTACGCCGGCCGGCTGCACCGCGATCATGCCGGCAAAGAAGACGTCCGCATCATCGACTTCGTCGACACCGGGCACCCCGCGCTGCTCCGGATGTGGGACAAGCGCCAGCGTGGCTACCGCGCGATGGGATATCGAATGGAGAGCACGTCATGACCGAAGTCGATCTCCTGCAGATCCTCGCGCGCGGCGAAGACAGTCGCCACCAGTTCAAGCGCGACGAGACCAGCGCCGACAGCATCGCGGCCGAGCTGGCGGCGTTCGCCAATAGCGGCGGCGGGATGTTGCTGCTGGGCGCGGGCGACGATGGCAGCGTGATCGGGCTGGACGCGGCCAGCGTGCGGCGCTTGAACCAGCTGATCTCGAACGCGGCTTCGCAGAACGTGCGGCCGCCGATTCATCCGACCACGGAAAACGTCCAGACGGCGCAGGGCGTGGTGATCGCCGTCACCGTTCCCGATGGCTTGAGCAAGCCCTACCTCGACAATCAGGGCCGCATCTGGGTCAAGAGCGGTGCGGACAAACGCCACGTCACGGCACGTGAGGAAATCCAGCGGCTGTTCCAGCGTGCCGGCCTGATCTACGCCGACGTCGTGCCGGTGGAAGGCACCTCGGCCGCCGACATCGATGACAAGGCGTTCGATGGGTATTTCAGTCGGCGCTACGGCCAGTCGGCCCAGGCTTCCGGCCAGCCCTTGTCGCAGGTGCTGCAGAACATCGGACTGGGCGATGGGCGCGAGCTCAATCTCGCAGGGCTATTGCTGTTCGGCCAACGCCCGCAGCGGTACCGCCCTGCATTCATGGTCAAGGCGGTGGCTTTCCCCGGCACCTCGCTGGCCAGCCATCACTACCTCGACAGCGAAGACATCGACGGCACGCTGCTGGAGCAGTACCAGCGCAGCCTCGCCTTCATCAAGCGCAACCTGCACCACGTGCAGGCAGGTCAGAACTTCAATTCGTTGGGCGTTCTGGAGGTGCCGGAACAGGCGATCATCGAGTTGCTCGTCAACGCGCTGATCCACCGCGACTACTTCACCAGCGCGTCGATTCGGTTGCTGATTTTCGCCGACCGCATCGAAATCATCAGCCCCGGCCACCTGCCCGACAACCTCAGCACGGCGCAGATCCGGAAAGGCAAGTCGAACCGGCGCAACCCGACCTTGACCGATCACGCCGTGAAGATCCTGCCGTACCGCGGCATCGGCACCGGCATCCCGCGCGTCCTGGAAGACTGGCCGGAGACACGGCTACTCGACGATGTGGAGGGGAACGAGTTCAGGGCGGTGATTCCGAGGCCGACCACCACGGAAGTCACCACGGAAGTCACCACGGAAGTCGCCACGGAAGTCGAACGCGTGCTACGGGCGCTGGTCGTGGAGATGTCCCGCCAAGAACTGCAGGAGGGCCTGGCACTCAAGAACGACGAGCATTTCCGCAAAGCCTACCTGCTGCCGGCCCTCGGGTCGGGCTTGGTGGAGATGACCCTGCCCGACAAGCCGCGCAGCAGCAACCAGCGCTACCGGTTAACCGCCCTCGGGCGACAGTGGTTGAAGAAGCATGCCGGTGGTGGCCAGACCTGATGTTCGCGGCTCACGCGCACTTTCTCGCCAGTCCGCTGCATTGCTATTCAATGGAGAAAGGCGGAATTGAACCGTCAACCATCCGCCACCAATCAAAGAAGTCCTTGGGTTTTAGGGGCTTGCAACATTGTGGGGGTCAAGGTTGGGGCGTAAGCCCGACGCCTTGATCCCCGTCTTCATGTGCGCTCCGCAATCGGCGCACTCGCTACGCGATCCTGACGGAGTGACCGAGCGCTTTGAGCCCCTTGCTTGTGCGCAGGTTGCCCCCCGTGCCAATGCGACCTGAGACAGCCACCGCTCCGCAATTGCTGAAAGCAGGCTTCGTCATGGACACGCAACGCTCTGGCCTTTCCGGCTCTTCAGATTCATCTCAATCAAGCGCATGGAGCGTCGCGGCACAGCAGTTTGCATCTTCGTTCGCTCGGGCGCGCGACTGCGAGCGTGGGAAGCAGAATGGGTGCCTTTCGGTCTGGATGCTCGCGCAAGGCTGACCCACTTTCGAGGGTGGTTCTCGTCGAAAAATGACGCATGCAAATACACTGCTCCGCACCATGACGTGCGGCGACAAGCACGCCTGTGCCCCGCTACGCTTGCCGCGTCACGCAGGAGCCCGCCCGATGCCGCTGATCGAACCCGAGCACGCTCCGCAGCTGACCGAGCGCCTGAACGCAGCAACGCGTGACGATCGCGAGTTGATGGCCTACGTCCACGCCGAAATGCAACGCCTGGCGCGCAGTGCGCTGCGTCGCGGCGAACGCGGCGTGACCCTGTGCACCGGCGCCGTGGTCAACGAGGCCTATCTCAAGCTGTTCGGCCAGGACCAGCAGCGCTTCCGTGACCGCGGCCACTTCCTCGCGATCGCCGCAACCGCGATGCGCCAGGTGCTGGTTGACTATGCCCGCGCGCGCCTCGCCGGCAAGCGTGGCGGCGGCCAGGTCACCTCGCTCGATGCGCTGGAACACTTCGACTTCTCGGTCGATGCCGACGCCGATCAGATCGTAGCGATCGACGCCGCGCTCGCTGCCCTCGACGCACTCGACACACGGGCCCGGCAGGTGTTCGAGCTGCGCTTCTTCGCCGGTCTTGAAGTCGACGACGTCGCCCAGGTGCTCGCAATCTCCGCCCCCACCGTCAAGCGCGACGCCCGCTTCGCCCGTGCCTTCATCGGCGAGCAGCTGGGCTGGGTGGCGGCAGGCTGAGGCGGCGCGGTCACTCAAAGCTGTCGGCGAACACGCGCTCCAGCTCCAGCGTCGCCGTGGTCATCTCGATCGGCGCGCCGCGACCGGTGCTTTCCCACAGCGTATGCAGCGTGGTGCCCCAGCTGTCGGTGACGTTGCCGTCGCGCAGGGCCTCGATGTAGTGGCGGGTCAGCGTCTGGTAGTAGAGCTTGGCGACTACGCGCGCGGTGTTGGGCGGCATGGCGACGTGTTGTTCGTGCCAGTACTCGGCGTCACCGTAGCTGATACCGACCACCGGCGCGCCGGCGTTCGCAAAGGTCGTGTTGTTGAAACCACGCGGCGGAATGCGCGTGTCCTTGGCGATGGTGTCGGCCAGCGCCATGTGCGTGGTCACGCCGGCCGGCAGACCGGTGGCGGCAGCAGCGCCCGCGCTCAGCGCCACCTGCATTTCATAGACCGTGGTCGTAGCTTCGTCCAGATGCGCGGTGCCGCTGTCGTAGTGACCGCGTTCGAGCAGCAAGGTGTCGTTGATGTCGTAGAACTTCAGGTTCAGCCAGACGCGACGGCCTTCGATGTGCCCGGTCGGCAGCTTGTGTCCGGACTGGTTGATGACGCGCGCAACCACGTCGGCACCGTCGCGCGACAGTTCGACCGTCGCCGCGCGCTGCAGCATCGACAGCGCCTTGGCGCGACCGGCCGCCACGTGCGCCGGGTTCACGTCCGGATCGCCCACGGTGTAGGCCGCGATCAGATCGAGCGAGGGCACCGCGGCACCGGCGAAGTCGTGGGTGGCCATGTCGTTGCGGTCTGGCCCGAAGAAGCAGGCCTTGGCCGCAACCGTCGGCATGTGGCAGTCCTGGCAGGTCGCCACCACCGGGCTGCGGTTGCCGCCGAAACGGTCGCCGAGATCGACACCGCCAGTCGCGAAGGCCGACAGTTTCCATTCGGTATAGGTGCGCTCGAGCGGGAACTGCTGCCACGGGTCGTGGCTCGGCGACTCGGCATTGACCAGGTTGTACAGGTAGGTGCCATCGCCCTGCTTCGACACCGCGACATTGCCCACGTCATGGCAGGTGCCGCAGAGCTTGGCCTCGCGCAGGAACGGCGAGACCAGCAACTCATGCGATGCCGAGTGGTCGCTGCGCGGGCCGCGCCGGCGGCCCTGCGGATCGAGCACGAACATGGCGTTCGCCGCGTAGTTGGGCACCGCCGCCAGTGCTGCGAGCACAGCCTGGTCTTCCGGCGGGCTGACCCCGGCCTGGTAGCTGGGGTCAACCATGCTGTGGCAGAAGTGGCAGGTCACGCCTTCCTTGTCGCGGGCATCGAGCGTGCTGCCGTTGGCTTGCGCAACGTGCCCGGTCACCACCGCGACTGGCACGTGGCAGCGCAGACAGAAACTGCCGACGTTGGCGACGTCCTGGTTGGCATTGGTCATCTGCGCATAGAACAGCGGGTCCTTGCCGCCGAGCGCCATCAGGCTTCCGGCCCAGGTCGCCGAGGGTTCGGCCGCGGCGTTGTAGTCGCCGTGGCAGTTCGCGCATTCGCTGGCCGGGCGCAGGTAGGCTAGCGACATGTCGCCGATCTGGGTGCCGGGCACATGGAAGTCGGTCTGGGTCATCGGAATCTGTGCCGCTGCCGTCAGCGCCCAGCCCAGAGCCAGCATCGCCGCCAGCGCGATCCGGCCTCGTCCCCGCATATTGCCCATAATATTTCCCCACAATCTTTACAGCGAGCCTAGGCAGTGATGGCAGCGGCGCCCTTGACGCCGATCAAGCGCGCGCATGGTAGGCCGCCACGGCAAGACGAATCGTCGAGCCGGTCACTGCAAGCAACGTGCCGACGGCGGTTACCCTAGCCGCCATGGCCTATCTGTTGATCCTGTTCTGGAACCTCGCTGCACTGTTGCCGATCGGGCTCGGCTGGTGGGGTGTGTTCCCGGTGCTCGGGTTGTACTGGTTCGAGAATGCCTGCACCGGCTGGTTCCAGTACCGGCGCATGAGCGATCTCGAACGTGCGCGCCCGGACCCGCGGCAACCGTTCCCGATGAGCCGTTTCTTCGCGATGCACTACGGCATTTTCACCAGCGTGCACGGGATCCTGGTGCTGGCGTTCTTCGGCCTCGCCAGCGGCGGCTTCCGCGAAGCCGCGAACGGCTGGTGGCTGTCCGCGGCCGTCGTGGTGTTCCTGCAATGGCAGGGCTACCGCGAATGGCAGCGCGCCGACGGTGCGATGCGCAGCAGCAGCGGCCGACTGATGGCCGAGCCCTACGCCCGCGTGCTGGTGCTGCACGTGATCGTGCTGGTCGGCGGTTTCCTGGCGCTGTCGGCAGCCGAGCCGCGCAACATCCTGATGCTGTTCGCGGCGCTCAAGCTCGCGGTCGAACTTGCCGCGAATGCGCTGTGGTCACGCTTTGCCGGCGATGCCGCTGCTCAACGCCGCTGACCATCAGGCGGCGTCGACCGCCAGTTCCACGCGATTGCGGCCGAGACGCTTGGCGCGATACAGCGCCGCGTCGGCGCGCGCGATCAGCGCCGCCGCGGATTCCTCGCGGTCGCCCGAACGGGTGGCGATGCCGATGCTGATGGTGACACCGGACATCGCCGCGGCGACCGCAGCACGGATGCGTTCGGCCAACTGCCCTGCCGCCGCCGCATCAAGCCCGGCAGCGACCACCGCGAACTCCTCGCCGCCATAGCGGGCCACCAGCTGTTCGCGCGGCACCACGTCGCGCAGCACGCGCGCGACCGTGCGCAGCACGTCGTCCCCGGCCTGGTGGCCGCGATCGTCGTTGTAGGCCTTGAAGTGGTCGACATCGGCGAACAGCAGGCTGAGCGGACGTGGCTCCGCCAGCATCGCCGCGGACGATCGCGCCAGTTCGTCGTCGAAGTGACGACGGTTGGCGAGCCCAGTCAGGCCATCGCTCTGCGCCAGTCCGCGCAACTGCTCGTTGGCGTGCTGCAGCTCGCGCGTGCGCGCCTGCACCTGGGCATCGAGCTCGCGATTGCTCGCACGCAGCCGCCGCACCTTGAGGCGTTGGCGCTGCACCAGTGCCAAGGCCAGCAGCCCGACCAGCAACACGATGGCGAGCGGGATGACCCAGGCACGCTGGTACCAGCGCGGCACGATGTTGAACTCGAACGCTGCCGCCTCTGCAGATGGGCCATAGCGACTGCGCGCGCGCATGCGCAAGCGATAGTCGCCCGGCGCCAGCGCGAAGAACGCGGCACTGGCGCGATTGCGCCACGGCGACCAGGTGCGCCCTTCCGGATCGAGCGTGAACTGGAACTCGCTGACCCCCACGCCGTCCAGTCGCGGATAGGCGAACTCGAACTCCAGGCTGCCGCCATTCAGCTGCACCTGCGCGGGGCGGTTCAGCGGCAAGTCGAGCGGCGCCGCGCGACCATGCAGCACGCGGGCCGCACTGATGCGCGGCCGCACCGACGACGCTTCCGGCCGTGCCGCCGTCGGCATCGGCGCGTAGCGAAGCAGGCCGGCTTCGCTGCCGACGAAAGCGGCATCGTGCGACTGCGGCAGCAGGTCGTAGACGGCTCCGGTATGCACGCCTCCAAGCAGCACCACCGACCAGCCGTGCCCGGCGTCGTGGCGGTACACGCTGTGGAAGCTGAACGCCCAGATGCTGCCATCGGCGCCGGTGCGAAACAGCACCTGCTCGTTCTCATCGAGCAGGGCGGCCAGTCCATCGGCATCGTCGCTGCGAAAGCGCTCGCCATCGTTGCGATACAAGCCGCGCGCCAGGCTCACGTACAACGCGCCATCGAACATCGACACCAGCGCCGGCACCTCCGCGCTTGCCGGCAAGCCGGACCCCTCGCCCACCGCCTCGAAGCGCCAATTGCCGGGATCGGCAACGTCACGCCGCAAGCGATGCAGACCGCGGTCGCTGGAACCGAGCCAGATCGATCCGGCCGACGCGACCATCGACTGGATCTGCCAACCCGGAGACGACTGCTGCCGGCGCAGCTGCCACTCGCCTTCGACCTTCGCGAACAGCGCCGGGCCATGTTCGGTGCCGACCCACAGCAGCGCGGGATCAAGCGGGTCGGGCAGGAACTGGCGCGGATACAAGCCATCGTCGGACAACGCCGTCATCACTCCCGCGCGCAGCCGGAACAGCTGTTTCGAACTGGCGAGAAGCAGTCCGCCGCCATCGCCATGCACGCCCCAATATTCGGCGTCCGCCGCCTCAGCGGGCAGCAGCCGCTGCAACCCATCCTCCCCCGCCAGGGTCTTCGCGAAGACGCCGTTCCAGGTGCTGGCGTAGAGCGCACCCGCGGACTGGTGGAGTGCGTAGATGCCACCCACCTCGTTGGTTGCAGGATCGGCCCGGCGCCAGCTCGGTGGCCAGTCCAGGCGCGAGACACCGGACAGGTCCAGGGCGAGCAGGCTGCCATCGCGTGCGCGGATTACGTCGACCAGAAAGTGATTTCCGAGCGGCACCTTCTCGACCGTGCCGAGGGCGAGGTCGAGCACGCGCAATGCCCCGTCCGATGCCGCAAGCACGGCGTGCCCGTCATCGAACAGTTCGCCACGGCCGGCCTCGGCGATCTCGCGCGCGAGCTCCGGCGTGGTGCGATCGACAAAAGCGCCGTCCTGCCAGAATGACAGCGACGGCCGTACGTCATGCAGCAGCACGCGACCATCGGCGAGCGGCAGCAGGTTGTAAATCAGCGCCTCGGAGAAGCGCTCGCCGCCGGGCAGCAGTTCGAAGTTCTGCCCGCGCAGCACCTTGAGCCCCTGTCCGCGCCACTGCAGCCAGACTTCACCATCGACCCAGGCGATCCCGCCGAAGCGCCCGGGTGATGCCAGAAACCCCGCCGCCGACCGTCCTTGCCAACGGCGAACACGTCGTAGAGGGCACGGAAGTACACGGTGTCGCCGGCGTCGATCACTTCCCAGACATCGGCGAAGCGGCGTCCCTGCAGGTCGGCTTCGAACTGCGCCGAGACATCGACATAGCGCTCGCGGCCGCTGTCGCTGCGCTCGATGTAGCCAAAGCTGTTCGCGGCACCGACCCAGGTGCGGCCGTCCGAACCGGCCAACAGCGCGCGCACCGCGCCCGGACGCGGCAGCGCCAACCAGTGCCAGCGACCGCCGTCGAAACGCAACACGCCGTCGATGCCGCCGATTCGCAGATCGCCCTCGCTCCCCTGGATCAGCGTGAAAAACTGCGGATAGACGCGCAGGTCGGGCTGGAACTTCACCGCCAGCAACTGCTGTGCCTGGGCGGCCACGCAAGCCACCGCCAGCAGCCACCCCCACCACCCGCGTCCATGACTGCGTTGAACCATCTGCACCTCTGCGCCCGCCCCCAGTCTAGTGAGCGCGACCGCGGCGACAGTCGTGGTTTGCGCAGCGGTTGCGAACTGTTGCGTTGAAAGATTTTCCGCGTGGCCGCGTATGTTGATCGTGAAGTCCGCATGATGATGGCAACACCCTGGTTTCCACCAAGATCGCCCGACCAAGGCATGTGCCCATGAACACTCCGAACCGACCACGAACCGCGCACCCGAGGGTCAGGAAGTCTGTTGCGGGCTGGCTCTACCGGCCTGGCTGCTTGCACACGCGGCCATGGCGGCACAGATCGAACTCGTGCCACCGATCGGATCGGTGACGTTCGGCAGCGACGTGATCGTGCTGCCGAACGGCAACATCGTGGTGCGCGACGAAGAGGCCTCGATCCCGGCCACCAAGGCCGGCGCCGTGCACCTGTTCTCGCCGACCGGCACCCTGATCAGCACGCTGCGCGGCGCCAGCGCCAACGACCAGATCGGCAACTGGGGCATCCGCGTGCTCGACAATGGCCACTTCGTCGTGGTCAGTCGTTACTGGGACAACGGCGCAGCCGCAGACGCTGGCGCCGTCACCTGGGCCAACGGCGCTGCGGCGACCACCGGGACCGTCAATGCATCGAACTCGATCCTCGGCACCATCGCTGGCGACTTCATCGGCTCCAGCCGCGTGCTGGCGCTCGCCAACGGCCACTACGTGATCAACTGCGGGCGCGTCGACATCAATGGCGTCGGCGACGCCGGTGCCTCGACCTGGGTCAACGGCAGCGGACCCGCGACCGGTACCGTGAGCGCAACCAACTCACTGTACGGCACCACGACCATGGACCGCGTCGCGGAAGACGGCGCCGTGCTGCTCGCCAACGGCCACTACGTCGTCTTCAGCCAGTTCTGGGACAACGGCGCCGTCGTGGATGCCGGAGCCAACGCCTGGTGCAACGGCAACACCGGATGCAGCGGCCCGATCTCGGCCGCGAACGCGCTGGTCGGTACGGCCGGCAGCCCGGTCAGTGGCGTCACGCCGCTGAGTGATGGCAACTACGTGGTCCGAAGCCCGGACTGGGACAACGGCGCCCTGCTCGACGCCGGCGCCGCTACCTGGGCGTCGGGAAGCGCCGGGCTGAGCGGCACGGTCAGTGTCGCGAACTCGCTGGTCGGCCCGGCTGCCGGCGACCGCACCGGCCGCTACGTCTACGCGCTGACCCAGGGCGGGTATCTGGTCGGCAGTCCGTATTGGGACAACGGCGCGCTGCTGGATGTCGGCGCCGTCACCTGGTGCGGGGCCGGCGGAAAAATCGGCACGGTGGCGATGGCCAACTCGCTGGTTGGGGCGCTCGCCGACGACCAGTTCGGTGTCAGCGCGCTCGACCCCTTGCCCGACGGTCGAGCGGTGATCCAGAGCGAGTACTTCGACCAACCACCCGCGACCGATAGCGGCGCCACTACCCTGCTTCCCCTCGGCGGTCTGACCGGCATCGTCCCCGCCAGCCACTCGGTCCTCGGCACCGTCACCGACGAAGGCTCCGCGCTTTACTACGACTACGACCCGAGCCGCGGCCAACTCGCCGTCGGCCACGGACCGGCGAATCGCGTCACCTTGTTGTGGCTGACGCCCGACGAACGCAAGATCTTCCGCGACAGCTTCGAGTAGGTGCGCAGCACCGGCTCACGGTTCCGGCCATGTGCTCGCGTCGATGGTTTCGCGATACGCGTGGTAGGTGGCGTAGCCCAGCCACGGCATGACCAGGCCGAGGCCGAGCAGTGCGGTGGCGAAGCCGAGCGCGGTGAGCGCGCAGATCAGCAGCGCCCACTGCAGCAGCACCCCCTTGTTGCGCAGCACCGCATGCACACTCGACACGCAGGCGGTGACCATGTCGACGCGGCGGTCGGCAATCATCGGCAACGAAAACGCGCTGGTCGCGAAGGTCAGCGCCGCGAACAGCGAACCGATCACCGATCCCACGAGCAGGAATTCGACCAAGGCGCGGGTGTCGCCGGCGCGCACTTCGATAAAGGCGGTGACCAACATCCCGGCACGCGCCCAGACCAGGATGATCACCAGTTGCACCAACGCGAAGATGCCGGCATGGCCGAGCACGCGCCGCATCATCCAGACCGAATCGGCCAGCCTCGGCTCGCGCCCGGCGAGGCGAGCACGACTGACCGCATACAGCCCGACACCCACCAAGGGCGCGACGTACACGAACCCGGACAGCAGCATCGTCAGCAGCGCGAAGCCGCCGAGCGACCAGGCCAGCAAGGACACCAGTGCGCTGACCAATACGATCGCCAGCCCGAAGCCGGCACTGAGCACCGGTGTTGCACACAGGTCGTGCCAGCCGAGCGCCAGCCAACGCCAGGGCGCGCGCGCATCGAGCGTGCGGCACGGCGTCACGAACGGCCGCAGCGCACCACCACTGCCTACTGGTTGTTGCATCGCATCCACCCGCTGTCTCCCACCGCCGCCACCAGCGAAGCTAGTCGTCGCGATGTCTTCGGCGCGCGAACGTCGGACCTGCGACGAACGAAATCAGCGCAACTGGCTGTCCTTGCTGCCGCGCCGGGTTGTAGCCGCCGACCGCCGTGGAATTGCGATCGGCCACGTCCTGGCACGGCACGCACAGCCGCACCCCCGGCACCGCCTTGCGCCGCGCCTCGGGAATCGCCGCGCCGCACTCCTCGCACAGCACCCGTGACG
Organism: Lysobacterales bacterium; assembly: GCA_016703225.1. NCBI lineage: Bacteria > Pseudomonadati > Pseudomonadota > Gammaproteobacteria > Lysobacterales > Lysobacterales bacterium. The sequence continues at coordinate 826,733 of JADJCM010000003.1, forward strand.
GCCCCTTCGCCAATCGGCTGCGCGCGCGCTCCACGGCGTCCTTCACCGTCGCATCGATCTGGTTCTGCACCGCGCCGTCGCCGGCCCAACCGGTGGCCATGAGGTTCTCCTTCCGCCGAGCCGGCATTGTACGCACGCGCCGGCGATCACTCCGCGCACGCATCCTCGGCTGCATGCGATCATGGCGGCAGTGCCGCGGGCGACAGATTGATCCACAGGGAACGTGATGAACGAGCACAGCCGGGTCCGTGTTCCAAACCTCCAGCACCTGATCCTCGCAATGCTATGTGCCGCGGCTGCCACGCTGGTGAATGCGCAGGACACGCTGCGCCGGGCTGCCGAACCCGACTGGGTCGAACCGGCGGAATTCGATGCACGGCCCGCCGGGGACGATGCGTTGGTCCAGGACGGAACGCATTACCTGCTTGCCGACTATCAAGTCGATCTCGCCCTCGAAGGGCGAAGCATCTATCGCCACTTTGCCGCTCGCGCAATCACGGATGAGGGTGTCGCTGCATTGGGCAGCATCGAGATCGACTTCGATCCGTCGTTTCAGGAGCTGACGCTGCACACGCTCCGGCTGACGCGCGGCGACCAGGTGATCTCGCAGCGCGACCGCGCCGCGGTGCGCATTTTGCAGCGCGAGACCAACCTCGAGGCAAGCATCATCGACGGTAGCCGCACCGCCAGCATCATCCTCGACGATGTGCGGATCGGCGACATTCTGGAATACGCATATACCGTGCGTGGCTCGAATCCGGTGTTCGGCGGTCGAGAAGCCGGCGCATTGCCATTGCAATGGGAACGTCCATTGTCCAGGCTGCAGTTGCGACTGCTGGTTCCGCACGCTCGGAGTCTGGAGCCGGTCTTGGTGCGCAGCGATCGCGCGCCGAACAAGCGACACCGCGGCACCCGTCGCGAGTACGTCTGGCGCCTGGACGATGTTCCCGGTCTGCGCGTCGACGCCGAGGCGCCCGCCTGGTTCGACCCCTACCCGACCGTGCAATGGAGTGATTTCGGCGATTGGGTCGCGGTCGCGAAGTGGGCCGAGCCGCTCTATCGAACCCCCGCCGCGTTGGGCGAGAAGCTGGAGGCGGAACTTGCCGCCATCCGCAGCACCCACGCGGACCAGGAGTCACGACTGCTCGCGGCACTGCGCCTGGCGCAGGGCAAGGTCCGCTACCTTGGCATCGAGATCGGCAATCGATCTCATGCACCGTCTCCGCCCGATGTCGTGTTCGAGCGACGCTTCGGCGACTGCAAGGACAAGTCGCGCCTGCTGGTGAGCCTGCTCAAGTCGCTCGACATCGATGCGCACGTGGCCCTGGTGCACAGCGACCGGATCGTGGATGCCAGCGATCGCCCACCGAGTCCCAACTGGTTCGACCATGCCATCGTGCAGGTCCAGCGCGAGGGGCGCAGCTACTGGCTCGATCCCACCCGGCCCACCCAGTCCTCGTCGCTGGCAACCTTGTACCAGCCCGATTTCGGCCTGGCCCTCATCGTCCACGCTTCGACGCGATCATTGGTGCCGATGACGCCGGAGCGCCGGCAGGTTCGCGAAGTGCATGTCGACATCGACCTGCGCAATGGAATGGATGCTCCGGCATTGATGGTCGTGCGCACCACGTACCAGGGCGCTGGCGCCGAGCAGCAGCGCTCGGAGCTGGTCGGGAACAACACCGATGCGGTCCAGAAGCAATACCTGAACTTCTACGCCTCGTACTACCCGGGCATCGAGAGCGCTGCACCGCTGGACGTGCAGGATTCGCCGTCGTCGAACCGGCTCACGATCACCGAGCACTACCGCGTGCCCGATTTCTGGCCACTCGACGATGCCAAGCAGCGGCGCACGGCGTCGATCAGCGCCCCCGATCTGCTCAGCTACCTGACGCAGCCATCCGAAGCAGTGCGCACTGCTCCGCTCGGCCTGCGCCATCCATTCGAATTGCGCGTCGACACCGAAGTACGCCTGCCCGAAGCCTGGCCCATCACCCCGGAAACAGTGACGGTAGACGATCCACAATTCTCTTTTTCGCATGCAATCAGCGGCGACCAAAGCCACCAGGTGTTCAAGCAACGCTACCGCTCTCTTGCCGACCACGTGCCGGCAAGCCGCGTCAGCGAATTCACCTCGAATGTGCAGAAGGCGCGAGAGAGCGTCGGCTATGAGTACTACTACAACCTCGGCGTGGCCGAAGCGTCGCCATGGGACGAAATGAACTGGAGCGCTGCGCTGATCGGACTGTTCATGCTCGGCGCAGCCGTTTGGGCGGCCCGTCGTCTGCATGCCTACGATCCTGCGCCGCAGGCCGAACCAGCGCCTGGTGCACCGATCGGCCTCGGTGGCTGGCTGGTCTTGCCGACCATCGCAGCAGTAGCCAACGTCTTCCTTGTCCTGCGCCATGGAAACACCGTGCTCGCCCCATTCGCGATGTCGACCTGGGCGAGTCTGACCAGCCCCGGTGGTGAGGCCTACCACGCTGCTTGGGCACCGATTCTGCTGTTCGAACTCGGCGGCAACATCGTGCAACTGGTCATGGTCTTCCTGGTGCTGGCCCTTTGGTTCACCCGACGCACCAGCGCGCCGCGCATGTACACGGCCTATTTGTGGTTCTCCCTCGGATTTCTGGTGCTTGACCTCTTCATCGCTGGCGCATCCTCCTTGCCAGGGGTGCAAGTCAACTCTGAAGACATCCAGGAGTCGGTGCGCGCGTTTGTTGCCGCAGTGATCTGGACGCTCTACTTCCAGAGATCGCAACGGGTCAAGGCGACGTTTACGCGGCGCCGCACCGCTGCAGCGACCACGGCCCATGCCGCACCGTCCCCTCCCGAGCTGCCGCTCGATACCATTGCCTAGCCGCGGCACGGGGTGGAAGCATTCCCCTCGACGCGGCGTCTTCCTCAACCGGAGATTTCCATGATTCGCTCACCCGTTCTCGCATTGATTCCGCTCGCACTCGCGTTCTCGCTGTCGGTCGTGGCTGGCGAGGAGGCGCCGAAGATGTCGCCCGAGGAACAGGCGATGATGGAGGCCTTCGTCAAGGCCGGAACACCGGGCGCGCAGCATGCGCGGATGGCCAAAGCCGCTGGCAGCTACATGATCACGGTGAAGAGCTGGCAGCAGCCCGGCGCCGAGCCGACGGTGGACCAGGGCACGGTCACGCGCCGGGTGATTCTCGACGGTCGGGTGATGGTCGAGGAGATGTCCTCATCGATGGGCGGCCAGCCATTCAGCGGCTTCGGCCTCAGCGGCTTCAACAACGTCACCGGCAAGCACTGGTCGACCTGGAACGACAGCATGTCCACGGGCCTGATGGTGGCCGAGGGCGATTGCGATGACGCCGGCGCCTGCCGCTTCACCGGGAGCTGGGATGACCCGATCAGCAAGGCCAAGGTCAACGCGCGCATGACCTCGAACTGGAGCGACGCCGACACCGAGACTTTCGCCATGTTCGCCCCCGGCCCCGACGGCAAGGAGTTCCAGATGATGGAGATCCGCTACCGCCGCCAGAAGCCCTGAGTCTCTGCCGAGGCTGGCTCTTGCAAGTGTGGGCCGCTGCAGTTTCCAGCACACGCGGCTCGGCTACTCTGGCGGCACCGGTTGGATGGAGAGGCACCATGCGCGTTGCGATGCGATGTGGCTGGCAGTGGCTGATGCTGTCGGGCTGGGCGCTGCTGGGTAACGCGGCCGCGACCGACTTCGTGGTCAACCAGTCCGGCGATATTCCATTCGGCTTCAACTGCGCGAGCGGGCAGCCGTGCACCTTGCGCGAAGCGGTACAGCAGGCCGCGAGTGGCAGTGGGCACCGCGTGCTGGTCGCGGTCGCGCAATGCAATCTCGACAGCATGCTGATCATCGACAACGCCCAGTTCGCCATCATCGGTGCGCTCGCGGCGCCATCGCGGCTGCGCCTGAATGTCGCGACCACGCGCGTGCTGACGGTGCGCAACGCCGATCTGACGCTGCGCAAGCTCGACCTGCTGGGCGGCACGATCAGCGGACAGGGCGGCGTGATCGCGGCATTCCCGTTGCTGCCGACACCGCCCACGTCGCTGCGCATCCACGACTCGATCGTCAGCGGCGGTACCGCCGCCAGCGGCGGCCAGGGCGGCGGCATCTACGCGCGCGATACCGCGCTGCTGCTCGATCAGGTGGAACTGAGCTACAACGTCGCCGGTGGCGAGGGCGGTGGCCTGTTCATCGATGGCGGCACGCTGGAGGTGCGACATTCGCGCATCGAACGCAACGAGTCGGGCGTCCGCGGCGGCGGCATCTACACGGCCAACACGCCGACGACGATCACGAACGCGCTGATCGCCGAGAACACCGCGGCGCAAGACGGCGGTGGCGCGGTGATCTCGGTAAACCAGATGACATTGGCCAACAGCACCTTCTGGGGCAACGTCGCGACCACTGCCGGAAGCGGCTTGTCGGTGCGCGGTTCCGGCACCAGCGGCAGCATCAACAACGTGACGTTTCGGCATATCGCCAACCCGAGCAGCAGCGAGCTGGCCTTCCTCGGTGCGCCGCTGGTGACGCTTGGCAACAGCATCGTCGCCGGCACCTGCTCGGGTGCTGCAATCACGGCCAGCAGCAATCTGGAAAGCCCCGGCAACACCTGCGCGTTTCCGGCCGGCAATCTGATCAACATCAGCGATCTGGCGCTCGCGCTTGGCCCCCTCGCAAACAATGGCGGCGCCACCAAGACGCTGTTGCCACAGCCCGGCAGCGCCGCGATCAACAGCGCCGGCAGCGGCTGCGAGGCAGATGACCAGCGCGACTACCAGCGCAATGCCGGTCCCTGCGACATCGGTGCGGTCGAAGTCGGCGGCGCCCTGCCCGCTGCGATCTTCGCCGACGGATTCGAGTAATCGCGCCCACTCGTAGCCCGGAGCAGTTCACAGTTGTTCTACAAGTTGCGGACTACAAGGAGCGGCTGCCCTGCGCAGCCCATGCCTGACTCCGGAGACTCCCATGCACCGTCGTGACTACGACCTCGCATCCCCCCGCGCGCGCGCCGCACTGCGTTTTCCAATCGGTCTGGCGCTGGCGCTGACGGCATTCGCCAGCCAGGCCGGCGACCTCTGCTCGGCCGGCGATGGACCGACCTTCGCGGTCACCAACAGCGGTTTCTCCGACTACCTGATCAATGGCATCGGCGACCCTACTCTTACCGTCGTGCGCGGCTGCAGCTACACCTTCAACGTCAACGCCTCCGGCCATCCCTTTCTGCTCAAGACCGTGCAGGGCAGCGGCACCGGCAATCTGGTCAGCGACGGCGTGGTCGGCAACGGCGCCCAGGTCGGCAGCATCACCTGGACCGTCGCCGCGTCCGCGCCGTCGACGCTGTTCTACAACTGCCAGTTCCACTCCGCGATGACCGGCACCATCAACGTCATCGACTCGCCGCTGCTGTTCGCGGACGGCTTCGAGGACTGAAGCAGGCGCTACCGCCAGTTCGCGTGCGTGCGCCAGAACGCCACGCTGCGCGCAAAGGCTTCGCGGTCAATGGCCACGCCGGAGCCACCTTCTTCGACCCCGAGCGCATTGCGCAGCATGGTGATCGGCGCCATCGGGGTCTCCTCGGGTTCGGCGGTGTACATGCAACCGACCACGCCCCAGTCGGCATCGATCGGCGTGCCCTCCTTCGCCATCTGCTCGCGGCTGTAGAGGATCACCACCAGATAGTCCGCAACCGGCGCCCGACGCCCTCGAACCAGCGCACCAGCACCGGCAGCTCGGTACTGTTGCGCGCTTCGTAGTCGGAGCGCAGCAGGTGCCGGTTCGCGTCGGTGATCGGCACCGTCAGGCAGCGCGTCGAGGTCCAGTTGCGATGCACGTGCAACTTGCAGAACGGCGCGTAGCCAGCGAGCACCTGCAGCGGCGCGTGCTCGTTGAGGTAGCGCTCGAACTGTTCGGCGCTGATGTCCTGGAGGGTGTTGCGTCGCGGCTCGCGCGGGAACAGCCGCGGCCGCGCGAACTCGGTCAGCACGATCGCCATGGAAGCATGATCCCCGGCTTCAATGCGCCGCGCCCAGCACGAAGTCGAGCGCCGCGCACACCGCCGCCACCTGCGCGGCGATGCACTGTTCGGGCGTGGCACGCGCGCTGTCCGGATAGACCTCGGTGGTGGTGGTGTAGCGCGCATCGGTCATGCCGGCGCACAGCCCGAGCGACTTGAACGGATAGGCAATGACGCCCTCCGCCAGTACCTTGGAGCCGATGATCTCGCCACGGGCGTCGGCGGGCGCGATGTGCGTCACCTTCGCCACCGCCTCGATGATCGCGCGCTGGAACGCGGGCTGTGTGTTGGCGGCGTCGTCGCCCAGATAGAAGCCATCGGGAATGGTGCCGGGATCGAACGCGCTGCCGTCGCGCGCGGCGAGCGCGGGGCGGAACTCGCTCTCGTCGCTGTCGGTGGTCTCGTGCAGATCGACGTGCACCACGATCCGCTCGCGCCACGGCGCAATGAAGCGCATCAGCGCCGCCGCCTCCTGGCACAGGCCGCCATCGCGGAACGAGCGGTTCGGATCGACGGCATCGGCATTCCAGCGATGGATGCGCTCGTACGCCCAGGGGCTGATGCACGGTGCGACCAGCAGGTTGCAGCGCCCGGCATAGCGCTCGGCGTGAGCTTCGAGGAAGCGCAGCGCGCCCTGCACGCCGCTGGTCTCGTAGCCATGCACGCCGCCGGTAACCAGCGCGAACGGCCGCGCCTCATCCCAACCTCGACTGCGGATCGCCAACAATGGAAACCGCTCGCCGCCGTACGCGACCTCCCCGTACTGCTCCACCCCAAACCGCCCGCGCAGCGCCTCGATCTTCGCCAACACCTCCTCGGCAAAACTCCGCAACCGCCGCCGCCCCGCCAACCACGCCGCCCGCTCCGCCGCGCCCCAGGGTGTACCGGGAATACCGATGGGATAGGCAACAGGTGTCGACATGGCGGACTCGCTCTGATCAGGAAGGACAGTCCCGAACTCTATCGCCTGTCCCCGGCTCCGCGCACCGACCGTCCGGATGATCTGCGCCCACCCGTCATCGGCCTTGCTTGAGCGCCGAAGGCGCGGCCGAGGTGAGCCCGCGGCATCACCCCGGGAGACAGGCTCTGACCGCTCAATCAGAAATTAAATTGCATTTAAGGCCAGGAATCATGCTTTAATTTGGTATGGCCAAGCGCACCCCACCCACCCATCCGCGCGTGCGGCGCCAGATCGAGGCGCTGGGGCAACGCCTGCGTGCAGCCCGGCTGCGCCGCTCGATGACCCAGGAAGTGATGGCGGAGCGCGTCGGGGTCAGCGTCCCGACCATCGCCAAGCTGGAGAGCGGCGAGCCTTCGACCAGCCTGGCGACGATGCTGCGCGTATTGACCGCGCTCGGCCTCACCGACGACATCGACCTGATCGCCACCCAGGACCGTCTCGGCCGCGAACTGCAGGACAACGCACTGCGGCGCGGCAACGCCCGGCGGATGCCGCAAGCGCAGCCGGCGCCATCGCGCACTGCGCGCTGATGCCCGCGGTCATCGACCCGGACCGCTGAAAACGCACCCTGCCCGTTCACCTGTCTCGGCGCGATGCGTGCGTCATTCATTCGAGCAACCGTCCGCGCCGCCGCGGTGCCTGTCAAGCTGCCACTACTGACAGGTTGCCCGGCACGCACCGAGCTGGCTCCAATCCAGACGCGCACGCGACGAAGCAGCCAGCGCTTCGCCGCAGGCCCCATCCCATGGTCAGGAGCACGGCATGATCCCTGCACGAACGCGCTTGCTGGTCGCTGTGTCCCTGGCGCTGGCCCTGGGCGGATGCGCGTCGATGCACTCCTTCACCGAAACCGGCTCGATCGGCGTTTCAACCAGTCTCGGTGAATCGGAGTCGGGCTACACCTATGTGCCGGTCGATCCGTTCCCGGTCAAGTCGGTCGATGGCGACAGCTGCAAGGAAGGCTCCGACGGGCAAGCCGCGGGAAAGCGCGTCTGGAAGCCGCTGCTCGAGGCCTTGCCCGACAATGCGGTGCGCATGCTGGTCGAGCAGTTCGATCGCAGCGGTGGAATCACCTACGGCACGTCGAAGGCGGGCGCGAAGGGCGAGTCGTATCGGGTGACGGTGGACTACATCAACGCCGACACCATCAATGTCCCGGTTGCGATCACGCGGCTCGCGCATCAGGCGAACGGCACGAAGCACGAAGTCGACCTGTTCTCCGAGCTCGGTCCCGAGCATGACCCCAAGCGCGTCAGCTACCGCGTGCAGCGCATCGACACCACGGCGCCCGACCCGGACGTCGACCCGCGCGCGGTCTTCAACATTCCGGTGTACGTCGGCGTCGGCCTGCGCGTGTCGGCCAACGTGACGGTGATCGGCGCGAACGCGAACATCTCGGGCATCGGCGTGATCGGCTACGAAGCCGAAGCCGAACGGCTGCGCGGATCACTCGTGGTGCAGACGCTCGGCATCAACGGCAAGGCCATCGCCGCAGCGCTGCCGATCCAGAGCGAACTGAACCGCACCACCGCCCAGAACGCCATCGTCGCCGTCGGCTCGATCAAGTCCCTGCTCTACGCCCAGGAGACCATCACCTCCCCGCGCGTCGTCGGCCTCTACCTCCCCTTCCCCGGCGGCAAACCCCTGGTCAACGCCCTCATCTCCGAACTCTCCAAAAACCGCGCCGACTGGCCCCGACCATGCACCGTGGCCGCGACTGCGACCACGGATGCGGGCGTGGCTGCCAACTGACACTTCGCGCTTCGCGCTGTGTGCAAGTCAGCAACGCACCGTTCGCCGACCTGACGTTGGCCGAACCGAATAGTTCTGGTAATTGTCGACACTCGAGCGCTTGTCGATCCCCTGGGAGAACGAAATGGCTGCCGTACCAAAGCGAGTTGCAGAGCGAGTGGTTGCTGGCCTGAAGCGTTATCAGGCAATCCTGGCAGCCGCGCGAGCGCGCGACGTCAACGAAGCGGACACGGTAACGATCATCAAGGACATGCTCGCCGACGTCTTCGGCTACGACAAGTACACCGAGGTCACCTCGGAATTCGCGATTCGCGGCAGCTATTGCGATCTGGCGACCAAGTTGGATGGACGCATCGCGACGCTCATCGAAGTGAAGGCGATCGGAATCGATCTCAAAGACCAGCACGTCAAGCAAGCGGTCGACTACGCAGCCAATCAGGGCGTGGAGTGGGTGCTACTGACCAACGGTGTGTCATGGCGCGTCTACCACCTGATCTTCGGCAAGCCGATAGATTTCGAACTCATCGTGGATATCGACTTTCTCCAGCTCAATCCGCGCTCAGACGCGACGATCGAGAAGCTCTATCTCTGGTGCAAGGAAGGCTGGGTGAAGTCTGCTCTGGGCGACTTCAAGGACCGGAAGGACGCGCTGAGCCGGTTCGTGATTGCCGCGACGATCATGACCGACCCGATCCTGGACGTCATACGGCGCGAACTGCGCCGACTGACTCCTGACGCGCGCATCGACACGGACCAGATTCGGGAAGTGCTGACGTCAGAGGTGTTGAAGCGGGACGTTCTCGAAGGCGAAAAGGCAGACGACGCAAGACGACGAATCGCCCGTGCGGCATCCAAGGCCCTTCGCGCAGCACAACCGAGGTCTGCGCCTGCAGCACAATCCCCACAAGATGCAGCGAGTAGCGACTCATGAGCGCTTCCCGCTTTGCGATCCTTTCCAGGTCAAGTCAAAGCTGACTCTTCTTCCCTTCGTTCCAGAAGCGGACGAATCTCGAGAATCGCCCTTCGCACTTCGCGAGAGCTTCCTCCACTTCGCTCATGTGCCGGGCCAACCGAAATCGTCTTTGCGTGCCAGAGCCGCGATAGGGAACTTCAGCGAAAACCCCACAATCCAGAAGCCTGGGAAGTACTCCATCGAAGAAGCTGCTGGCCGAAGCTCCTAGTCTGACTCGCAACGTATCCTCATTGTGCTGCGTGGAACGCATGAATGCCCGCATCACCTTCTCGACTAGCGTCAGCTCCTCGTCGCGATCAATGATTGGCGCTGCCTCCCCGCCTGGCTGCGAGCTTAAGCGGAATCCAGCTCGAATCAGTTGGGATGAGATCATGCTGGGATCAAAGTAGGGGGCGTCTTCATCGTCACCAACAGCGCAAGCAACATGGCAGTCAACGAACGTTGCATCTGCAACAACGATCCCCGCCAACTCGATGCGCTCGAAAGAACAGTTCGAAAACTCAATCGAAATGAGTTCAGAATGCGCCAATCCAGTGGGGCCAAAACTGCAGTTTCGGAAAGTCAACTCGCGCAGTCGCCTACCGCGCATGGCCTGCGCTCCGAATGAGAGCCCGTCAAGTTCAAACCCTGTCCAATTGGCGCTTTCACCGTCGGTCACCAATCGAATCACCAAGTTGCCCACGTTTTCCGGCACGAACGAGGTAGAGAGCTCTCCCCTTGCGACCGCGGTGAGTAGCGCAACCAGAGATCTCGCATCGCGTTCTTGGCGCAAGCATTCATGGATTGCCTCATCGATCGTGACTTCTGCAACAGTCCCCACCCGCAGAAACGAGCGGATCTCTTCCGAATCGCCCTTCACCAGCGCATTGCCAAGGCTGATTCCGACAAAGAACTGCCTGAAGTCCTCGTGATCGAATCCAATGCCCCCACGACCGCCGAGCGTGCTGACCAATAGAGCATGGTTTGGCAACCGCTCTGTAACTTGGCGTGCAATGACTGGACCCTTCTGATTCTCCTCGCAAAACATGTCTGCAACGATTTGCAGGACATCAGCCCGAAGAACATCCGTCGTCGAAGCCCACATCTCCCTAGCTACAGCTGCGAGCAGCCGGGTGTGTTCGTCGACGGTTAAAAGGTTGGCATGTCCGTCCTTGTCACGCCACTTCTCCGCGGCTTCTCGCTCGACGATAGCGATCACAAAGGCATGAAAGTACTGCTGAGTCGTCACGCCCATAAGGTCAACCAGTTGGTGCGCCTGTTTCAGGTCTTGAGCTACATCAAATAGCCTTCTAACGAGAACTGCTCGAGTCAAGACCGGATGATCCTCAGAAAGTCTGGATCGCACAGCCTCATAAATCGACTCAGCATCCTTGCGTCCGCGCTTACTCGCGTACTTGAGAAATTGGATCTTTGACCACCGCTTCAGTGCCACACGGGAGAAAGAGACCGACTCTTCGGACCCGATTGCATCGAAAAGCCTTGCCTGAGTTCTGAAGCTTTGGTACTCAAAAAATGCCTTCCTTGCCGCAAATAGAACCTTGCCTTCAGACTGAAGTTGGTCAACCAAGTTGCCTAGCGCCGAAACAGCTTCGCCAGACGAGTTCTCAACTATCATTTCCTCAAATCCATCAAACGCCGGAACCACAACGCCCATCCGGACGAGCTCGATGAAACCATCGAAGAACCAGTACTGGAATCGGTAGGTGGTCATCAATGCGCCGAGCACGACTTCATCAAATCTGAGAAATGCCCTTCCGCCCAGAGGAATTGGCACTAGCAACCAATCGACTTCTCTCCGCTTGTATTTTTCGGCTATCTGTCTAGCCATGCGTCCGATTAGTGTGGTCTTGCCCTCTCCCGCATCGGATGTTAGGTAGACGACTTGGGTAGTACCTGGACTCTGACTGGAAAGAAGACGAGTGCAAGCGGCTAGAGCATCCGCCTCTTCGATTGACGTCGATCCTTGCGCTGATTCGAGGCTCGGTAGGTAGCTAGCGCCCGGAGTAACAAAACTCTGAACCTCTGGAATCGACATCAGTATCCGATCCGCGAGCGTCTGGACGCGAGCGAGACGCCGAATAATCCAGTTTTGCGCAAGAAGAGTATCGGAGCCTTCGGTTACGTACAGAGCACCTTCACGCATCTCGAAGTGCGCATCGATGACTTCATCCATCATCTGCAATATGAACTGCCCGTTGCTGTTCTCAAAATTGGCTGGCGACTCGGAGAAGCATCCAACAACTCGTTTGAAGTCCTTTACTTTCACGGTCATCTCCAATCTATTTGTTTGTATGCGGATCGACGAACAGACTGGTAATACGCGGGAAGACTTGCACCGCCCGTCGGCACAAGGTGAATGACTGCGCGCGCCCTCTGCGCGGCCATGTTTATCCCCGGCCATATATCATCGTCTCGAGAGACGATTGCGATGTGTGCGCTCGCTCTCGTGGAATACTCAATAAGATCAGCCACCATCATGGTGTCCACCACCTTCTGTTCACCTCGTTCCAGTACATCTGCGTGCGAAACACTGCAGTTCGCCTCTGAGCAACCGCTCGTCATGAATGCGTGAACATCCGAACTCGGGCATCTAGATGGATTCGAACACTTCACCCAAGGTTGCGACTTGCACAGTATGTTCTTAGGCGCTGATCGAGAACGAAACGTGTTATCCACGAGCGTGGCTGGGTCTGCAAGAAGAGAGCTGGCGAGCGCCACGGTTGCGAGAATGCGCCGACCCACTTGGCATTGGTGACTTATCGGGGAGTACTGAGCGAGATCGGCGCTGATCTTCTGAGCGATTCGAGTCAGGGAGCCCCTCTCGTACCAACCGCCATACAGGCGCACCTCGACTCTCGAAACGTCTGCGGGGATTTCCGCCTCACACAACCGAAGCATTTTCCGGACTACGTGCTCAACGCCTAGTTGCCTCTCCGAATTGGCAATGTTGTCGTAGTCAACCACGAACATCATTCAGTGTTCCTCCTCGCCAAGAGGGGAGCAATACGCCGGCATGGTAACGCTGGCTGCGGTGTCGGCGACGGGTACGGGTTCGCCGGCGCGCTGCGGCTTGCGCTCTGCCGTCGATGCAGACGGCGCCGACGCGTCTGTGCACGCGGCGAGCATCAGGGCGACCATGGGCGCGAACAGACGCTGCGGTTTCAAGTCGGGGCTCGGTGGGGTTGGCTGCGGTTGATGATGCAGCGCGGCCGCTTGGGCGGCAACTGTGTGGATTGAAGCTGGGGGCTGGGAGAGCGTGCGAACAAGTTCGCACCCACAAGAGCAGAGCGCACCCACCAGAGCTGAGCGCGACGACGAGAGCGCTATTCGAAGCTGGAGGCGAAGAGGGTGTCGGCGGCGGTGGTGTGGGCTTGGATGGCGGCGTTGATGGCGAGGCGGGAGGGGAGATTGAAGAAGGGGCGGTTGAAGCGCATGGTCGAGTCGCGCGAGGGGCGGTAGGCGCCGTTGCTGTAGTAGCTGGCGCCTTCGTAGACGCCGAGCACGCCGTCGCGGTGCACGGTGGGCACGGGGGCATCCGGTTCGGGCAGATGATCGCGCCAGGGAATCTGCGCGGGGTCGACGCGCACGGCGGCGTTGGCGCATTCGAGGTCCTAGGTGGTCGAGCCGGTGAGCCAGTGGAAGCCGCCGAAGGTCGAGTATTCGTCGCACAGCGCAGCGGCGAAGTGGCCCATCTCGTGCGACTGCACGGTGTTGTTGTGCTCGTCGTTCAGCACCCCGCCCGCGAACACGATGAAGCCGGGTTCGCCGGTGCTGGCATCGGCGCGGCACCGGGATGCGACTGCGGCGAACTCGTCTCCGCGCCGTGGGTGCACTATCCTCGCGGCATGCAGAAACCTTCCACCGCCGCCGAGATCGCCCGCCGCGCCGGCATCGACCTCGGCTTGCTCGCGGACGACCTGCGACTGAGCCACGAGCAGCGCGTGCTGCAGCATCAGGACGCGCTGAACCTCGCCCTCGAACTCGAACGTGTCGGACAGGACTTGCGTGATCGATCTGCAACGGCTGCTGCGTCGGCTCGCTGAGTCCGGCATCGAGTTCGCCGCGGTCCTGCACGGTTCGAGCGTGCGGACGCGCGATCTCGCTTCATGGCCCGATCTGGCTCGATGACTTGATTCAGGCGAAACAAGCGCTCGGTCGCGACAAGGACCTGCTGGTCGCGAAAGAACTCCGGGTCATTCGCGACCGCCGGTGAGCAGCGGGCAGCTGCGGCCCGGAGGCTCAGAACTCGAAGCCGTCGAGCAGCAGGCGATCGGCGATGGCGTCGACGCTGAAGGCCTGGTTGACGCGGGTGACATTGCCCTGCACATCGCGGATCTCGACACGCAGGTGGCGGTCGCTGGCGGTGCTGATCGGCGTCGACAACGCGATGACGTAGCGGCCATCGCCGAGCGCACTCGCGAGGTCTGCGAGTTCGCTGTCGGCGGCGCGGCCATTGACCGCGAAGTCGGCACGTACCGACAGCGTGCCGAGGGCGAGCCCCGAATGATTGTCGGCAGCGGCGAAGCGCAGTGCCTCGATGGCCGTCGCGTTGAGCCCGGGTCGCGGCGAACTCACCGTCAGCGTCGGCTTCAAGTCATCGAGCAGGAAGCCATAGGCAGGGTTGCCGGTGTCGATCGCGGCACCGAGGTCAATCCAGCGCACGAACATCAGTTTCTCTTCTTCCGTCAGCGGCTGCATCGGTGGCGGAGGCATGATCGTGCCGCTGAAGTCGAGATCGGCCTCGTTGGCGTTGGCGCCCGCCGGTAGCGTCGCGGCATTGCCGGGCACGCTCTCGGTCGGATGATCGGCATTGCTCCAGCCGTCGAGACGCTGCCCGAACAGCTTCCAGATCAGCAGGCTCCTGCGGCTCTGGAAGCTGCGGATGTAGCGGCTGGCATTGGTCTGGCGCCAGCGGCCATTCGCGATCACCGGCGGATGCCCGTACTGCGCGTTCTCGTCGGCGGCCAGGCGGCGATAGTCACCAGGCAGGCCATTGACGACCGTGGTATCGGCCAGATTCAAATTGCCCGGCGGATTCGTGCCCTGGTGGCAACCGACACAACGCGCCTGCAGGATCGGGCGGATATCACGCAGGAACTCGACGCTCACCGCACCGTTGTTCTCCACGCGCAGGCCGGGATCGCCACCGGGCGCGCTGCGCGTCAGCAGCGGGGTCTGTCGACTCAGGTCGAACAGCGCGTAGCTCGGCAGGCTCGCGGCCGTGCTCTCGAACGCGAGCGGCTGCTGGCTATGCGCATGACAACCACCGCAGTCGGCGCGCAACTCGCCCGGCCGCACCTGGTGCCAGGTCTGGGCCATGTTCAGCAGCATGCCGTTGCGGTCGAGCGTCTGGAACGTGAACGGCGTATCGGCCGCGAGCTTGGCGAGAAAACTGGTGTCCGGGTTGCCTTCGAGATCGAGCACCGGCTGGCCCTGGCCATTGAACTTGCGCAGCGGAATCTCGCCGAGGATGCGCAGGCGCTCTTCGGCATGGCTGGTGAACTGACGGCCGATGTTCGGCCCGTAGCTGCGATGGCTGTGCGGCTCCATGCCGACCACGCGCACTGCCCAGATGTCGCTGTTGTTGTACTTGCCGGCATCGGCGCCCTGGCTACCCCAGTTGCCGGACTGGCCGTTCTCGCCGGTATTGAAGGCATCCAGGCCATCGAAGGTGTTCGACCACGACAGCACCAGTCCCGGAAAACTCTCGCGCTTGTAGAAGCTCGACGTACCCACGAGGCCATGCGCGCCGCCCGCGGGCAGCGCCGCGTGCACGCTGCCGTCATTCGGCAGCCACGGCAGCGTCGCCGGCTCGGCCACGCCATGCACCGCTTGATACGGCACCACCGCGCGCGGCCAGGCTTCGTTGTACGCCGGATTGTTCTTGATCAACACCAGATCGGCGGGGCTGTTGAGAACGTTGCCGCCGGGCGCGAGATAGAGGCCGGCGTCGTAATACGGCAGCGGCGTCGGCCGATTCAGATCATTCGCGGGACCGGGCGTCCACACCACCAGCAGATCGTTGTTCGGCGCCGCCGAGGGATGCGTGAACTTGCCGACACGGGTGACGCCATCGGCTCCGATCGGTGCGGCTTCGTCCTGCGCGGTGGTGAACGGCGTGATCGAGTACAGCCCGCGCGGCGTGAATCCCATGCGGAAGTCGTAGCGGTAACCGGCGCCAACGGTTTGCGCGATCGCCGGGTTCTCGGCCGGAAATGCGCTATGGAACCCGGGCATGCCAGGCGGCGGATTCAGCGGCAGCCGATACAACGCGCCGAAGCCGTTGGCGTTCAAGTTGTAGTAGTCGAGGATGACCAGATCGGAATTGCCGAGCTGGGTCATGAAGTGGAAGGCACGATCATTGTTGAACGCGCTCGCGATCGGCCCCCAATTGCGGCCGTCCGGCCAGATCGACCAGATGCCCCACAGGCGGCGGTCGCGCAGACCCTGGCTCTCATGCGTGCTGAACATGATCCGGCCATCGCGCAGGATGGTTGGATGCAGGGCGCTGGAAATGTTCATCGGCGCGATCGGGGTGACGTTCTGGCCGTCCTCGTCCATCACGTACAACTGCAGCGTCGGATTGGTATAGGCCTTCGGCGGCTCGAAGCCATTGCGATTGCTGGTGAATGCGATCTTGCCGCCCGGCAGCGGGCAGGGGCCAAGATTGAGGATGCCATAGCCGAGCCGATTGAACTGGCCCGGCGGATTCAGCGGATTGCTCTCGTCCCAGTTCCCGGCGCCGGTGTTCGGCGTGAACTCGCCGTGCGTGAGCTGCTCGATCGCACGCGTCTGCAAATGGATGCGGAAGATATCGGCGCCGGCATGCGGCAAGCCACGCTGCGGGTTGATTGCTGCCGGTCGCATGTCCGGGAAATAGCTGTAGTAGACCCACTGCGCATCGAACGACAGGAACGGGTCGGTGACGCTGCCGTTGCCGCCGGCGACCAGCACCTCTTCGCTGCCGTTCGGGTGCAGCAGCATCAGATCAGCCCGGGATCGATCTCGGCCGGGTGAAACACCTCCGGCCAGGTGGTGTTGACGTTGTCGCCGAAACGCGGCTGGCGCACATAGACGATGTCGTAGCTCACCACCTGCGCGCAGACCTCGCCCGCGAACACCGCCGCGAGCAAACACCCGATCAGCTTCCATCCGCTTCGCATCACCCAGCCCCGCTCATGCCATCCACGGCGGCGAACGCTAACGCCGCCATCGATCCTGGACTGTGACGCGCGCTGCCTTTGTGGGTCCGCATTTGTTCGGACGCTCTCACCGCATCTCCCCGAACCGTTCCAACCGAGGCTCCAGCGACTACCGTCGAACCCGCCGGCAGGGACTTTCCCGGCATCCACTCCTGGTCAATTCTCAATGCGCAGATGGTCGCGCGCGACCTGATCCCGGCCGCATGACATGCCCGCCGTCGCGTCCATCGGCATTATGCGGCCGCGGTCGCGAGATTCAGTTCGCCGCGTTCGGCCAGACTTCGGTGCAAGGAAGCTGCGCTCAGGTCGAAGCCATTGGGCCAGGACAATGCGCCGAGTTCGATGAAGTGTCGGCTGAAATACGCCGGATCGCGCAGCGGCGCCGTCATGGTTGTGTTCGCCTCAACGAAGTGCGCGAAGTCGTACACACCTCCAGAACCATCCGAGAAGTGCAGCAGCAGGCAGTAACCCTGCTTCGGCTCAACGCTGACCAGCTTAATCATTGTCCGCTCCCGAGATTCGAAAGAGGGGCAGCAACGCCTGAGCGTTGTCCCAATTCTGCGCCAGTTCTGCGGCATGGTCGAGACACCATTGCTTGACGAGAACATGGGCGCGTTTCGGCAGTGCGCCCTCGAAGATCGATCCGTCAACAATGGATACCAGCGCCTCCCGGCCCTGATACTCCACGCGCATGTGCGGCGGTGGATGATCCGCGAAGTACATGCGCACATAGATCCCGAAGAAACTGGCGATGATCGGCATGGCTACATGTTCCACTGGGCCAGGGATCGAGTCTACCTGCCCGCCCGCAATCCACCCGCCCGGATCACTCCGAAGACCGATCACGGCCCTGCTGCTTGCCGATGCGGGCGAAGTCCATCATCTCTTCGAGCCACTGCAGACGCTGCGCGGGAGTGCGGCGCATGAAGCTCTCCTTGCGCCAGTGCTCGGCGTCTTCCCAGGTGCCCCAGCGCTCGCTTGGTTCGTCGATGCGATCAAGGATCGGATTGGATTTGGGATCGTTGGCGTTCATGCAGTTGCTGAATATCGCTCAGGTCTTTCGGGCGGCCGGCGGCTTGCTTCATTTGTACCAGATGCTCGACACAGGCGACCCGGCAGTGGGTACGGCGCAGCGCGACCGTGGTCGCAGCCGCATCCAATTCGGCATATTCGATCGGATTCTCTACGAACAAATCGACATCCGGGCGCGCACTGGAAAGATCGTAGAAACTCATGACCCGCATGCCCTTGTCACTGATCCACGATTGGCGAATGGCCGGGTCTGCGAATCCGCGTGGATCCGCCGGGATCTTCGCGCGAAATCCAGCGCCCAACAGCGCATCGACGGCCGCGAGTGCGTTGGCTCGCTGCAAGTCGAGAATCAGGTCAAGGTCTGCCGTGATCCGATCCACACCTCGAAGCACTACTGCGACACCGCCGACGCACACATAGCGAACGCCGGCGTCGTTCAGTGTCTCAAAGATGCTTTCGATGTCCATGGCTGAGGTCCGGTCTACATGTTCCGCCGGTACTCGCCGCCGACGTCGTAGAGGGCGTGGCTGATCTGGCCGAGGCTGTGCGTCTTCACGGCTTCGATCAGGGCGGTGAACAAGTTTTCGCGGCGGCGGGCGGTGGATTGGAGGAATGCGAGGCCATGCGCGCTGACCCGGCCCTCACCCTCGGTCCCTCTCCCGGGGGGAGAGGGAAGACAAGCAGTGTTCCGCAAGGACTGATACGTCGCGACGTTGTCGATCTGCTGCTGCTTCTCGGCTTCGGTCGAGCGGATCAATTCGATCTCGGTCGCGACTTCGCCGCCGTGTTCGCGCGGCAGGTAGGTGTTGACGCCGATCAGCGGCAGCGAGCCGTCGTGCTTCTTCTGCTCGTAGTACATCGACTCTTCTTGAATCTTGCCGCGCTGGTACATCGTATCCATCGCGCCGAGCACGCCGCCGCGTTCGCTGATGGCTTCGAACTCCTTGTACACGGCCTCCTCGACGATGTCGGTCAACGCCTCGACGACGAAACTGCCCTGCCACGGGTTCTCGCAGAAATTCAATCCCAGCTCGCGGTTGATGATCAGCTGGATGGCCACCGCACGCCGCACCGACTCCTCGGTCGGCGTGGTGATCGCTTCGTCGTAGGCGTTCGTGTGCAGCGAATTGCAGTTGTCGAACAACGCGTACAGCGCTTGCAGCGTGGTGCGGATGTCGTTGAACTGGATCTCCTGCGCGTGCAGCGAACGGCCGCTGGTCTGGATGTGGTACTTGAGCATCTGGCTGCGCTCGTTCGCACCGTAGCGCTCGCGCATCGCGCGTGCCCAGATGCGGCGCGCGACACGGCCGATCACCGTGTATTCCGGGTCCATGCCGTTGCTGAAGAAGAAGCTCAGGTTCGGCGCGAAGTCGTCGATTTTCATGCCGCGCGCGAGGTAGTACTCGACGATGGTGAAACCGTTCGAGAGCGTGAACGCCAGCTGCGAGATCGGGTTCGCGCCGGCTTCGGCGATGTGGTAGCCGGAGATCGACACCGAATAGAAGTTGCGCACGCGCTGGTCGACGAAATACTGCTGGATGTCGCCCATCATGCGCAGCGCGAACTCGGTCGAGAAGATGCAGGTGTTCTGCGCCTGGTCCTCCTTGAGAATGTCGGCCTGCACCGTGCCGCGCACGGACTGCAGTGTCTCCGCCTTGATGCGCGCGTACACCTCGGGCTCGACGACCTGGTCGCCGGTGACGCCGAGCAGGCCAAGGCCGAGGCCATCATTCCCGTCCGGCAACATGCCGTGGTAACTCGGGCGGTGCTTGCCCTCGAACAGCTTCTCGATGGTGTTGTGCGCACGGTCCCAGCGCGCCTGGTCGGCACGCAGGTACTTCTCGACCTGCTGGTCGATCGCGCAGTTCATGAACATCGCCAGGATGATCGGCGCCGGTCCGTTGATGGTCATCGACACGGATGTGGTCGGCGCGCACAGGTCGAAGCCGGAATAGAGCTTCTTCATGTCGTCGAGCGTCGGCACATTGACGCCGGAGTTGCCGATCTTGCCGTAGATGTCCGGGCGCGGCGCCGGGTCTTCGCCGTACAGCGTGACCGAGTCGAACGCCGTCGACAGCCGCGCCGAAGCCTGACCATTGCTCAGGTAATGGAAGCGGCGGTTGGTGCGCTCGGGCGTGCCCTCGCCGGCAAACATGCGCGTCGGGTCCTCGCCGCTGCGCCGGTACGGATAGACGCCGCCGGTGTACGGATACGCACCCGGCAGATTCTCCTTCTGCAGAAAACGCAGCTGGTCGCCCCAGTCGCGCATGGTCGGCGCCGCGATCTTCGGGATCTTTTGGTGGCTCATCGACTCGCGGTAGTTCTCGACGCGGATGACCTTGTCGCGCACCGTGTATTCGTTGAACTCGCTGGTGATCGACGCGCGCCGCTGCGGCCATTCGCGCAACAGGTTCAGCGCGTCGTTGGACAGCGCCTTGATCGCCTCGTTGTAGCGCTGGCGCAGGGTCAGCAGGGAGCGGTCGATCATCTCGCTTTCTCCCCTCTCCCCCCGGGAGAGGGGCTGGGGGTGAGGGACAGCCTGCCACGAAGCTTCCCGCAAGCCCGCTCCCTCACCCTCGGTCCCTCTCCCGGTGGGAGAGGGATGCAGAGCCTGTGGCGCATACAACTCCAGGGGCTTCGGCAACGCCGGGTCCTCGAGGTCACGCAGGGCTTCGTAATAGCTCTGCGCCTTGCTCGCGATCTCGGACTGTGATTCAACGGAACGGTTGATGCCGCGGCCCTGCTCGGCAATCTCGGCCAGGTAGCGCGTGCGGTTGCCAGGGATCAGCACGGTGGCGCGTGGTTCGCGCAGCGAGGTGTCGATGTCGGGCGTCCACTTCGCTTCCGGCAACTGCAACTTGGTTCGCAGCAAGCGACACAGGTTCGCGAACATCCAGCCGATACCGGGGTCGTTGAACTGGCTCGCGATCGTCTGATAGACCGGCACCTCCTCGTCGGCGAGCTTGAACGCGACGCGGTTGCGCTTCCACTGTTTGCGCACGTCGCGCAGCGCATCTTCGGCGCCGCGTCTGTCGAACTTGTTCAACACCACGAGTTCGGCGAAATCGAGCATGTCGATCTTCTCGAGCTGGCTCGGCGCGCCGAAGTCGCTGGTCATGACATAGACCGGGAAGTCGACCAGGTCGACGATCTCCGAATCCGACTGGCCGATGCCGGCGGTCTCCACCATGACCAGGTCGTAGCCCTGGCCGCGCAGGAACGCGATGCAGTCCTTGAGCACCGCATTCGTCGCGACGTGCTGGCGCCGGGTCGCCATCGAACGCATGAACACGCGCGGGCTGCGCAGGGAGTTCATGCGAATGCGATCGCCGAGCAGGGCGCCGCCGCTGCGACGGCGGGTCGGATCAACCGAGATCACCGCGATGCGCATCTCCGGGAAGCTGGCGAGGAAGCGGTTCAGCAGTTCATCGGTCACCGAGGACTTGCCGGCGCCGCCGGTGCCGGTCAGCCCGATCACCGGCGTCTTGCCGCCGGCCAGCTGCCATTGCTTGCGCAGCGTGGTCAACTCGGAATCGCTGAACTCGCCGTTCTCGATCGCCGACAGCATCCGCCCGACCGCAATCTCATCGTCCATCGAAACCGAAAAAACGGGGTCAGAGTCCTTTTCCCGGGCGATCGCGGCGCCAGCATGTTTGTTGCCGACCGGAAATGGACTCTGACCCCGTTTTCCATGCCGCTGTCCGGTGCGGCGGACCAGATCTTCGATCATCGCGACCAGGCCCATGGCCATGCCGTCGTTGGGGTGGTAGATGCGCTCGACGCCGTAGTCCTGCAGCTCGCGGATTTCCTCCGGCGTGATGGTGCCGCCACCGCCGCCGAACACGCGGATATGCGCTGCGCCGCGTTCCTTGAGCATGTCGACCATGTACTTGAAATACTCGACATGGCCGCCTTGGTACGAACTCAGCGCGATGCCGTCGGCGTCTTCCTGAAGCGCAGCGCGCACCACGTCCTCGACCGAGCGGTTGTGACCGAGGTGCACCACTTCCACGCCCTGCGCCTGGATCAGCCGGCGCATGATGTTGATCGCGGCATCGTGGCCGTCGAACAGGCTGGCGGCGGTGACAAAGCGCAGCGGCGTCGCCTCGCTCAAGCGTTCGGCGGCGGGCATCTGGCTCGCGGGTGTGCTCATCGGGAACTCCGGTGCATCGAGGTGAGGCGCGCATTGTAGCGACGCCATCGGCGCGATTGGCCCGCTGCCGGAGTCCGTGCGCAGCGGTACGGAAATGTTCCGGAAACGCTAAGCTCCGACGATTCGAGCCCCATCCTGCCCCAAGGAGCCGCGCATGCAAGACGACTCATTCGACCGCGCCCAACGCCTGATCCGTCGACTGCGCGAGCGTCTGCCGCGTCCGACGCGCCGCGATGTGATCCGCGCCGCATTCGCGTTCAGCGCCGCCGGCATCGCTGCGTCGCTGCTGCCGAAACCGGCGCGTGCCTACGGTTTCGAAACACCGCGCTTCACCGGGTACCCGTTCACGCTCGGGGTCGCCTCCGGCTATCCACGCGCCGACGGCGTATCGCTGTGGACGCGCCTGGCACCGGAACCGCTGCAGCCGGATGGAGGCATGGTCCCGGACATGATCCATCTCGGATGGGAAGTGGCGAGCGACGACAAGTTCGCCAACGTCGTGCGCAAGGGCGGCGTGCGCGCGGTACCGGAACTGGCGCACAGCGCGCATGTCGACGTGCGCGGTCTCGAACCGGGCCGCTGGTACTGGTATCGATTCACTTGCGGTGACGAGGTCAGCCCGGTCGGACGCACGCGCACCGCCGAAGCCAAGGGCGCCAAGCTCGACCGCCTGCGCTTCGCCGTGGCCTCCTGCCAGCACTACGAGCAGGCCTACTTCTCGGCGCACCGGCATCTGCTTGACGAAAACCTCGACCTGATGTTCTTCGTCGGCGACTACATCTACGAGAGCAACTGGGGCGATGATCTGGTGCGCCGCCATGTCGGCCCGGAAGCGGATACGCTGGCGCGCTATCGCGTGCGCCACGCCCAGTACAAGACCGACCGCGACCTGCAGCGCATCCACGCATCGGTGCCCTGGGCCTTCACCTGGGACGACCACGAAGTCGAGAACGACTACGCCGGCGCGCAGAGCGAGAATCTCGACCCGTCGTTCCTGCTACGCCGCGCCGCCGCGTATCAAGCGTTTTTCGAGCACATGCCGGTGCCGCTGACGATGCGTCCGCAGACGAACGAGATGCGCATCTACGACCACCTCGACTACGGCGATCTCGCCCGCTTCTATCTGGTCGACAACCGCCAGTACCGCGCCCCACAAGCGTGTCCGGACGCTTACAAGGGCGGTGGCTCGACCGACGTGCTGCCGAGCCAGTGCCCGGAACTGAAGGAC
This sequence comes from Lysobacterales bacterium, assembly GCA_016703225.1. Classification (NCBI taxonomy): domain Bacteria; kingdom Pseudomonadati; phylum Pseudomonadota; class Gammaproteobacteria; order Lysobacterales; species Lysobacterales bacterium. The sequence goes on from JADJCM010000003.1 coordinate 850,060, forward strand.
CCGTCGCGCAGCATGCTCGGCGCCACGCAGGAGCGGTGGCTGGACCAGACGTTTGCAACCGCCCGTGCACAGTGGAACGTGATTGCGCAGCAGACCATCTTCTCGCGCTTCGGCAGCCTCCGCGAGGACGAGATGAGTGCCTGGACCGACGGCTGGGACGGCTACCCGGCCACGCGCGAGCGCCTGCTCGCGTCTCTGCGAACGCACCGCGTGCGCAACCCGATGATCCTCGGTGGCGACATCCACGCCACCGTGGTCGCCAACGTGCATCGCGAAGCCGGCAATCCGGAATCGGCGAAGGTGGCCGCGGAGTTCTGCGGCACCTCGATCGCCTCGCAAGGCTGGAGCGAGGACATGTTCAATCCGCGCCTGCCGCAGAACCCGCACGTGCAGTTCGGCAACACCACCAAGCGCGGCTACATCGCCTTCGACATCAACCGTCGCGGCTGCGACGCCCGCCTGCGCGTGCTCGACAACGAAAAGCGCGCCGACAGCGGCATCAGCACGCTGGCCAGCTTCCGCGTCGAAGACGGCAAGGCCGGGGTGGACAAGGTCTAGAGCATCGCGGGCCGGAGCCCGCTCCCACAGGTGCACAGACAAACCCACCTGGGGCCCCTGTGGGAGCGGGCTCCGGCCCGCGATGCCTTGGCTCAATTCGGCGCCACGATCCGAATCCCCGGGTCGTAGTCGTAATCGACCACGGTCTTGCTGCGCTGGCCCATCGCCTCGCCATCGGTATCGATTCGCGTCGGGTAGCCGCTGGCCTTGTCGAGGTAGATGGTGCTGGTGCCGGCCGAACGGATGCCCATCATCTTCACGTCGAAGTCGTAGGCAAACACCTTGCAGTCGTGACCGTTGATGGTTTCGTCGCCGAGCATACGCACGTTGCGCGTGCCTTCCATCGACGCCTTCATCATTTCCGGCTTGTAGGCATCGATCATCTTGCTCATGCTCATCGGAAACTTCATCCAGTTGCCGCCCTGGTGCTTCATCCAGGTGCCGTCGCCGATGATGATGAACTCGCTCTCCGCCGACTTCATGTGGAACTTGTTCGGCCAGTTGGTGCGCATCTCCGAGCTCGTCACCCGACCCTTCTTGTCGGTGCTGCTGATCTTCGCGGTGAAGGCCAGGTCGCGGGCATCGAACATCTTCGCCCACAGACCCATCAGTTCGGCGCGGGCGGCCAGATCATCGGCATGCACGGCAGGGGCAACGAGACTGCCGCAGGCGAGCGCGAGCGACAGCAGCAGGGACCGGATCGACATCATTGGACTCCTCAGGTGGGGGACGCGAACGATAGCAAGCCTCCGCAGAACCACGGCAGAACCGGCCACTCCCCTTCAAACGGCGCCGGGTTCCCGCGCCGCGGCGACGTGGCTACACTTCGCGCCGCTCGCGGCCGGCCGTTCCCGGGAGGGCCTTCGACTGCCGCCGCAACCCGCCTCATCCTTCCGTTCTGGAGTTCCATCCCATGATTTTCGAAACGCTCGCGTCCACGGGTCACGAGGAAGTCGTCTTCTGCCACAACAAGGACGCCGGACTGAAGGCGATCATCGCGATCCACAACACGGTCCTCGGGCCGGCGCTGGGCGGTCTGCGCATGTGGCCGTACAAGACCGAGCAGGACGCGCTGAACGACGTGCTGCGCCTGTCGCGCGGCATGACCTACAAGGCCGCGGTCTCGGGCCTGAACCTGGGCGGCGGCAAGGGCGTGATCATCGGTGATCCGTCCAAGGACAAGTCGGAAGCGCTGTTCCGCGCCTTCGGTCGCTACGTGAACTCCTTGAACGGCCGCTACATCACCGCCGAGGACGTCGGCATCGACGTCAACGACATGGAATGGGTGCTCAAGGAAACCGATTTCGTCACCGGCGTGCACCAGGTGCATGGCGGCTCCGGCGACCCCTCGCCGTTCACCGCCTACGGCACCCTGCAGGGCCTGATGGCGACGTTGAACGCCAAGTTCGGCAATGAAGACGTCGGCAAGTACAGCTACGCGGTGCAGGGCGTTGGCCATGTCGGCGGCGAGTTCGTCAAGCTGCTGCGCGAACAGGGCGCCAAGGTGTTCGTCACCGACATCAACAAGGAGTCGGTGCAGCGCTGCGTCGACGACTATGGCTGCGAGGCGGTGAGCCTGGACGACATCTACGACGTCGATGCCGACGTCTATTCGCCGTGCGCGCTCGGCGGCACCGTCAACCACAGCACCATTCCGCGCTTCATGTTCAAGGTCATCTGCGGCGCCGCCAACAACCAGCTCGCCACCGAAGACTGCGGCGACGAAGTCGAGAAGCGCGGCATCATCTATGCGCCCGACTACGCCGTGAACGCCGGCGGTCTGATGAACGTGTCGCTCGAGATCGACGGCTACAACCGCGAACGCGCGATGCGCATGATGCGCACGATCTACCACAACCTCGGCAAGATCTTCGCGATCGCCAAACGCGACAACATTCCGTCGTACAAGGCCGCCGACCGCATGGCGGAAGAGCGCATCCAGACCATCGGCAAGATCCGCCTGCCGCACATGGGCAACGGCGCCCCGCGCTTCCTCGGCCGCATGCGCGGACTGGGCTGAGCACTGGCGCCCCCGACGCCACGCGCACCCCGCGCGTGGCGTTTTTATTCGGACCTACGGAGTTTCCGCGATGCGCGCATTTCCCCTCGGCGAAGACATCGACCTGCTGCGCGACACGGTGCGCGCCTTTGCCGAGAAAGAGATCGCGCCGCGCGCGGCGCAGATCGATCACGACAACCTGTTCCCGGCGGACCTGTGGCGCAAGCTCGGCGAACTGGGCCTGCTCGGCATCACCCTGCCGGCCGAATACGGCGGCTCGGAAATGGGCTATCTGGCGCATCTGGTCGCGATGGAAGAGATCTCGCGCGCATCGGGTTCGGTGGGCTTGAGCTACGGCGCGCACTCGAACCTGTGCGTGCAGAACTTGTACAACAACGCCACACCGGAGCAGCGCGCGCGCTACCTGCCGAAGTTGTGCTCGGGCGAGCACGTCGGCGCACTGGCGATGAGCGAACCCGGCGCCGGTTCCGACGTGGTCGGCTCGATGGCCTGCCGCGCCGAGTTGCGTGGCGACCACTGGCTCGCCAACGGCTCCAAGATGTGGATCACCAACGGTCCCGAGGCCGACGTGCTGGTCGTGTACATGCGCACCGCCGGCAAGGAAATGAAGTCGCGTGCAATGACCGCGTTCATCGTCGAGAAGAGCATGCCCGGCTTCCGTACCGCGCAGAAGCTCGACAAGCTCGGCATGCGCGGCTCCAACACCTGCGAACTGGTGTTCGAGGACTGCGCCATCCCGGCCGAGAACGTACTCGGCGAGGTCAACAACGGCGTCAAGGTGCTGATGAGCGGCCTCAACACCGAGCGCCTGGTGCTCAGCGGCGGCCCGCTCGGGCTGATGCAGGCGGCGACGGAGATCGCGCTCGCGTATTCGCGCGAACGCAAGCAGTTCGACTCGCCGATCGGGACCTTCGGCATCATGCAGGCCAAGCTCGCCGACATGTACACCGCGCTGCAGAGTTCGCGCGCCTTCGCCTACCAGATCGCCCGCGACTACGACGCCGGCCACCGCTCGCGCATCGACACCGCCGCTTGCCTGCTGCACGCATCGCGCTCGGCGGTCCAGGTCACGCTCGAAGCCATCCAGACACTCGGCGGCAACGGCTTTATCAACGAATACCCCACCGGCCGCCTGTTGCGCGACGCCAAGCTCTACGAGATCGGCGCCGGCACCAACGAAATTCGCCAGATGTTGATCGGGCGAGAGTTGTTCGAAGGGCGTGCCTGAGCATACGCAATGCTTCGGTCGTGCCTGCCGCGGCTCCTGCAGCATGGCCACCACGCATCTGCCCAAGCACCGAACCGGTAGCCGTGCCCACCGTCCGGGTGGCGAGGCCGCTCGCGTTGACTGCTTCGGCGCCGCAGCCTCAGACTCCAGCCATGCACCCGACGCTTCCAACGGGGAATTGCCGCATCGGCGTTAACGCTTCGGGAGGGTTTTCACGCATGGCCCCTGCACAGAAGAAGCCGCGAAGCATTTCGCGCAGATGCAGACTGGCCAGGCCCTCGGCGTGACTCACGCCTCGGACGTCGTGGTGGTCGGCGGCGGTCTCGCAGGCATGGTCGCGGCGCTGGAATTGTTGCGCGCCGGGCATTCCGTGACGCTGGTGGATCGCGATACGCGCGAGCGATTCGGCGGGCTGGCACGCTGGGCCTTCGGCGGCATGGCGCTGGTCGGGACGCCGCTGCAGGCACGCTTGCGGATTGCGGATACACCCGAGATCGCGCTGCGCGACTGGGTCCGCTTCGGTGAACTCGACCCCGCCGATCAGTGCTCGATGGCCTGGGCGCGATGCTACGTTGAGCGTTCCAGATCAGACGTTTATGACTGGTTGCTCAAGGAAAACATCACCTTCCTGCCGGCGGTGAACTGGGTCGAGCGCGGACGCTTCGGCGAGGGCAATTCGTTGCCGCGTTACCACGTGATCTGGGGCTGCGCGCGTAAACTGGTGTTGTGCCTGAGCGCGGCGCTCGACCGCGCCGACCGCGGCGGATCGTTGCGCCGCTTGCATCGTCATCGCGTCATTGCACTGGAGCACAGCGCCGGCCGCATCGACGGCGCGCTGGCGATCGACGAGAACAGCGGCCGCGAGCTCCGCCTGCAGGCGCCGGTGGTGGTGCTGGCGATGGGTGGCATCAATGGCGCCCACGACGAATGCCGGGCGAACTGGCCGAAGGATCGGCCGCAGCCGGCAACGATGCTCAACGGTGCGCATCCGTTTGCAGATGGCAAGCTGCACCATCACGTGGCCGAAACGCTCGACGGGCGCATCGTCAACGCCGGCGAGATGTGGAATTACGCCGCCGGCTTTCCCCACCCGTTCCCGCATTTCGACGGCCACGGGCTCTCGACGATCCCGTGCAAGTCGGCGCTATGGCTCGACCATCGCGGCGAGCGCATCGGGCCGGAGCCGCTGGTCACCGGCTTCGATACCCATTGGCTGTGCCAGCGCGTCGCCGAGCAGGCCAAGCCCTGGACCTGGCAGCTGCTGAACTGGCGCATCGCGGCCAAGGAGTTCGCGATCTCGGGCGGCGAGCACAACCAGCGCATCCGCGACCGCCAGTTCCTGCGGTTTCTGTGGGAGACGCTGTTCGGCAACCATCGCCTGGTCCGCCAGATGAGCCGCGAGAGCGCCGACTTCCTGGTCGACGAAACGCTCTCCGGGCTGTCGGCGCAGATGAACGCGTTGACCGCGACGCACGACATCGACGCGACGCGATTGCAGGCGACCGTGGACGCCTTCGACGCGCAGTTCGCCCGCGGCCTGGCGCTCGCCAACGACGACCAGATCCGTCGCATCGTGCATGCGCGGCAATGGCCGCCGGACCGGCTGCGCACCTGCAAGCCGGCGCCGTTGCAGCAAGCGGGCGCCGGCCCCTGGATCGCGATCCGCACGCAACTGGTGACGCGCAAGAGCCTCGGCGGCCTGCGTACCGACCTCGAAAGCCGTGTGCTCGATGGCGCTGGCGCAGCGATCCCCGGGTTGTACTGCATCGGCGAGGCGGCCGGCTTCGGCGGCGGCGGTTGCAGCGGCAAGCGCTCGCTCGAAGGCACCTTTCTGCCCGGTTGCATCCTCACCGCTCGCGCGGCGGCGCGCTCGATCGTGGGTGGCGGCTGAGCGTCCACGCGGGCTCCATCATTGGTTCCAATTCAGCCGTTGCCTGCCCGAGGCGACGGCGTATGCTCGGGCGGCAGGGCCCTGGATGCCCGTGTTTCTACTGCGAGGCCTGCGTGAATGCATGCACGGCGCTGTTCCGCTGCGGTGTCGGGTGGCTGATCGGGCTGCTCGGCTTGCTTGCGGCGGGCGCGTCGCGGGCCGAGGTCGATGGCCGCTTCGAACGACTTGGTGTCGAGCAGGGACTGCCCAACGGCAACGTGACCGCCCTGCTCCAGGATCGCCTCGGATTCCTCTGGATCGGCACCCAGAGCGGCCTGTTCCGCTTCGACGGCTACCAGTTCCGTGCCTACCAACGCGCACCGGAGCGTGGCGCCGGCCTGTCCGACGGCTGGGTCTGGGCGCTGCACGAGGACGCCGACGGCCGGCTTTGGGTGGCCACCCTTGACGGCGGACTGAATCGCTTCGACCCCAAGCAGCGACGGTTCGAGCTGTTTCGGACGCCGGCGCCGCCCAACGGCCCATCTACGGCGGATGCGCGCGCGCTCGACAGCGACAGCGGCCCCCTCTGGCTCGGCGGCAGCGCAGGCCTATCGCGTATCGATCGTCGCAGCGGGCAGCCGATCGACTGGCCCGACCATGACGCTGCAGCGGCACGCGCGCGCTCAGATCGGGTCAGTGCGTTGGTGTCGGACGGTGCCGGAGGCGCATTTGTGGGCAGCGGTCGGCAGCTCGGGCACTGGCACGCGGACGGCAACTGGCAGCCGGTGGTGGCTGCCGAGGCATCCCCCCTGCCCCCGATCTCGGCGCTGCACCGCATGCGCGACGGCAGCCTGTGGGTCGGCAGCGAGTACGGCACGCTGTTTTGGCTGCCTGCGGGCGGCGACCGCCTGCAGCCGACGCCCATGCCCCCCGAATTTCGCGCCAACGCCGTGACCGCCCTGACCAGCGATGCCGATGGCCGCCTGTGGCTCGGTACCTTCGCCGATGGGCTCTGGCTACTCGAGGCCGACCGGCGCAGCTGGCGGCACTTCCCGGCGCAGCCCGCCGATCCGCGGGCACTCGCCGATGCCCGCATCTCGGCGCTGCTCCCCGATCGCAGCGGCGGTCTGTGGGTGGCCAACTGGAACCACGGCCTGCACCGCCTGGATCTGGTCAGCGTCGGCTTCGACCGCTTCGGCGTCACCGACGAGGCTGCCTGGCAGGTGTATGCGATCGCCGGTGCGGAGGATGGCGGTCTGTGGCTTGGCACCATCGGCCACGGCGTGCAGCGAGTCGCGGCCGATGGCCGTGCGCTGCAGTCCCACCGCCACGATCCCGACGACCCGCACAGCCTCAGCCACGACGTGGTCCGCTCGCTGGCGCGCGACCGCGCGGGCACGCTTTGGGTCGGTACCCATGCCGGACTGGACCGGTTGCGAGCGGATGGCGGCTTCGATCACTTCCGTCATGGCGAGTCACCGGGCAGTCTGGGTGCGGGCCCCGTGCGCGCGATCCTGGAGGACCGCCAGGGTCGGTTCTGGGTCGGCACCGAGAGCGCTGGCCTGTACCGCTTCGACCGCGACACTGGGCGGGCCGAGCGTGCGGGTCCCGCATCCGGGCAGCCCGGCAGCCTCGGCAACCCTTGGATCAACGTGTTGCTCGAGGATCGACACGGGCAGCTCTGGGTGGGCACCCAGGGCGGACTCAACCGCTGGCGATCGGAGCGCGCCGACTTCGAGTCCTGGCGTCACCAGCCCGGGCAACCCGACAGCCTCGCCCACGATCGCGTGAACTGCCTGTACGAGGACAGCAAAGGGCGCCTCTGGGCCTGCACCGGCTCAGGGCTGGACCGGATCGAGGCACGCAGCGACGGGTTGCACTTCATCGCGCACGGACCGGAACAGGGTCTGGCCGCGGAATCGGTCGGGACGGTGCTGGAAGCGCCGGACGGCCGGCTCTGGATGAGTACCACCGCGGGACTGTCCTCGCTCGCTCCCGACACCAGCCGCATTCGCAACTACGGTGCCCGCGACGGCGCGCAGGCGAACGGCTACTTCGTGCATTCCGGCCTCGCCGCGAGCGATCGCCAGCGGCTCTACTTCGGCGGCCTCGCCGGGGTCAGCGTGGTGCAACCGGCGCTAGTGCGCGACAACCCGTTTCCACCACCGGTGCGGCTGACCGACCTGCTGCTGTTCAACAGCCCGGTGCCGCTGGCTTGGCAACAGGCGGACTCGCCGCTGTCGGACGCCATCGAGTTCGCGCCGTCGGTACGGCTGGATCATCGGCAAAGCGTGTTCGCCCTCGAATTCGCGGCGCCCCACTTCGCCGATCCGGCCAGCAACCGCTATCGCTATCGTCTGGTCGGCTTTGATCGCGACTGGCAGCAGACGCCGTCGAGCCGGCGTTTCGCGACCTACACCAACCTCGAAGCCGGGCAATACCGCTTCGAGGTCCAGGCCAGCAACGAGGATGGGCTTTGGAGCGCGCAGCCGGCCAGTCTCGAAATCGAGGTGCTGGCGCCACCGTGGCGCTCACCGCTGGCCTACCTCGGCTATCTGCTGACGCTCGCGGCGATTGGCGGGCGCTGGGCCTGGACGCGTCGCGAGAAACACCGCACCGAACAACGTCACCTCGCCGCCGTGCGCGCTTCCGAAGAGCGCCTCAAGCTCGCGCTGTGGGGCTCGGGCGACAGCGTGTGGGACTGGGATCTCGCCCACGGCAGCGTGCACCGCGCCGGACTGGAATTCCTCGGCTACGAAGCCAACGACCTGGCGCCGACCATCTCGACCATGGAGGCCCTGATCCATCCGGACGACCTGCCGGGGGTGATGGAGCGACTGGAGCGCCTGCGTCGCGGCCAGGCCAGCGACTACAGCGCCGAGTTCCGCGTCCGCACCAAGGATGGCCACTGGCTGTGGGTGCTCGATCGCGGCAAGGTGGTCGAGACCGACCCGGTGAGCGGCCAGGTCACGCGCATCGCCGGCACCCTGAAGAACGATCAGGCGCGCAAGGAAACCGAGCAGGCGTTGTTGCAACTCGCCAAGTACGACCCGCTCACCGGGCTTCCGAACCGCGCGATGTTCCTCGACCGCCTGCACGCGGCGTTGTCGCAGGCACGCCGGCAGGGATCGCAGCTGGCCCTTCTGTTCGTGGACCTGGACCGCTTCAAGCACGTCAACGACTCGCTCGGACATGGGGTCGGAGATGGTCTGCTGAAGGTGGTCGGGCAGCGACTGCGGCACAGCTTGCGCGAAGGCGACCTGGTCGCACGACTCGGCGGCGACGAATTCACGGTCATGCTTGAAGGCATCCAGGGTGCCCACGAGGTGGCTGCCCTGGCCAACAAGCTGCTGCAGGTCTTCGCCACGCCGCTGTGGGTAGACGGCCGCGAACTGGCGGTGAGCCTGAGCATCGGCATCAGCCTGTTCCCGGACGACGGTGACGGTGCCGAGGTGCTGCTTCAGCACGCGGACACCGCGATGTACGGCGCCAAGAATGCAGGTCGCAACGGGTTTCAGTTCTATACCCGGGAAATGAACCAGGCCGTCGTACGCAGGCTGGCGATCGAGAACGGGCTGCGCCGCGCCATCGAACGCGGCGAACTGCGCTTGGTGTACCAGCCTCGGATCGGCATCGCGAACGAGCGCTTTGTCGGCTCCGAAAGCCTGGCGCGTTGGCAGAGTGCCGAACTGGGTGCGGTGGAGCCGGCCGAGTTCATCCCCGTGGCCGAGGATTCCGGCTTGATCCTGCCGCTCGGCGAATGGCTGCTCCGCAGCGCGTGCGAGCAGTACATGCACTGGCAGCGCCAAGGGTTGTCGCCCTTCGCACTGTCGGTCAACGTTTCGGTGTTGCAGTTGATGCGTGGTGGCTTGGTCGCGCTGGTTGAGCGGGTGCTGCAAGAGACCGGCATGCCAGCGGAGCGGCTCGAACTCGAGATCACCGAGACTGCGGTAACCAGCAACGCCGAGCTCGCCATTACCGTGCTGCGCGAACTGAAGGCGCTCGGCGTGCACATCGCCATCGATGACTTCGGCGTCGGCTACTCCAGCCTCGGGCAACTGAAGCGTTTCCCGATCGACATCCTCAAGGTCGACCGCAGCTTCGTGCTCGACATCGGCCAGGACCGCGACGCCGCCGCGATCGTCAGTGCCATCATCGCCATGGGCCATGCGCTCGGCCATCTGGTGGTGGCGGAAGGCGTGGAAACGTCCGAGCAGCTGGCGCTGTTGCGCCAGCAGCACTGCGACCAGGCGCAGGGATTCCTCCACAGCCGCCCGCTGGAGGCCGAGGCCTTCACCCAGTATCTGCGCGCACAGTCCGGGCGTGGCGTCCTGGCCTCCACGACGATCGGCTGATCACCCGGCGCCGTTCCTCCGGACCTCGACGCGCGCACGGTTCCGCGGCTCCGGCAGACGTTACATTCCGTGACCCAAGTTCCGGAGCCCTCGACCATGCGAGCCACCCTGATTCGCTTCGCCCTTCTGCTGTGCGCCCTGCCGCTCTCGGTCCACGCGCAGTTGCTCGCCCAGATTGACACCAGCCGCAGCAGCGGGGTGGCGCCGCTTGCGGTCTACTTCGACGCCACGTCGAGCACCGGTCTGTCCGGCAACGACCTGCTCGGTGCGCACATCGAATGGGAATTCGGCGACGTGGGCGCGGGCTCCTGGTCGACCACGGGCAAACCGCGCAACCTTGCCACCGGGTTCCTGGCCGCGCATGTGTTCGAGACGCCGGGGCAGTACACGGCCACGGTCCGCGTCACCGACGTCGCCGGCAACAGCGCCAGCGCCAGCGTCCAGATCCAGGTGCTGGACCCGGAATCGGCCTACGCCGGACGCACCCGCTGCGTATCGCGCACCGGGGATTTCACGGCCGCCCCAGCCGGATGCAGCACGGTCAGCTCCACCGATCTCGCGGCGCAACTGGCCTGGCTGAACGGCGCAGCGACACGGCGCCTGCTGTTCCGGCGCGGCGAGTCGTGGACGGGAAATCTGCATCTGTCCGGCGCCGGTCCGGCAACGCTCGGGGCCTTCGGTCCAGGCGCACCCCCGGTGTTCCACACCCAGGCGGGGGCGCAGGATGGCGTCGACGTGTCGGGCACCGACTGGCGCGTGATGGACATCGAAATCAACGGCAGCCAGATGGGCGCCGCGGAAAGCGCGGGCGGCGCCGGTGGCAGCGACGTGCTGGCACTGCGCATCCGCGCGCATCACGCGCCGCTGGTCGGCTGGGGCATGGGCGGCGACGACGTGTTCCTGGTTGATTCGGTGATCGAGGACAACAGCTACTTCTCGGTCTACACCGACGGCGTTGGTGTGGCGGTGATGGGTTCGCGCATCGACCAGGTGCGGGTCGCGACCAGTTTTCTGCGCCCGCTGGAGAGCCGCAAGGTGTTCATCGCGCACAACGTGATCGACGCCTCACGGCCGGCGCCAACCACCGGCATCAAGTGGCATGGCCGCCAGGGCGTGATCACCGACAACCGCATCCGCGCCGGCACCTCGCGCATCGGGCTATCCAACTCCGAAGGGTCGCCGACGGGCCTCGACGTCGATCGCGACCTCGGCATGCTGCTGATCGAGCGCAACCGGCTGGAGCCGAACGGCAACCCGGTGGTCGACGACTACAACACCTGGGGCGTCAGCTTCGGCTTCAACACCGCAGTCATGGTGCGCAACAACCTGCTGGTGGACATGAACATCGCCTTTGGTGGCGGCGAAGGGCACGCGGCCGATGTGCGGGTGCTGCACAACACGGTGTTGATGACCGATGCCGTGCGCGGCCTCAACCTGGCCAACGGCGATTTCATCGGCTTCCACCAGACCCTCGAAGACTTCGTGTTCGCCCACAACCTGGTGGCGATCCTGGCCACCGTGGCCGGATCCGCCTACCCGGAGCCCGGGCTGTTCATCCGACTGCAGGACGGCAACGGCATCACCCTGTCGCACAACCTGGTCTACAAGCCCGACCACGCCATCGACAACTTCATTGCCAGCGGCCCGAATGCCGGCTACCACACGCAGGCGCAGTGGATGACGCTTGGCATCGACACCGGATCAATCGAGGCCGCACCGCAATTCGTCTCGCTGGACCCGAACGCGGCGAATTTCCTCGACCTGCTCGCCACCAGCCCCGCGGTGGATTCCGCGCTGCCGAGCGGCACGCAGGCCGACTACCACGGTCGTCCGCGCCCACAGGACGGCGATGGTCAGGGTGCGCCGGCGCCGGACATCGGCGCGATCGAGCGCGAGGCGTTCGTTCCTATCGGCCTGCTGTTCGCGAACGGTTTCGAGGGCTGAGCAGCGCGACGCCACCTGCGGGTCGGAACGTGGCAGCATCGGCGCTCCACCGATCGAGCCCCGTGTCGATGCCGCGATCCCTGCCCGTCACTGCGGATGACTACTGCGCGTTGGCGCGCGGCCGTCTGCCGCGGTTCCTGTTCGACTACATCGACGGCGGCGCCGGTGCCGAGCAGACGCTGGCAGCAAACGTGGCGGCGTGGTCGCGCGTGCAACTGCGCCAGCGCGTGCTGGTCGATGTCGGTGGTGTGGATAGCTCGGCCTCGCTGTTCGGCCTCGACTGCACGATGCCGCTCGCGCTCGCACCGATCGGGCTCGCCGGCATGATGGCGCGGCGCGGTGAGGTGCAGGCGGTGCGCGCCGCGCGCACCGCGGGCGTGCCGTTCACGCTGTCCACGGTCGGGCTGTGTGGCATCGACGAGGTGGCCGCGACCGGCGCGCCGTTTGCGTTCCAGTTGTATTGGCTGCGCGACCGCGCCCTCGTCGCCGCGCTGATCGAGCGGGCCAAGGCCGCCGGCTGCCGCACGCTGGTGTTCACGGTGGACCTGCCGCTCGCCGGCGCCCGCCACCGCGACGCCCGCAATGGCCTCGGCCAGCAGGGGCTGCGTGCGCGATGGCAGAAGCTCGCGCAGGTGCTGGCTCGGCCGGCGTGGATCCGGGACGTGGCGCTGCGCGGTGGTCCCCTGCGCCTCGGCAGTCTGGAGACGCACGTGCCCACGGCGCGGGATCTGGATGCCTTCCGTCGCTTCATCGACGCGCAGTTTGATCCGCGCGTGACCTGGGCCGACCTCGCCTGGCTGCGCGAGCGTTGGCCGGGCACCCTACTGCTCAAGGGCATCCTCGATGTCGACGACGCACGTGCCGCAGTCGCGGCCGGCGCCGACGGCCTGGTCGTCTCCAACCACGGCGGGCGCCAGCTCGATGGGGCGGCGGCGACGGCGGCGAAACTTCCAGCCATCGTCGCCGCGGTCGGCAACCAGACAACGGTGCTGGTCGACGGCGGCGTGCGCAGCGGCATCGACGTGTTCCGCGCGTTGGCGCTCGGCGCCCGCGGCGTACTGATCGGGCGGCCGTGGATCTTCGCGCTCGCCGCCGGTGGCGAAAGCGCGCTGACGTCGATGCTCGCGCGCTGGCAGCGCGAACTCGCCATCACCATGGCGCTGACCGGCGTCACCCGCATCGCCGACATCGGCGCGCAGCACCTCGACCCGCCCTGATCCCGTTTCCGGAGAATCCCATGCCCAATGGCGCCCAAGCCCTGATGCAGACCCTGGCCGATGCCGGCGTCACCGTGTGCTTCACCAACCCCGGTACCAGCGAGATGCACTTCGTCGCCGCGCTCGACGACGAGCCACGCATGCGCGCCGTGCTGGCCCTGTTCGAGGGGGTCGCCACCGGCGCTGCCGACGGCTACGCGCGCATGGCCGACCGCCCCGCGGCGACCCTGCTGCACCTGGGCTGCGGCCTCGGCAACGGGCTTGCCAACCTGCACAACGCGCGCAAGGGCAAGGTGCCGGTGGTGAACATCGTCGGCGACCACGCCACCTACCACGCGCCGCTCGACGCGCAACTGCAGTCCGACATCGAGACCGTGGCGCGCAACGTGTCGCCGGGTTTCGTGCGCACCTCGAAGTCCACGGCCGAACTGTGCCGCGACGCGGTCGATGCCATCGCCGCCGCGCGTGGCTTGCCGGGTCAGGTCGCTACGCTGATCCTGCCCGCCGACGTGTCCTGGGGCGAGGGCGGCGTGCCCTGTCCACCGCCACCGGCACCGACGCCCGCAGCGGCCGATGCCGCCACCGTCGCAGCCATCGCCGCGATCCTGCGCTCCGGTCGCAAGAGCGCGTTGCTGCTTGGCGGCCGTGCGCTGCGCGAACCGGCCCTGATGGCCGCGGCGCGCATCGCCGCGAAATCCGGCGCCAAGCTGCTGTCCGAAGTGTTCCCGACCCGGCTCGAACGCGGCGCCGGCCGCCCACCGATCGAACGCATCGCCTACCTGGCCGAACTCGCCGGCGTGCAGCTCGCCGGCCTTGAGCATCTGGTCCTGGTCGATGCCAAGTCGCCGGTGTCGTTCTTCGCCTATCCGGGCAAGGCCAGCGACCTGGTGCCCGCCGGCTGCACGGTGCATACGCTCTCGACGCCCGCGCAGGACGCGGCCGGCAGCCTCGCGGCGCTCGCGCGTGCGCTCGATGCCGATCAGGCACCCGTCACACTGCAACCCGCGCAACGCCCGGGTCGGCCGCGTGGACGACTCAGCGCGGAAAAGGTGTGCAAGGCGGTCGGCCATCTGCTGCCCGAGGACGCGATCGTCATCGACGAGGCGATCACCTCCGGACTGATGCTGCCGCGCATGACCGCCGGCTGCCCCGCACACGATCTGATCACACTGACCGGCGGCGCCATCGGCCAGGGCCTGCCGAACGCGATCGGCGTCGCCATCGCCTGCCCGCAGCGACCCGTCATCGCGCTCATCGGAGACGGCACTGCGATGTACACGATCCAGTCGCTGTGGACGATGGCGCGCGAACAGCTCGACATCACCGCGATCATCTTCAACAACGCCAGCTACTCGGTGCTCAACGTCGAACTCGAACGCGTCGGCGCCGAACGCATTGGCGCCAAGGCGCGCTCGCAGCTCGACCTCAGCGGACCGCGCCTCGACTTCGCACGCCTCGCCCAGGGCATGGGCGTGCACGCCGCCCGCGCCGACACCGCCGAAGACTTCTGCACGGCATTCGAATATGCGCTCGCGCACCCGGGCCCGCACCTGATCGAAGCGCTGATCCCGGAGTCGCTCAGCGGCACCAAACGCCGCATCCTCCCCTGGCTCCTGCGCGCACTGCCCTCGCTGCCCCCCGCCATCGCGCAGGCCTTGAAGCGCAAGCTGGCGCCGTGAGGCCGCAATCGGCGATGGACTGGCGCCATCCCTTCAGCGCGCAGATGCGGCGGGTCGTCGTGCCGAGCAAGACCCCCGACATTCCGCCGGGCGTCCAGGTGCAGGAAGTTGCGCCTATTCCGTTTCCCAAAGTCGGCGCACGGGCACTGCGAACATCGCGTTGCCAAAGCTGATCGTGGCGCTGCCCTCGTAAAGCACGACGCCCGCGGCGAAACGCGGTCCTGCGGCGCTCTGCAGTCTGCGCAACCCGCGCAGGTCCGAATCGGTTACGGTCGCAGCGGCCTTCACCTCCACGCCGGCGACGACGCCTTCGCCTTCGACCACGATATCGACCTCAAAGTTGTCACGATCCCGGTAGTGGAAGAAGTCAATCGGATCGCGGCGCCAGCTGGCCTGGCGACGCAAGTCCTGCAACACGAAGGTCTCCAGCAGGGCGCCGAGCAGGGTCCGGTTGGAGTCCAGTCGGGCGGCATCGAGCCCGAGCAGCGCGCATGCGATCCCGGTATCACCGATGTGCAGCTTCGGTCGCTTGACGAGCCGACTCAACGGATTGACGTGCCATGAGGGCAGACGCTCGAGCAGAAACACGCGTTCGAGTAGGGTGACGTGCTCGTGGATCGTCTGGCGGGTCAGTTCGAACGGCGCGGCCAGGTCCGCCACATTGATCAGCCCAGCGGTGTGGGTGGCCACCAGGCGCATCAACTTCGGAAGCGTGTCGAGTGAGCGAATGCGGCTCAGATCGCGCACATCGCGCTGGATCTGGGTCTCGACGTAATCGCGATACCAGGCTCGCCGCCGCGCTGCCTCTCTCCGTGCATGGACGGCTGGATAACCGCCATCCGTGATGCGACGCGCCAAATCACGTCCAAGCGGCTCGCCCAGAACAGTCCGGAACCGTCCGCGCAGCAGATCATCGAGGAAGCGCGGACGAATACGCTGAATCTCGCACTGCGCGAGCGGATGCAGCTGAAGAATGCCCATCCGACCGGCAAGCGAGTCGGCCAGGTTCGGAACCAGCAGTACGTTGGCAGAACCGGTCAGAATGAACCTGCCGGAAGTACGCCGCGAATCAATCGCAGCTTTCAGCGAGGTGAAGATTTCCGGGACCCGCTGAACTTCATCGAGAATGGTCTTCGCCGACAGCCGCGTGACGAACCCGACCGGGTCGGCCTGTGCCGCGGTCCGGATGGCGTCATCGTCGAAAGACAAGTACCGGTAGCCACGGCCCTCCCCGACCTCTCTGGCCAACGTGGTCTTGCCGCTTTGCCGAGGTCCATGGATGAGCACGGCTGGCGTGTCCCGCAGCGCTTCGCGCAGGCGCGGTGCAAGAAACCGAGGGAACGGGTGAGCGCTACGCATGCTGAGGGTCGAAGTTGGCAGTCGGCTGAATGCTAGTTCGGGCCTCGGCTGAATGCTAGTTCGACCATCGGCTGAATGCTAGTTCGCGCGTTGGCTGGTTGCTGATTCATGGGCCGCTTTGGTGTCCGCAGCAAGCGGAGGCGTTCCGTCGTCAGGTCCCCGCCGCGCAGGCTCTGCGCGACGGGGAGATTGCAGGGTATTCGACGGATCAGTTGCCGAAATCGCAGATGCGATCGTATTGCAGGCAGGCGTTCCGATTGCCGGAGTCGCACATGGCGGCGAGCTTGGCGCAGAGGGCGGCCGATCCGGTCAGGGTCGGGACGCCGAGGGAGTGCAGGTCGGTTCAGTCACTGCCCGACAGAAACGCAGCGCCGACTCAGCCCCAGAGCAACCGCAGCACCAGCCACGCCGGCACGCCGAGGTAGTAGACGAGGTGCGCCATGCGTTCGAGCAACCGACGCGTTGCGGGTGCCGCAGCGCGGTGCGCGAAGAACATGGCGGTGGTGGTGGCTTCGATCAGCAGGCGCATTGCTGCAGCGAGGAGCATCAACCCGAGCGACCACGCCGCCCACCAGATCAGCAGGCCGGTGAACCAGGCGATGGGTCCGTAGGTCTGGAGTTCGCCGAAGGTCCCACCGAAGGCAATGTGCTGGTGCAACCGGAATGCGAGCAGCGCGGGCAGCAACGGGAACAGCAGGAACTTGATCGCGGCGTGGTCGAGCCAGCGCTGGCCGGTGACTGCGCGCAGCGTGGCGAATTCGGCGAGTCGTTGCGCGCGCGGTGTCGCCCAGGTCACGCCGCTGCCAGCGCCTTCGAGCAGCGATGCCAGCGGCTGCGGATCGGCGAGCGCGATGGTGGTCGGCCAGCGCCGACCCGAGGCCAGGCCCAGTTGCAGCGCTGCGCCCGGGCCGCCGACCCAGATGGCATGCAGGCACGCGATGCTGGCGATCGGCAGGTCGAAGCGTTGCGCCCCGGACTCGAACACCAGCGTCGCGGCCTCGACGCGCGCCGTCGCCGCATGCCCGTGACGGATCGCCCATGCCAGCACCAGCGGCAAGGCGACGCCGAAGACGAAGCCGCGCACCTGCAGCAGCGAATTCACTTGCAGGCCATCGACCGCGAACATGCGCCAGCCCAGCCAGGCCAGCGTCAGCGCTGCGCCGATGCGCAACAGCATCGCGGCGTAGCACCACTGCGGGGACAGCAACACCACCGCAACTGGCGCGACCGGCGTCGTCGCCAGCGGTACGACCGGGTTCGGCGCCGTCGCCCTTCCCCATCGATGCCACAGGCCGGTCAGCACAAGCAACCCGAGGAAACCGAGCGCGGCCGGGCCGACCCAATCGCCCAGCTGCAGCATCAGCGTGGGCACCGACGCGCGCAGTGGAATCTCGCCGACCAGCACCGCCTGCTGACCCATTTCGGTATGCACGACCACTTCGCCGGACTCGTCGATGATCGCGCTCAGTCCATTCGTGGTCGCGCGCAACTGCGGCAGGCGCGTTTCGATGCTGCGGAAGGCCGCGACCTGCAGATGCAATCGCGCCCCTGCCGGATGCGCGCTGAACCAGGAATCGTTGGACAACCCGACGATCGCCTGCGCGCCCAGTCGTGCGCCATCGATCGCCAGTTGCGGGCGCACGTCGTCGAGACAGATCAGCGGCACGACATTGGCTTCGCGGCCATCGGCGAGCGTCAACGGGAACGCGCGCGCACCATCGCCCGGTCGCCAACGACCGGTCCACGGCAGCCATCGGCGCACGCGAGGACCATCGAGCCAGTCCGGCACCCGCTCGGTGAACGGGAACAGATGCGTCTTGCGATAGTGCCCGAGCAGGCCGCGCGCCGGATCGATCACTGCCGCGCTGTTGTATTCGCCACTCGTGTCGCGGTCGTAGGTACCGAACACCAGCGGCACGCCGAGCTCGGCAACGAAGTCACCAATCTCGCGATCGAACGCCGCACCATCGTCGCTCTTGGGGCTGCCGAACGTGGTCGGATACACCGTCTCCGACCACAGCAGCGCCTCGGCGCCCTGCGCGCGCACTGCGTGCTCGGACATCGCGAAGTGGGAGTCGAGCAGTTGCCGCACCACCGCGTAACTGCCGTGTTCGGCACGCGCGCGTTCGAGATCGACGAGATTGGCCTGCACCACGCCGATGCGCAACGCCGGCGCGGGCCCGGACAGCGCCGTCTGCAATGAGGACAGGCGCCACTGACCATAGCCCGCAAGCACCGCGACCAGCATCATGGCGGCGCCGAACGGACGCCACGCCGCGCGACCCGCGCGCAGCGCTTGCGCGAGCGCCGCGTTGACCAGCAACAGCACCGCGGTCAGCAAGGCGGCCCCACCGAGGTCTGCGGCCTGGCGCAGCAGCGGCGATGGCTGCAGGCCATGTCCCAGCGTGTCGCCGAGCAGCTTCGGCAACAGCCATTCGCAGCCGACCCACGCCGCAGTTGCAGCCAGCGCCCGCACTGTCGGATGGAGCTGGCGTCGAAGCGCATGCCACACCAACGCGAAGGCGAGGAACTGCGGCTGCAGCAAGGGCGCGAGCAGCACGAACAGCAGCGTCGCGAGCCAGGTGTTGATGCCGACGTAGGCGCCGAATGCGGCTCCGAACCAGCCGAGCGCGGCCAGCGCGAATACCGCAGCCATCAACGCGGCGTAGGCGAGCACGGCGATCACGGAACGCAGGCGGTGCAGCGTCCA
Organism: Lysobacterales bacterium; assembly: GCA_016703225.1. Lineage (NCBI taxonomy): Bacteria > Pseudomonadati > Pseudomonadota > Gammaproteobacteria > Lysobacterales > Lysobacterales bacterium. Next base: position 869,000 of record JADJCM010000003.1, read on the forward strand.
CAGCCAGGGCACCAGCACCACGAAGCCGAGCGGCCAGCCGAAGCCGCCGCGCGCGTACAGCGCCAGCAACACGCCGCTCACGACGATGCCGGCCAACGCCACCGAGGCGCTGCGGAGCCCACCCTGGGCCTCGTTCGCCGGGCTCACGATTCCGGCGGCAGTTCGATGGTGCGGATCGGCAATCCCGGCGGTGCCAGTTCCGCTGGCACCACCCGGTCTGGCGGGATCGCGATCGGCTGACCTTGCTCGTCAGAGAACTGCACCTCGGGCGCGAACATCAGGATCGGTTCGATGTCCTCGCCCTGATCGGTCACCTGGTGATGGCGCACATAGCCCGGCGGCAGTGCGAAATCCGGCGGTACGGCGATGCCGCGCAGCAGCGGACTCGTGCCCGGCGGATTGAATGCGGCAATGCCCTCGCGCACGCCGCTGTCGCGCAGTGCCTCGATCAGCTCGCCCATGGTCGGCTCCGCATCGCCTGGACTGAAGTAGGCGGCAATGTCATCGGCATCGTTGCTCGGTTCGGTGAAATCGCTGGCGTCGATGCGTGCATCGCTCTGCGGCGTGGGCGCCGAACGCTTCACCGCGGGCAACGAACTGGATTGCGCAGCCCGCACCGCGCTCACCACGCCACTGCGGTCGCGTTCGACCACCACGGTGCCGGCCGGCTGCGCGCTCGTCGCGACTTCGTGCGGTTTGTCACGTGAGACCAGCACCAGCCCGGCGAGCAGTCCCACAATCGCGCACCCGGGTCCGATCCAGCGGCGCCAGTGGCCGCCGGATCGTTCCGCACGCTGCACGCACACGCCGTCGGCGTCCGTTGCGGACGCCGCGGCATGACGGTCGCTCGTCGAGCTCACCCTGCCCTCACGGACTCGGCGGATTGAACACCGACACCGTCCAGCCCATGCGCTCATGCCCGTAGTTGCGCCAGATCGGGCTCTTGCCGCCGCTGAAGCTGGTGTAACGCGGCGCACCGGTGCCGGTGCTGCCACCCCACAGGCCGGCCTTGACCGTACCGCCGCTGTAGGTCGGGTGCGTGTCGTCGGACTGGATGTAGTCGTAGCTGCTCGACGAACTGACCAGCTTGACGTTGGCATCGCGCAGCGTCGACTTCAGCGTCGAGGTGATCCGCGTCACATAGGCCGCCTCGGTGTCGCCGGCGACGTAGCGCAGCGCGGCCGAATCGACCTGGCCATCGCCGTTGCTGTCGTAGTCGGCGGCCATGAACTCGGCGAAGCTGTCGGCGCACTTGAAGCCCTTCTGGCGTGCGTACTCGCACATCCAGTAGTTCATCTTGCTCAGGTACGGCAGGAAGCGGTCGCGCAGGTTGACCGTTGCGCCGGTGGAGGCGTCCTTGCAGGTGCTCTGCACGTTGTCGGCGTTGTAGCCCGGGTAGTACACGTTCGAAATCACCTTGAGCCGGGTATTCGCGTGCGCGTTGGCATTGATGTAGTCCATCGCCGCGGCGACGTAGGTCTTGCAGTTGTTCAGCGCGGTCTGCATGCCGCTGTAGCTGCAGGTGCCACTCTGGTCCTTGAACGCGGTGCGCGCCTGCAGGCCGTCGTTGCCGCACATCTCGAAGGTGACGACGCGGGTGCTGCTGGCCTGCATGTAGGAACGCTCGGCAACGATCTTGTTGTCGTACACGTCCTTGGCCACCGCGCCGGACTTGGCGCGGCGGATGCTCTCCATGTCCGCGTTCCACAGCGCCGAGAGATACTCGGCATCAACCGTGGGCGCGGAGTATTTCGCGGCGTTGCTGACCGAGCCGTTGTAACCGGCGTAGATCGAATCGCCGTAGGCGACGATGCGGTACTTCGCGGCGGTGCCCGACCGGTCCACGGTCCACGACACGTTCTGGTTCAGGGTGCTGGCCCACGCCGAGGAACCGAGCGCGAGCATGGCCATGGCTGTCAGCAGCCGCAGGCGGCAGCCGTGATGCTGGATATTCATGTTTTCCCTCCCGAGGAAAGTGGTGTTCTTCGACATCGCATCTTTCAAGCCGCCGGCCTCTCGCCGATGGCTGTACTGCCGCCCTGGCGGGTCGCTCCCTCACGACCCAACCCTGACCGGACGGCACCGTATGGTGTGAACCAGTTCACTGTCACGTCGCATTGCAACAAGAAGTGGCGGAATGAGCCCCAGCCTGCGGAATGGCGCCATCGGGACGGTCGCTGACAACGGGTGTTGCGAAGGACAGTCACGACACTTGGCCGGTACCGGTCGGACCACCGGTTTGCGTTGCTGTCATCAAGAGAAGGGGAATGGTTCGCCTTCGTGCCCGCCCACCCGCCGGGGTTGTTCGCCTCGAACTGCGGAATCCGTCCAACACGCCCAGATGAACTAGACGTCCCTTCAACTCGGCACGGTAGTCGGTCGGACGCCAAGGTCGACGCACCACCGAGTACACTCGCAGCGATCAAAGCGACGATAACAACGTCGGAGAAGTCGTGTTGGCAAATTGGCGCAGTGGTCGAACCTGCCAGGGCAGCATCAAACTTTCTGGCGAATTTGGCCGCACTCTTGGCGAAGGGGAGAACCATGAGCAGTAAGCAAAAAGGACGCAAGACTGTGCCCTGTCTAAAGGTGCACCAGTGGCTCAAGGAATGGGACCGCGTCCAATTCAATGAAAAGGCGCTCCAAAAGAAGCCGAATCCCCATTTCTACTTGTGCTCGCTGAAGGCATCTGACTTGAAGGCCTTGACCGGCGTCTATCGCCGCAGCACGAAGTCTGGGGATTGCGCGCGCAAGACCCAAACGGCAACGAGGGCATGAGGAAGCGCGGTCCGCCACCATCCGGGAATTCGTAAAGTTCGGGTATCCTTGGTGTGAAATGAGTGAGGCAAACCGCACGAGTCCCGACGCGGATGAGCTTCGAAAGCCTGGATGGCTGCCCACGGCCATCCTGGTCAATGTCCTGCCTCCGAATGCCGAGCGACACAAGAAGAAGATCGAGAAGTCCGACCTGGTTGTCGTCGAGGAAGCGGACGGACACTCGCAATTGGTCTTGCCGGAAGGGTTTTCAGAAAAGTGGAATCCGTCATCGATTTATCCTCTCGAGGTTATCGATGGCCAACATCGCTTGTGGGCGTTCGAAGGATTCGATCCAGGTGACGACTATGAACTACCAGTCGTGTTGTTCGCGGGTTTGGATCACAGCTGGCAGGCCTACCTATTCTGGTCTGTAAACATCACGCCGAAGCGAATCAATCGATCGCTCGCATTCGACCTTTATCCGCTGCTGCGCCGCGAAACCTGGCTAGACAAGCTGGCCGGTCATTCGATCTATCGAGAAACCAGATGTCAGGAGCTAGTGGAGTCGCTGTGGCGCCACCCCGAAAGCCCTTGGAAACAACGCATCAACATGTTGGGGGAGAAGTCGTCCGAACTTGCCGGTGCGGCGTTGATGGTGACGCAAGCCGCGTGGATCAGGTCTCTGATGGCGACCTTCGTGAAGCCGTTCGAGAATGGCCCGACGCGAATGGGCGGGCTGTTCGGTGCGCCGAAGGCTTCCAACGAACCGGTGTTGCCCTGGACAAGATCGATGCAAGCGGCCTTTCTGATCTTCAGCGGCATGCTCTTGCAGAATGCAGTCGAGAAGTCGAAAGCGCCTTGGGCGGAGTCTCTACGCAAGGTGAAAGATCCCGAACTGTTCAGTTCCGAAACTGACCAGACCTTCTTCGGACGACACTCATTGCTCACAACCGATCAGGGCATTCGCGGATTCCTGCACGTCTTCAATGACATCTGCTTTGTTCAAGCCGAGGAACTGGAGTTGCACGCCTGGACCGAGGACGAAATCTTCGGATCGGCCAAAGGCAAGAAGAATGCGGCGACGGATGACAGTGCAGTTAGCGGCGCACTCGCGTCTCTCAAGACCACGGCTCTCGCGGCTTTCCTGAAGAAGGCCGCGAATTCACTCGCGGGATATGACTGGCGGACTTCATCCGCACCCGGTCTTACCGAAAGCGCGCGGCTGCGTCAGGCAGTTTTTCGCGGGAGCAGTGGCTACAAGGAAATGCGCGTCCAGCTTCTCAGGCACCTAGAGAAGGATGGCGGAGACGTTGGCGAAGCGGCCAAGGCTGTGCTTGGATCGGTCAACTGAGTCGGGGCAAGAACATGGCGAAAAGACCCGCTCAGCTTGGTGTGAAAGCGAAGAAGACGCTTCGGAACATTTCGAGGGACGCAATTGAGAGCTACTTCGTAGCGCAACGGAGTCCCGTTCGTGGGAAGCGATGGATGCGGCAATCGAATCGATATCGAATTGACTGCACTGAGCGATTTGACGCTGATAACCATGGATCAACAATCAACCGAGGCCATTTGATCGAATACGTCTCGGCGTCTGCGCCTGCACACGTCGTCGACGGATGGTCATTCCTCAGTCGCGGTGTTGACTGCGCGGTGAGAGGCGACACCTATTCGGCACTGCACTTCGGCTATTACGCCGAATTGAGAGCCGCGATGGGTCTTTTGGCGTCAGAGGGAGTCGGAATCTTCAACCAACGGCACCCGGCAATCCTGAAGGACGGGACAGTCACAGTCATTCCCAAGATCAAGATGGAGTCGGGCTACAGATTCGGAGGAACGCACGCCATCGTTTGGCCTTGTCTCGAGCATTGGGCGCAGCAGAAGAGCGCTGAGCGTCTGTTTGACCACATCATTCAGCCCGCTGGAGTTCCACTTTCTCGCTGGATGCATGGGTGTGGGCTGGGCGTTTCATCTGCCGCGGCCTATCGGTGCATGTCGAAATGGGGTGTCGATCTCGCAGCTACGAACGACGATCACTCCAATCGGAACTTGGTCAGTTACCGTCCTTCGTGTTTTCGCAGTCCCGATCGGCTAGCCCCAGCGCAAGTCCTCGATTTCGTGGAAGACCTTTGGCGACTGTTCGAGCCGAGCGCGCAGCGAACGCGCTTCCAAACACTCGAGCAACACCTGCTCAAGCAGATCCTACGCATGTCTGGTGTGACGCCCTCGGCGACAATGATCGAGAGTCTCGGTATTGATCAGGCAGAAGCGATCAACTGGTCTCGTTTTCTGGCCAGCAACGAAACGTTGGTTCCCTTGGATGATTCACAGAAGAAGAGTGACGTTGATGACTCGCGCTGCCATCTTCAGGTCCTCAGCCGCGCGGCTCTCATCCTCTTCCTCGCGTCCGCTTCGACCAGGCGTCACTTGGCGGTCGGTGGCTTCGATTCCAACGCGCTATCGTTTTGGTGGCACCAGTTTGGCGTTCAGCGCGGTCTATGGCCTCTCGGAGGAGAGCCCGACGATTCTCTGGACTTCTGGAGCGAGGTCACCGATTCCCTCGATGAAATTCGAGCTTGGCGCACAAGTCAACCGGCCGATTTCACGCTTCACACGGCGAGCCGAAGCATCGCTACGCCAATGCGATGCCTGGCTGGCTTTGAGATCGGTTCGATCTGGGGACTCTTGCCTTGAAGTACATGGGGTCGAAGCGATGGATGCTGAAGAACGGTCTTGGCGAGTTGATAGATGCCACTGTTCCAACGGCGACTCGATTCGTGGATCTCTTCTCCGGATCGACGGCCGTGGCGCGATTCGTGGCCACGCGACACGCGATTCCAGTGCTGGCCGTTGACCTTCAGGCCTACAGCAGCGTCTTGGCGACAGCGATCATCGGACGAACAAAGCGCCTCGATGCGGACAAGGCGTGGGACACGTGGTTCGATGCAGCGCTGCGAAAGGTTCGCTCTGCTCGAGACACACCAGATGTTTCGAGAGTGACGCGTGAGACTGTTCGCGCTGCTCGACGATGGTGCGAGCTTCGGCGTTCCCGCCCCATCACCGCTGCGTACGGTGGACATTACTTTTCCCCCATCCAAGCACTCTGGATCGATGCGCTTCGAGCGACGCTTCCCTCGAAATCGCCCTACTTCACTGTGGCGTTGGCCGCATTGATTGAATCCGCCAGTCAGTGCGTCGCGGCGCCAGGCCATACCGCGCAACCGTTCCAGCCCACGCGAACTGCAAAGCGCTTCCTGGTCGATGCGTGGAATCGGGACGTGCCGTCCCGAGTGAAGGCGAACTTTGTCCAGCTATGTGAGATTCACGCCAAGCAGCATGGCAGGGCGATTGTGGGCGAAGCGACGAAACTCGCCAACGGACTCCGCAAGGGCGACCTCGTTTTCATAGACCCGCCGTACTCGGGTGTTCACTACAGCCGCTTCTATCACGTACTGGAAACGATCGCGACGGGAGACCGCTGCAAGGCCGAAGGTGTCGGCCGGTATCCGGAGGCGATCCGTCGCCCGAAATCCGAGTTCAGCTTCAAGACCAAATCGAAGGGCGCATTGGACAAGCTACTAGGTAGGGTCGCAATGAAAGGCGCTAGCGCCATCCTCACGTTCCCGGATCACAACTGCTCCAACGGCTTGTCAGGTGACATCGTTCGGAGCGTCGCGAGACAACACTTCGAAGTGCGGGAGAAAGTTGTCTCGAGCAAGTTTAGTACTCTGGGAGGCACATCTGGCCTATCGGCGAGAGGTAGTGAAAGAGCCGCGCGCCAACAAGCCAACGAATTGATTTTGCAACTGTCACCCAAGCGCTCGGCGTAACGCCAGGTTCTTGGATGCCTATTGATCGAAGGTGATCGCAGGCGAGCGGAAATCGTTCGATGGACGAGGGCGGTGACGTGAGGACAAAGCCAATTAAGACGTGAAACCTTTGCGACGAGGGCGTGGCTGTGTTCCTTGCGGGCCAAGGGACTTGCAGATCCAAAGATCGCCTACATGCTGCAACCACCATGGAACCACCAGCCAACCACCACCACAGCGCGAGTTTCGAGCGCATCGCGGGATTCGAATCCATGCCGCTTTCGGAACGCGTCGCGGTGGCCGAACGGCTGGAACGAGCCCGCGCACTGCGCGCCGCGTTGGCGAACGTCGAGTTCCACCCGCAGGACATCAGTGCCTTCAAGCGCGAGCGCCGCGGCTGATTGTGGTCGACAGCGATCGGCGAGTGGCGCTGCGCGCTCGCGCATGCATGCGACCGCGCAATACGCCCGCTGCGAATCGGTTACGCGTCGCGCCGTGCCGCGAGGTCGAAGCCGATCGAGGTCGCGAGTTCGACGAAGCCGGGGAAGGAGGTGGCGACGTTGTCGCAGTCGTCGATGGTGACGGCGGCGCTGGCGATCTGGCCGGCGATGGCGGCGCTCATGGCGATGCGGTGGTCGCCGTGGGCGTGGACATGGCCGCCGGCGAGCGGGCTGCCGCCGTGGATGGTGGCGCCGTCCGGAGTTTCATCGATGCCGGCGCCGAGCGTGCGCAGGACCGTGCTCATGGTCGCCAGCCGGTCGCTTTCCTTGACGCGCAATTCGGCGGCGCCGCGCACCACGGTTGGGCCTGTGGCCGCTGCGGCGGCGACGAACAGTGCCGGGAACTCGTCGATCATGTCCGGCACGCGTTCGATCGGCACCTCGATGCCGTGCAGTGGCGCGTAGCGAACGCGCAGGTCGGCGACGACTTCGCCGCCCTGCACTGCCTCGCGTACGACCGCGATGTCGGCGCCCATCTCGCGCAAAGTGGCGAGCAAGCCGGTGCGACGCGGATTCATGCCGACCGCTTCGAGCAGCAGGTCGGAACCGGGCACGATACTGGCGGCGACCAGGAAAAACGCCGCGGACGAGAAATCCGCCGGAACCTCGACATCGCTGGCCGCGAGCCGCTGCCCGCCGCGCAGCCGCGCATGGCCTGGTGCGTAGTCGATGGCGACGCCGAACTGGCGCAGCATCGACTCGGTGTAGTCACGCGTCGGGTGCGGCTCACGCACCGTGGTCTCGCCCTCAGCGTACAGGCCGGCAAGCAGCAGCGCCGACTTCACCTGCGCCGAGGCCACCGGCAGCGTGTAGTCGATGCCGCGCAGGGCTTGCCCGCCGTGGATGCGCAACGGCGGCAGACCATCGTGCGATTCGATGCGCGCGCCCATGCGTTCCAGCGGCTCAATCACTCGTCGCATCGGCCGCTTGGACAGCGAGGCGTCACCGATCAGCGTCGAGCCAAAGCGCTGGGCAGACAACAGGCCGGCGAGCAGGCGCATCGCGGTGCCGGCATTGCCGCAGTCGAGCGCCGCGTCGCAGCCGCGCAGGCCGTCGATGCCGACGCCATGGACAACGCGTTCGCCAGGACCAAGCGCTTCGATGCGCACGCCGAGCGCACGAAACACCGCCGCCGTCGCCAGCGTGTCCTCGCCTTCCAGAAAACCGCGGATGCGCGACACGCCATCGGCCAGGCTGGCGAACAGGATCGCGCGATGCGATACCGACTTGTCGCCCGGCACGCGAACGCGACCGCGCAGCGGCCCGGCCGCACCGGTGACGAAGCGCAGGCCGCCGCTCATCCCGGCAACACCGCCACCGGATAAGAACCGAGGATGGTCAACTGGTCGGTGACCGGACCGAGTTCGTTCAGCACCTGTTTCAGCTTCGCGTCCTCGACATGGCCTTCGACATCGATGAAGAACGCGTGTTGCCACTTGCGTTGCCGGGTCGGTCGCGACTCGATGCGGGTCATGCTGACGCCGTGGCGCGCGAGCGGTTCGAGCAGATGGTGCAGCGCGCCAGGCTGGTCCTTGGCGATCAGCATCAGCGAGGTCTTGTCCTGGCCGCTCGGCGAGAAGATGTCGCGACCGAGCACGACGAAGCGCGAGGTGTTGTCGGGCCGGTCCTCGATCGGACCGGCCAGCACCTTGAGATCATAGACGCGCGCCGCGCCCTCGCCCGCGATCGCGGCCGCGTCTTCCGACGCCTTGGCGCGACGCGCCGCCTCGGCGTTGCTGGCGACCGCGATGCGCTCGGCCTTGGGTAGGTGCTGGCGCAGCCAGTTGCGCGTCTGCCCAAGCGACTGCGGGTGCGAAAACACGCGCTCGATGCGTGCCAGATCCTCCTGCTTCGCGAGCAGGTACTGGTGGATCGGCAGCTCGACCTCGCCGCAGATCTTGAGCGGCGAGGTCAGGAACATGTCGTGGGTCGGGTGCACGGAACCTTCGGTCGAGTTCTCGACGGGCACTACCCCGAAATCGGCATGCCCAGCCTCGACTTCCTGGAACACCTCCTCGATCGAACCGAGCGGCAGGCCATGGACCGAGTGCCCGAAATGCTTGTGCACCGCCAGTTGCGAAAACGTGCCCTCGGGACCGAGGAAGGCAATCGTCAGCGGTTCCTGCTGCGCCAGGCAAGCGGACATGATCTCGCGGAACAGCCGCACCATCTCCTCGTTCGACAGCGGCCCCTGGTTGCGCTCGATGACCATGCGCAGCACCTGGGCTTCGCGTTCCGGCCGGTAGTAGTCGACCGCCGCGCGCAGCGGTCCCTTGGCCAGCCCGACCTGGCGCGCGAACTGCGCACGCTCGGCGATCAGCTGCTGGATCGCAGTGTCGATCGCGTCGATGCGGCTGCGCACCTCGGCCAGGCTGGGCTTGGGCGACGGGTCGCTCATCCGATCACCCGCACCATCAGCACGCCGTCGATCGCACGCAGCTGCTCGATCACTTCGGGACCGACTTCATTGTCGACATCGACCAGGTTGTAGGCGTGGTCGCCGCGCGAAGCGTTGTGCATCTGCGCGATATTGATGCCGGCTGCACCCAGCGTGGCCGAGAGCTGCCCGATCATGTTCGGCTTGTTGGCATTGGCGACGCAGATGCGCGCCTTGCCGGCACGGTGCATGCGCGTGGTCGGGAAATTGACGCTATTGACGACGTTGCCGTTCTCCAGGAACTCGCGCAGCTGGTCGACCACCATCAGCGCGCAATTCTCCTCGGCCTCGGCGGTCGAGGCTCCGAGGTGCGGCAGGCCGATCACGCGCGGATTGCCCCGGTAGTCCGGCTTCGGGAAGTCGGTGACATAGCGACCGATGCGGCCGTCGGCGAGACCGGCCTGGATGGCGTCATGGGCGACGATGCCGTCGCGCGAGAAGTTGAGCAACACCACACCGGGCTTGACCACGTCGAGCGATGCCAGCGCAAACGAGCCGCGGGTCGCGTCGTTCAACGGCACATGGAAGCTGATGAAGTCGGAACCGGCATAGACCTCGTTCATGCTGCCGGCCTTGATCACGTCGGACGACAAGGCCCACGCGCCCTCGACGGTCATGTGCGGATCGAAACCGATCACGCGCATGCCGAGCGCGCGCGCCGCGTTGGCCACGCGCACGCCGATCGCGCCGAGGCCGATCACGCCGAGCGTGCGCCCGATCAACTCGCCGCCAACGAAGCGCTTCTTCTCCTTCTCCATCAGTTCCTCGCCGCCTTCCGCCGGCAAGGTTGCCGTGAACGCCAGCGCGTCAGCGATGTTGCGCGCCGACAGCAGCATGCCGGCGATCACCAGCTCCTTGACCGCGTTGGCATTGGCTCCGGGCGCGTTGAACACCGGCACGCCACGCTTGGACATGGCCGTCACCGGGATGTTGTTGGTGCCGGCACCGGCGCGCGCGATGGCCAGCACCGAGTCGGGGATGTCGAGCGCATGCATGTCGGCGGAACGCAGCAGCACGGCGTCGGCATCGGCCAGCGCGTCGACGACGCGGTAGCGCTCCGCGGGCAGGCGCTTCAGGCCGTTCTGGGAAATGTTGTTCAGGGTGGCGATGCGGAACATGGGCAACCTCAACCGTGGCGCTGCGCGAAGTCGCGCATGAAGGCAATCAATGCATCGACGCCGGCCATCGGCATCGCGTTGTAGATGCTGGCGCGCATGCCGCCGACCGAGCGGTGGCCCTTGAGCGCCATCAGACCAGCGGCCTCGCTCTGCTTCAGGAAGGCATCGTCGAGCGCCTCGTCGGCGAGGCGGAACGGCACGTTCATGCGCGAGCGCGCCGTTTTCTCGATCGGGTTGCTGTAGAAGCCGGACGCATCGATGTAGTCGTACAGACGGCGCGCCTTCTCGTCATTGCGCCGCTCCATCTCCGCGAGCCCGCCCTCACGCTGGAGCCACTGGAAGGTGAGTCCGGCCAGGTACCAGCCGAAGGTGTTCGGCGTGTTCAGCATCGAACCTTCCTTGGCATGCGCGGCGTAGTTGAAGATGCCGGCGATGCTCGCGGGACATCGCGCGAGCAGGTCCTCGCGCACGATCAGCACGACCAGGCCCGAGGCACCGATGTTCTTCTGCGCGCCGGCGTAGATCACGCCGAAACGCGACACGTCGACCGGCTTCGACAGGATGTTCGAGGACATGTCCGCGACCAGCGGCACGCTGCCCGTCTCCGGTACCTCATGGATCTCGACGCCCTGGATGGTTTCGTTCGGCGTGATGTGCAGGTAGGCAGCGTTGGGGTCGAGCTGCCAGTGTTCGCGCGGTGGGAGCTTGAAGAAATTGTCCTCCTCGGAAGAAGCCGCCACGCGCACATTGGTGTAGGGCTTGGCTTCCTTCGCTGCCTTCTGTCCCCACTGGCCGGTGACGATGTAGTCGGCGCTGGCGCCGGCGGCGAAGTTCATCGGAATCTGCGCAAAGTGCTGGGTGGCGCCGCCCTGCAGGAACAGCACCTTGTAGTTCGACGGGATCGCCATCAGCGCGCGCAGGTCGGCCTCGGCCTGTTCCGCCAGCGCGATGAAGTGCTTGCCGCGATGACTGATCTCCATCACAGACGCGCGCGCGCTCGACCACTCCAGCATCTCGTCGCGCGCCTGGGTCAGGACAGGTTCCGGAATCGCTCCGGGGCCGGAAGAAAAATTGAATGCGCGGCTCACAAACACTCCTTTGCGCTCCGCTTCGACACGGAACGACTTGCGATGGGGAACCCGGAGCGGACCGCGCGCGGAGAACAGCACGTGCACGGCCGCAGACCACCCGAACCTACCAGCGAAGCTTGGGGCAGGAAACCGAGCCGGGACGTTGACAACGTATGCACGGGGCACTGTCAGGATTTCGGCATGGTTCGGGTCTCATGACCCGGAGGTAAGCCGATGCGAAGTCGTCTGTTCGACCCGATCCTGTCTTCCGACATCACCCCGGAGACCGTGTATCTGCAACGCCGTGAGCTGATCCGCGCCGCAGCGGCCGGCGTGGCCCTCGCTCTTGCCGGTTGCGAACGTCCTGCCGAAGCGATGAACGCAACGCCCCCCGCGCCAGCGCCGAAGCCGGAAATCCCGGGGCTGCGGCGCTGGCCGGAGAGCACGAGTGAGGCGCGCACCAGCTACCGCGACCTGACCCAATACAACAATTTCTACGAGTTCGGCACCGACAAGTCGGACCCGGCCAAGCATTCAGGTCGCTTCCGGCCGCGACCGTGGAGCGTGGAGATCGCCGGCGCCGCCGAAATCACCGGGCGCTTCGATCTCGACGACCTGCTCAAGGGCATCGCACTGGAGGAGCGCATCTATCGCCTGCGCTGCGTGGAAGCGTGGTCGATGGTGGTTCCCTGGAACGGCTTTCCGCTCTCGACCCTGTTGCAGCGATTCAAGCCCACCTCGCGGGCCAAGTACGTCGCCTTCACCACCGTCGAACGCCCGCAACAGATGCCGGGACAGCGTCGAAACACGCTCGACTGGCCCTATCGCGAGGGGCTGCGCATTGACGAGGCGATGCACCCGCTCACCCTGCTTGCGGTTGGCATCTACGGCCGCTGGCTTCCCAACCAGAACGGCGCGCCGCTGCGTCTGGTGGTGCCGTGGAAGTACGGCTTCAAGAGCACCAAGTCGATCGTGCGCATCGAGTTCACCGAGACCCAGCCCTACACCAGCTGGAGCGACATGGCAGCGGACGAATACGGCTTCTACGCAAACGTCAACCCGGCGGTCGATCATCCGCGCTGGAGCCAGGCTTCGGAGCGGCGCATCGCCGAGGGCGCGTCGATCTTCAAGGCACGCATCGCGACCCTGCCCTTCAACGGCTATGCCGAGCAGGTCGCATCGCTGTACGCCGGCATGGACCCGACGACACTGTACTGACGATGCCGATCGCATTCGCGAAGCTTGCGCTGTTCGTGCTGTGCCTGCTGCCCGCAGTGTTGCTGACCTGGCAAGTGCTGCTTGGCGATCCGGGGCCAGACCCGGTGGAACGCATCGTGCACGAAACCGGAGCGTGGACCTTGCGCCTGCTGCTGCTCACGCTCGCGGTGACGCCATTGCGCCGGGTCAGCGGCTGGAACGGGTTGATCCGCTTCCGGCGCATGCTCGGGCTGTACGCGTTCTTCTATGCCAGCCTGCATTTTGCGAGCTATCTGCTGCTCGACCTCGGCGCGTTCTGGTCGCAACTGCTCACCGACGTCGTCAAACGCCCGTACATCACCGTCGGCTTCAGCGCCTGGCTGCTGCTGGTGCCGCTCGCTTTCACCTCGACCAACGCGATGATGCGCCGCCTCGGCCGCCACTGGCAGCAACTGCACCGGCTCAGCTACCTGATCGCGCTGCTTGGGGTGCTGCACTTTCTTTGGCTTGTCAAGGCCGACCTGCGCGAGCCCTTGCTATACGCCACCCTGTTCGTGGTGTTGATGCTGGCGCGCTGGCGCCCGCGTCGCCTCAACGACCGAAGCTGAACAGCGCCACGACACCAATCGCGATCAAGGCCCCGACCAGCACCAGCAGCCACGGGCTGCCCGACTTCGCGTCGACAGTTTCGGGCGACCCGGTAGGCGCGGTCGGCTGCGCAGTTACCGGACGCAGCGTGTGCAGGGTCTGGGTGATCTCAACCGGCGCCTTGGCACCGCCGATTTCCTGAACATCCATGCCGAGCGGACGCGTCGGCGTCCCGGGCGCCTCGATTAGAAAACGGTTGCGATCGAACGCCAACTGATCGCCGGTGAACAGCACCGCGTCACGCACCTGCACGCCGTTCACGAAAGTGCCATTCGCGGAGCCGAGATCCCTCAACCAGATTCCGCCCGGCGTCACCTCGACCATGGCGTGCCGTCGCGACATCTCGGCCTCGTCGAGCACCAGATCGCAGTCGCTGCCGCGGCCGATGGCAAGCCTTCCGGAAATCGGAATGACTTTGCCGAAGTAGGGACCGGAAACGCCACGAAGCACTGCTTTCGGCGGCGCCATGCGATAACGGGTTTCGTTGTTGGTTTCGGACATGGGCTCTTCAGGCGTGCTTTTCGGTGGCACGCGGCTGGTGATGTAAGTGTCACTGTCGGGTTTTACCGCGATCAGCACGTTGCCGATGCTGATCAGGTCGCCGACGCGCACGATGGCCTTCTCGCGGACCGGGCGCGCGTTCAGGTGCGTGCCACCGACGCCTTCGCGCACGATCAGCACCAGGCCGCGCCGATCATGCAGCAGCGACGCATGGATCGGCTGCACGCCCTCGCCTTTCAGCGCTACCAGATTGGAGGCAGCCGAGCCCAACGAAGTCTCACCTTCGCGAAGCAGCACATCCGTTAGCTCACCGTGCGGAAAATGGAGCCGCATACACCGCCGTATCCGTCGACTTCAGGAAATGTAGCACAGGGTTGTGCCTGCTCTCGCGCAGCCCTGGGAGAGGTCACCGAGGCTGCGAGCGGCGCCCACGCTCACGCCCGCAACTGCGCGAGCGCCGCACCCAGCTCGGCCACGCTCTGGAATCGATCCTCGGCGCGGCGCTGGATCGAACGCAAGATCAAGGCTTCGAGCCCGGCCGGAATCTCCGGCCAGTACTCCGAAGGCCGCGTCGGCGCCTGTTGCATTTGCGCCATGTAGATCTCCATGGTGTTGCTGCCGGTGAAGGGCAGCTTGCCGCAGAACATCTCGCACAACAGCACGCCGCAGGCATAGAGATCGGCACGATGGTCAACCTCGTCCCCGGCCAGCTGCTCGGGCGCCGCGTAGTGCGGGGTGCCGACGAACATGCCCTGCTGGGTGTGGCCCGGCTCGGTGCGACGGATCGGCCGGGCGATACCGAAGTCCATCAGCTTGGCATTGCCACTGGCTTCGAGGATCAGGTTCTCGGGCTTGATGTCGCGATGCAGGACACCGACCTCGTGCGCTGCACCGAGGCCCGCGCACAGCTGCTTGGCGATGCGCAGTCCAGCCGAATACGGAATGCGCCCGGCCTGCTTGATCAGATAGCGCAAGGTCATGCCGCGCACATACTCCATCGAGATATAGGGGTGCCCGCCGGAGTCGCCGAAATCGAAGGTGCGCAGCACGTTGGGATGGGTGATCTTGCGCGCCAGCTTGATTTCGCTCTTCAGTCGTTCCAGCTGTTCGCCATCCATCAGGCCGGCGCCGCGCAGCATCTTGATCGCAACGATGTCGTCGAGTTCGAGGTCGCGGGCCTTGTAGACCACGCCCATGCCGCCGGCGCCGAGTTCGGAAAGGATTTCGTAACGCTCGGCGAACACGCTGCCGATGGCTACCGCCTGGGTCGATGCGCGCTGAGCCGTGACCAGCGAAGCTGCGGGCGTGATCACGGTTGCCGAATCGACCGCAGCTGCTGCCGACTGCGTCAGGCCTGGCAACGCATCCAGCGCGGTGAGTTCCAGCACCGGAAAATTTCGCCCACTGACCAAGCCGGTGCCGGCTCGCACGTCCTGACCGCTTGCCTGCTTCACCTGTTCGAGCATGGGCTTGGCGACCAGGACCTGACCTTCGTTCGCCTCGGATAGCAGCCGGTCCATCTGGTACATGGTCCCGCCCGCGGCGACGGGGACCGAGCCTCCTCCCATCGGCAGCAGGCCCTCGACGACATCGCCCTCGTGCAGCGCGAATGCGAGCGACGCCGACAGCGAATCCGGCAAGGCCGAATCGCGGCGCAGGAAGCGAGCGCCACCCAGGGCACGCGACAGCGGTTCAGCACCAGCAAGTCCGAGCACCGCGCGCACGCCATTGAACGCCAGCACGTGCGCCGAAGCACGTCGGGCGAGATCATCCACCGCTGCGGCGAACTGTTCGACGGCATTGCCGATGCGTTCCACCTGATCGCGCGCCACCGGCTTGGCCAGTGCCCGGCAGTCGACACCGAGCAGCACGCGTGTCGCCAGATCGGGGGCTCGCTTCGCTGGTGCAGGATTGCTGCTGCGCGCTTCGCCCGCCCCCGAGGCCTTTTCGCTGGACGTGTCCGGGAGGAATCGCGAGAGATTGGTCACGTAGCCTTCGATATCGGATTTTTCGCGCAGATCCGACAGCAGCCGCTCGAACGCCCGCGACAGCCGCGCCAGTTCATCGTTGCCGGCGATCGCAAGTCGGGTCTGGTAGTGCCCGTCGGCCGCCGACTCCGCAGCCACCGCCAGCGTTCCGACCGGGCGCAGCAACACGCGCGCCAGCAGGTAGGACAAGGGCAGCGCCGCGAGCAGCGAACCGATACCGGTGGCCAGCACCAGATTCAGTATCCGCTGGAAACCGGCGTAGGCGCGATCACGCGAGGTGAGCGACACGGTTGCCCCCAGCGCTCCGCCGGCGTCGGGCTCGACCGGACCGATGCGCCCGATCCAGTCGCGACTGCCAAGCCGCAGGTCGACGCGTTCCAGCGGGCTGGCTTCGGCGATGGCACTGCGCAGATCGGCACGCGTTCCGAGCACTGCCATCAGCGCTTCGGCCGTATCCACGTCGAGACTGCTGGCGCTGAGCACCGACTGGTCGCTGTCAACGAACACGTAAGCGACATCGGCACCGCTGACCTTGCTGATCTCCTCGGCCAGGTCGGCATCCACTGCCTCGCCCAGCGCCAGGAATCCGAGCAGATCATCGCCGCGCAGGATCGGCATCACCGCGGCCTGAAACAGGGTGTTTTGCTGCCGCCACAGGCCCGAAATCGGCGAAGCCTCGCTGATCGCCGACGCCAGGAAGACATCGCCCGACAGGTTCTGCTTCAGCGCCGCCTCCTCGTCGGTGCGCGCCAGCACTTCGCCATTCGCATCCAGGAAGATGCCGAGATCGAACCCGTACTGGTCGCGTCGTTCTGCCAGCAGGTCGAGCAAGGACGAGGTGCCGCCGCCGACATCGCCCAAGCCGAGTTCGATGTCGGTCGAACTCTCGAAGTACTGTACGATGGCCGGGTCCTGGGCGATCAGCTGGACCAGATTCTGGACCTGTTGCAACTGCGCGCGCTTGGAATGGGTCTGCGCCAGCGAACTGGTGTCCAGCGCGCGCTGCACGCTGTCCTCGGCGATCTTGCGCCCCTGCACGTAGGTGATCGCCACCGCCGCACCCACGGCCAGGGTGATCAGCGCGGCGCAGACCAGAAAGATCTGCGCCCCGAGCGGAAGCCGGAACTTGCGCGGCTCAGTAGCGACCATTGCGCTTCTTCACGTAGGGCTTGCCGAATTTGTTCGAATGCTCGGGCACCCGCCGCTTGTTCAGATCGAGCTTCAATTCGATGCGGCTGCCCACGCCCACTGCGAGCTGCTGGCGCAACGGAGCGCCGCGGTCATGGAACACGACCAGCTCACCCTCGCCCGCCGGCAAGCCGTCGAGCCGGAAGCGGCCGCTGGCATCGGCGCGGGTGTGAAACGGCGTGTCGAGCACCAGCACGAAGCCGAACATCGAGTGGTGCACGTTGCAATACACCCGCACCAGGCCAGCCTTGGAGAACATCTGCGTACGTCCTTCACCGCGGCTGTATTGTCCGGTATCGAAGGCATTCTCCGGCGAGGTCGAGAAGGCGTTGTGAAGGATCGGATCCTCGTTCGGGAAGCGCACCGAGTCGCCTACGGTGATCGCCAGCACCCGCGGCACGAACTGCTTGCGCCGCGTCGACATGACCGCGGGCTCGCCGGCCGGTTTCACCGGCACCGGCGTCGCCGGTCGAAAGTAGATGATCGCTTCAGCCGCCTCGGACTCGCGCAATGGCTTGCCGTTCGCGAACAGGCGCAAGGTGCCAGAGAGATCCGCCGCAGAAACCTCGGCAGCGCACAGCACGAGCATCGACAGGAGGCGCAGGTGTTTCACAATTTTCCCCCGGATCATGGGCTTCTGGCATGATCTTAGCGCACTACCTCACCGGCAACAGCGACTTTCGACGGGGCCCCGCATGGCGACAATCTCGATTTCCCGCAAGCACAAGAAGTCCGCGACCGAGGCCCGCGCCGCGGTCGATCGCGTCGCCAAGGGCATCGCCAAGAAGTTCTCGGTGAGCCACGAGTGGGAAGGCAACACGTTGCACTTCTCGCGTCCCGGCGTCGATGGCCACATCGCGCTCGGCAAGGGCAGCGTCACCGTGGAGGCCACGCTCGGCTTTCTGCTGATGGTGATCAAGAGCTCGGTCGAAGACGAGATCGAACGCTACCTCGACCAGGAATTCGGCTGAGGCTCAGGCTTTGAGTTGGAACCCGAACGGGTCCGGGTGTGCGTCCAGCAAACGCGTCATGGCGCGGGTTTCACCGGCGGTGATGGTGCCGAGGAACTCGTGTGCCGGGCCCATTGCGCGGAAAGCGGTGAATCCGCGTTCGAGAAAGGTCTGCAGCTCACCGAAGCCGGCACCGCGCGCCGGTCCGCGCGCCAACTTGAGCACGCCGAGGATGAAGGGCTTGCGCACGATCGCCTCCAACTCGCGGCCGACATTGCCGATCAGGGCGATCTGGCGCTGGCGCTGGCGCGCATCGGCACTGGCGCGATAGGCGCGGGCATAGGCATCGACGTCGATTTCCCCGCGCGGCAAGTGCGCGACCAGATCGAGATCGCAGCGCACCGAGATCAGGTCCAGCTCGAGCGCGTCGGCGAGCGAGCCGAGCACGCCGTTCGGCAACCAGCGCAGCATCGTCGGCAGCACCCGCGCCAGGTCGCGGTCGCGCCAGCTCACGTCCTCGGTAGCGTACAGATCGCTCAGGAAAAATTCGGCGGCGCGCCCGTAACGCGGGTGCATGCGCAAGGCGTCGAAGCTTCGCGCCAGGCGCTGTGACTGCCAGCGACGCAACCGCGGCAACTGCGGCTCGCGATTGCGCGGCTCGTGCTGCGGATGGCGGGCACGGTGCAGTTCATGCAGCAGGCCTTGCAGGCGTTCGGCGATCTCGGTCATGGCGTGCAGACTTTCCCCGGCTGTAAACGATGGTCGTGACAGGCGACCGTGACTGGAACGGCTCGGCTAGAATCGAACGGTTACGCACCTGAGATGGAACCTGCATGCTGATTGTTCAAGCATCCGCGCGACCGCTGCGCAAACGCTCTCGCCCGCGCATCGGCCTTGCGGTCGCCGGCGGCGGACCGATTGGTGGCATGTACGAGCTTGGTGCGCTGCGCGCAATGGACGAAGCGCTCGACGGCCTCGACATGACGAATTTTGACGTCTACGTCGGCGTCAGCTCAGGGGCCTTCCTCGCGTCGGGACTGGCGAATCGCCTCGACACCGCCGAGATGTGCCGCATTTTCCTGACCGACATCACCGACCAGGAGCGCTTCCGGCCCGAGATCTTCCTGCGCCCGGCCTTCGGCGAATACGCCAAGCGCCTCGCAGCCATCCCGCGCACGCTGTTCGGCTGGCTGGGCGATCTCGCCACGCACCCGCTCGAGACCAATTTTACCGATGTCTTCGGTCGCCTCGGCGCATTGATCCCGACCGGACTGTTCGACAACAACGAGATCGAGAGTTTCCTGCGCAAGCTGTTCGAGACGCACGGGCGTACCAACGATTTCCGCGAACTGGCGCGCAAACTCTACGTCATCGGGGTCGAACTCGATACCGGCGCCACCGTGCGTTTCGGCGCGCCCGGGCTCGACCATATCCCGATCTCGCGCGCGATCCAGGCCAGTTCCGCGCTGCCCGGGTTGTATCCGCCAGTCGAAATCGAGGGAAAATTCTACGTCGACGGCGCCCTGCGCCGCACCCTGCACGCATCAGTGGCGCTGGAAGCCGGTGCCGAACTGGTGCTGGGCATCAACCCGCTGGTGCCGTTCGACGCCGCGCTCGCCACCCGCAACCTGCACAAGGCGCCCGAAAGCCTCACCGAAAACGGGCTGCCGGCGGTGCTGTCGCAGACCTTTCGCACCATGCTCAAGTCGCGCATGCAGGTCGGCCTGGACAAGTACCAGAAGCAGTTCGAACGCGCCGACCTGATGGTGTTCGAGCCGAGCCCGGACGACGTCGAAATGTTCTTCACCAACCCGTTCAGCTACACCATGCGCCAGCGCGTCGCCGAACATGCCTACCGAGCGACGCTGGACGACCTCGCCTCGCGCTACGACGAGGTGGCGCCGATCTTCGCGCGTCACGGCATCACCCTGCGCCGCGACGTCATCGACGATCCCGCTCGCAACCTGATGGATGGCCTCGGTCGGCGGCCGCGGCGCACCGATGTCACCGCGCGCCTGCGCCATGCGCTCGACGATCTCGATCGCGCCATTGTCGAGCGCAAGCGCCGCTGAGCGCCGCGAGCGACGCGGCTGCATAGTGTGATTATTCTAGGCTGCGTGCAGATGATCCTGCGCACTGAACCAGCGTCTCGCTGGTCAAACCATTCCGTGGAGGGAACATGAGCAAGCCCAAGTTCAAGTCCAAGAGCACTTCGTCCCAGGCTTCCGCCGCTGCCGCCCAGAAGGCCGGGGCACTGGTCGAGTCGGCGCAGCAAATCTGGTCCGCAGGCCTCGGCGCGCTGAAGAATGCGCAGGGCCAGGGCGGCAAGTTGTTCGAGTCGCTGGTGAAGGAAGGCATGTCGATCGAACAGAAGACGCGCAAGTTTGCGACCGGAAAGGTCGACGAAGTCCGTGACGTGGTCGAGACCAAGGTGGAAAAAGTGAAGGAACGCGCATCGGATACCTGGGACAAGCTCGAAAAGGTGTTCGAGGATCGCGTTTCGCGTGCACTCGGCAAGCTCGGCGTGCCCGGCCGCGACGAGATGGAAGCGCTGGTTTCGCGCGTCGAGGAGCTGAGCAAGGCGGTCAAGAAGCTGAACCCGCAGGCGGCAGCGCCGGCGGCCAGAAAAGCCCCGGCGAAGAAAGCCTCGGCCAAGAACGCCGTGCGCAAGACTGCTGCCAAGTAACTGCATTCGGCGCCCCGCGCGCCTACCGCTTAGCCCGCCATCCGATCACGCCGACAGATCCCTCCCCTTCG
This sequence comes from Lysobacterales bacterium, assembly GCA_016703225.1. Lineage (NCBI taxonomy): Bacteria > Pseudomonadati > Pseudomonadota > Gammaproteobacteria > Lysobacterales > Lysobacterales bacterium. Next base: position 889,917 of record JADJCM010000003.1, read on the forward strand.
GCCGGCTGGCGGGCTTCTTATTTCCGTGGACGCAAGCCCACGGATCGGGCCGCGGATCGGGCCGCGCATCGGCTCGCGAGCCACGCATCGGCCCACAAGTGGGCCTCCTACAGGTCGATGCTGTTTGCGCCTTGCTACCAGTGCACGCCGCGCATTACTGCCGCGAACGCGATCTGTTCGCTCGACGGCTTCTCGTCGCGCCCCTTCATGCCCTTCGCCGCCGCCGAATCCGGGAACAGGTTGAAGGCAGTGTTCATGACTACCTCGTAGGCCTTGGGAGCGACCGCATTCAGTGTCGCCGCGAAGATGCCAAGGCGCGTCGCGACTCGACTCGGGCGCTCGATGATCGCCTTCACGATCAGGTCTGCTGCCTCTTCCGGCGACAAGGTCGGCACGCTGTCGTACATCTTGGTCGGCGCGATCATCGGCGTGCGCACCAGCGGCATGTTGACCGTGGTGAAAGCGATGCCGGAGTCCGAGAACTCGGCCTGGGCGCAGCGCGAGAACGCATCGAGTGCGGCTTTGGACGCGACGTAGGCCGAGAATCGCGGCGAATTGGCGAGTACACCGATCGATGAAATATTGATGACGTGGCCGCGCTTCTTTTCGGTCATGCCCGGCAGGAAGCCCATGATCAGACGCAACGAACCGAAGTAGTTCAGTTCGATGGTGCGGGTGAAATCGTGGAAGCGGTCGTAGCTGAGCGCGACGCTGCGGCGGATCGATCGGCCGGCGTTGTTGATCAGGATGTCGACGCCACCGTGGTCCTTGATCACGCTCGCGACCAGGTCATTGCAGCTCTTCTCGTCGGTGAGGTCGGCCGAATAGACCCAGCAGTGCCCGCCTTCCTGCTCCACCGTGGCCTTGGCCTGGTTCAATTCCTCGACGCCACGCGCGACGATCAGGATCTTCGCCTTGGTCGGCGCCAGCTTCAACGCTGCGGCAAGCCCGATCCCCGAGGAGCCGCCGGTGATCATCACCACCTTGCCCTTGACCTTTCCTTCCAGCGATCGGTCGATGAACAGGTCTGGATCGAGGTGGCGCTCCCAGAAGTCCCACAGGCGCCAGGCGTAGCTGTCGAGCGGCGCCAGCTTGATCTTCGATCCGCGCAGGGCGCGCTCGGTCTCGCGGTTGTCGTAGCGGGTCGGCTGGTTCACGTACTTCAAGGCCTCGCGCGGGATGCCGAGGTCCTTGAGCAGCGAGGTGGTGAACCGTTTCACCGGCGGCAGGTTGGCGACTGCGCCGCGCACCATCGGCGGGATCACCGCGAACATGCGCGCATCGAGGCGCATGGTCATTTCCGGCGCATGCGCAGCGCGCGCGAAGGTGTTCAACAATTCGCCAACGCGCATCGGCTCGGGATCGACCAACTGGAAACAATGTCCGTCCAGCCCGCTCTTGTGCGCAATGTGGTCCATGGCATTGACGACATAGTCCACCGGCACCACGTTCACGCGTGCGCCCTCGATCCCGATCGTCGGCATCCACGCCGGCAACCACTCGCGCATACGCTTGATCAGGCGGAAGAAGTAGTAGGGACCATCGATCTTGTCGATTTCACCGGTCTTCGAGTGGCCGATGACGATGGCCGGACGATAGATGCGATAGGGAATCTTCGCGTCCGTGCGCACCAGTCCCTCGGATTCGTGCTTGGTCCGGTAGTAGGGGTGATCGAGACCTTCGGCTTCGGCGAACATGTCTTCCTTGAACACGCCCGGGAAGCGGCCAGCAGCCGCGATCGAACTGACATGGTGGAAACAGCCGGACTTGATCGCCTCGGCGAACTGCAGCGCGTGCTTGGTGCCCTCGACGTTGACCAGATGGTTGGTCTCCTCGTCGGCCTCGACATCGTAGATCGCCGCAAGGTGGAAGAAGTGCTTGACCTTGCCGGTAAGTAGCTTCTGCTGCGCTGGCGTCACCCCGAGCTTTGGCTTGGTCAGGTCGCCGATGACCGGGACGATTTCTCCCTTGCCGGCCCCGAGCTTCTCGATCAGCGCCTCCAGTTTCTCCAGCGATCCCTTGCGCACCAGCGCATAGATCTTGCCGCGACGCTTCAGCAGGTTTTCGAGCAGATGGCGGCCGATGAAGCCGGTGGCGCCGGTCACGAAATACGTCATGGTGCTCCCCTCAGGTTGGAGCAGCGCGTGCGGGCCGCGCTGCGGGACTGGCATCAGGCGCGCGACGTGGCGTCGCGACCGCCCAAAGATAGCCCTGCCCCAACCGCTTTCCTAGCCCTGACGACCATGCGCGACGACGATTCGGCGCGCGTTGACCGTTTCCGGAAACGCGTGCTACAAGCCCAGCGTTCCCCTCGACGCGATGCACCGGAGCGCACCCCATGGCCGATCTCAAGAAGCAGTTCGAAGATGCCGGAAAGAAGGCGCTGAATCTGAAGGAGCGTCCGGATAACGACACCATGCTCAAGCTCTACGCGCTGTACAAGCAGGGCGCGCAGGGAGATGTCAGCGGCGAGAAGCCCGGCTTTTTCGATTTCGTCGGCGTTGCCAAGTACGAAGCCTGGGCCAAGCTCAAGGGCACGGCGCAGGACGCGGCCCAGAAGCAGTACGTCGATCTCGTCAAGAAACTGGCCGGCTGAGGCCGTTGGCCGCCGTGGCACCCAAGACCCGCGAGCGCATTCTCGACATCAGCCTCGCCATGTTCAACGATCGCGGCGAACCGAACGTCACTACCAACCACATCGCCGACGAACTCGAGATCAGCCCGGGCAATCTCTACTATCACTTCCGCAACAAGGAAGACATCGTCGAGAACCTGTTCGCGCGCTACGAAGAAAAAATCGACCGGGTGATGGTTGCGCCGGACGAACGCCTGCCCAATCTCGAGGACATCTGGCTGCAACTGCACCTGGCGTTCGAAACGATGTGGGAGTACCGCTTCGTGTACCGCGACCTGGTCGATATCACCAGCCGCAATCGCAAGCTGCGCATGCACTTCGCACGCATCCTCAAGCGCGCAACCGAAAACGCGACCGACGTGCTGAAGGGTCTGGTCGAAGCCGGGATCATGCGCGCCAGCCGCGCCGAGATCGAAGCCACCGCCAGCAACGTGATCCTCGTCGCGACCTTCTGGTTGAGCTTCAACACCGTCCGCGGCGGAGCACTGGAGAAGGGCTCCGAGGATCTGACCCAGGGCATCTTCCAGCTGATGATGCTGATCGCCCCGTTCCTGCGCGACGCCGAGCGCCTGCACCTGAACACGCTGGCCGACAACTACCGCAAATAGAAAACCCCGACCTCGCGGCCGGGGCTTCGTTCAAACCGTTCTCTGGGGATCAGCGCGCCGCGCGGCGGGCGCCACCCTTGATTTCGCGGTTCAGTTCGGCGACGCGCGCCAGCAGTTCCTGGACATCGCCCTTGGACGGCACCCCGAAGCGGCCGAGCACGGCGCCGACGCGTTCGCCGATTGCATTTTCGACAGTCGTCACGTTCTTGCGCGCCTTGGCACGCAGCGGGTTGATGTAGCCCCCGACCTGCTTGCGCACACCGGCGGTGAACTTGCGCGCGTCGTTGTTCGCGGTCTTCACGAACTTCTTGGTGCGCGCCTGGAAGCCCTCGCCTTCGGCGACCAGGGCGTCGATCGCCTTCTGGCCCTGTTTCTGCACCAGCGACACCGCGCCGAGACCAGCGAGCACGAACTTGCGCGTGGCTTCGTTGGCTTCGACGACCTTGCTGACCTTCTTCGACTTGCTCTGGATACGCATCGACATTCTCCGCTGGGACTGTTGCGCCGCGCTGCGGTCACATCGACCGCCGACCCACGCGTCGCCTGCGGCGCATCTTCGACAGCGGCGCTAGAACAATCACACTACCGGCGCTTGTCGCGACACCACGATTGCAGGATGCTCGCGGCTTCCGGAGGGAGGACACCATGGCAGCGAAAAAATGGGCGGCGTTTCCACACAGCAACAAGGCCTTCGATTACAGCGGCGACAAGCTGCACAAGGCCTGGTCGAAACTGCACGCTGGCGACCAGGAGCCGTTTCCGGACGAGGCCCGCATCGCCGCTCTGCTCAAGGGCAACAGCAAGCTCGGCAAGTCCGCCGACGCCGCCAAGCACGCGGCGCGCCTGCAGGAGGGCTGGTGCGCCTACCACGCCGGAGAATTCCAGCATGCGTTCGAGACCGGCGAAGCACTCGGCGCACTCGGCGCCACGCTTGCGAACAAGGCGATGGGCATCCACGCGGTCTATCTGGTCGATGACGAGAAGGAGAAGCTGAAACGATTCGAGGCCGTGGCCAAGCGCGCCGAAGACGCCATCGCCGCCTTGCCCAAGGAAGCCAACAGCCACTACTTCCGCGCCTTCGCGCTGGGTCGCTACAGCCAGTTGCTGTCGATTGCAAAGGCGCTGTCGCAAGGCCTGGCCGGCAAGGTCAAGGAGAGCCTGGATGCAACGCTCAAGCTCGCGCCCAAGCACGCCGAGGCGCACACTGCCCTTGGCCTGTACCACGCCGAGATCGTCGGCAAGATCGGCGGCATGATCGCCAGCCTGACCTACGGCGCCAAGGCGTCACTGGCCGAGGAACACTGCAAGACTGCGATCAAGCTGACCCCGGAGTCACCGATCGCGCTCATCGAATACGCCAACGCGCTGATGCTCATTCACGGCGACAAGAAGGAAGACGAGGCCGCCGCGCTGTACGCGAAGGCGATCAAGCTCAAGCCGCACGAGGCGATGGAAGCCCTCGACATCGCCTACGCCAAGGCACAGATGGAGTAGCCCACCCGCCTGGCCGCGAGCTGCGCGCATGAACCGTGCGTTCAGCACTAGAGCGGCGACTCTAGCGGCCACCCGCAGGATGGCCCCCGAAAATCCTTCCCGAGCATGCGGTCGATGCTCTGGGGACGAATGACGGAGTAATCCTGCATGCAACTCGCCACGCTGTTGATGATCGCGAACTGGCTCCCGCAACCACTTGCGGACCAGACCTGCCTGACCGCGGCACTGTACCTCGAAGCCCGCGACCAGCCGATCCTGGGCCAGGTGGCGGTGGCGGAGGTGGCGCTGCGTCGTCAGCGCGCGAGTCGATCGCCCCTGGATCTGTGTCACGTGCTGAGCATGCCCAAGCAGTTCGCGCTCACCATGGTCTCGCCGCACTTCCGTTTCCGCAACCTCGCGGCATGGAACCGCGCTTCGCGGATCTCCGCGGCAACGATGGCGCGCTGGAGCCACCAGGGTGATCGACTCTCGGTGGTTCCTACTGCCGATCACTTCTTCGCTGTTGCCTACGGCGAACCCTCCTGGGCCGCGCACGGCGTGCGCATCGCGCAGATCGGCGACCACGCGTTCTACCGCCTGAGTCCCTGAGCAAGCAGCATCGACCGGTCGCCGGCGTCCGCTACAATCGCGGCCTTTCCGGAGACCTCCATGCAACTTGCATCGACCCAGGCTGCCATCACCGGCGGCGCCTCCGGGCTCGGCCTCGCCGTAGCCCGCCATCTGATTGCGCACGGCGCTGCGGTGACCCTGCTCGACGTCAACGCCGACAAGGGAACGGCAGCCGCAGCCGAGTTGGGGACGCGCGCGCGCTTCGCCAAACTCGACGTGACTTCGGAAAGCGAAGTGCAAGCCGCTCTGGCGCAGGCACAGACGGCGATGGGCGGGCTCAATGCGGTGATCAGCTGCGCCGGCATCCTCGGCGCCGGCCGCGTGCTCGGCAAGGAAGGCCCGATGCCGCTGTCGCAGTTCGAGACCACGGTGCGGGTGAACCTGATCGGCTCGTTCAATGTCGCCAAGGCCGCCGCCAACCTGATGCAGACGAATGCGGCGGGCGAGGATGGCGAGCGCGGCGTGATCATCAACACCGCGTCGATTGCCGCCTTCGAAGGCCAGATCGGGCAATGCGCCTATTCGGCGTCGAAGGGCGGCGTAGTGGCGATGGCGCTGCCGATGGCGCGCGAGTTCGCCCGCATCGGTATCCGCGTGATGACGCTGGCGCCCGGCGCCTTCCACACGCCGATGGTGGATGGCATGCCGCAGGCGATCTACGACTCGCTGTGCGCGCAGGTGCCCTACCCGCCGCGCCTCGGCAAGCCCGAGGAGTTCGCCGACGCGGTCGCCTTCATCCTGCAGAACCGCTATCTCAATGGCAGCGTGATCCGCCTCGACGGCGCCATCCGCATGCAGCCGAAATAACCCATCCAGCCTCCAGGACCAACCGATGAAAGCCTACGATATGAAGCGCGGTACCGCGGTCGAGCACGACGGCCGCATCTGGCAGATCAAGGACGTCGAGCGCAGCGCGCCGACCGGACGCGGCGGTAACACCACCTACCGCTTCGCGATGTATTCGGTGCCCGGCAACGTCAAGCTCGACCTGAGCCTGCGCGCCGACGACGATCTGCCCGAAGTCGAACTGTCGCGGCGCGCGGTGACCTTCTCGTACAAGGACGGTGACGCCTTCGTCTTTCTCGATGTCGAGGATTTCACGCCCTACACACTGGATCCGGATCTGGTCGGCGACAATGCCGGCTACATCACCGAAGGCCTGGAGGAGTGCTACGTGCGTCTGCTCGACGAGTCGCCGGTGGGCCTGCAGCTGCCGCCGAACGTGATCCTGCAGGTGGTCGAGACCGCGCCCGAGCTGCGCGGTGCAACCGCCACCAAGCGCCCGAAGCCGGCCAAGCTCAACACCGGCATCGAGATCATGGTGCCGGAGTACATCGTCAACGGCGAGAAGATCCAGGTGAGCACGACCACCGGGGAATTCGCCGGCCGCGCCTGAACATCGCCGACTTCCACGCAACGCGCGCAGCTTGAAACACGAAGGCCAGTGGATTCGCATCCACTGGCCTTCTGCATTGGCGCGCCCGGAGGGACTCGAACCCCCGACCACCGGGTTCGAAGCCCGGTGCTCTATCCAGCTGAGCTACGGACGCTGCGGGTGACTACGCACGCTCCCCATGGGCGAGAACGCTGCGCGACCGGGCATAGGCAAAGTAAACGACCATGCCGATCACCGCCCAGATCAGGAACAACTTGATGGTGTACCAGCCGAGACTGACGAACAGCAGGCCGCAACCCGCCATCGCCGCCGGGCCCACGAGCCACACCAGCGGCGTGGTGAAAGGACGCGGACGGTTCGGCTCGCGGACCCGCAGCATCATCACGCCCGCCGCCACCACGAAGAACGCGAACAAGGTGCCGGAGTTGGAAATATCGGCCAGTGCATCAACCGGGAACATCGCGGCGAACAGCGATACCGCAACACCGGTCACGATCGTGACCTTGTGCGGCGTGAAGAAGCGCGGGTGGATGTCCGAGAACATCTTGGGCATCAGTCCATCGCGCGACATGGTGAACAGTATTCGAGTCTGACCATAGATCATCATCAGGATGACCGAGGGCAAGGCAATGATCGCGGCAACGCCGACCCAGTTGCCGAGTTGCGGCCAACCGAGATTGCGCAATACGAATGCCAGTGGTTCCTTGGACTGCGACAAGGCTCCGCCCGGCTGCGCACCCGTGGTGCCAATCGCCGCGTAAGAAACCAACAGGTAGAACACCGTGCACACTGCCAGCGAGCCGATCAGTCCGATCGGAATGTTGCGATTCGGATTCTTGGTTTCTTCAGCCGCGGTCGAGACCGCGTCGAATCCGACGTAAGCGAAGAAGATCGAGGCAGCTGCACCGAGCACACCGGTGCCGGACAGCGGCGTACCCCAGCCATTCGGCAGCATCGGTTCAAAATTGGCCGTGTCCACGGCCGGCAGGGCCACCGCAATGAAAGCGATTAGTGCCGCGACCTTGACCAAGACCAGCACCGCGGTGACTTTCGCGCTCTTCGACGTGCCGATCACCAGCAGCCAAGTGATCAGCAGCGAGATGAGGCAAGCGATGAGGTTGAAACCTCCTTTGGCGGTGGTGCCATCGGCCAGGGTGATGGTGTCGGCGGGTCCGGCGGTCAAGGCCAAAGGCAGCCCCATCCCGATCTCGCGCAGGAAGCCATTTGCATATCCCGACCAACCCACCGCGACCGCTCCGGCCGCTACGGCGTATTCCAGAATCAACGCCCAACCAACCATCCACGCGATCAACTCGCCGAGCACAGCGTAAGAGTAGGTGTAGGCAGAGCCGGCCACCGGGACCATGGCCGCGATTTCGGCGTAGATCAACGCCGTCAACGCACAGACCACACCGGCAATCACGAAGCTGTACATCATGCCTGGACCGGCCTTGTTCGCCGCCACCGCAGTCAGCACGAAGATGCCGGTGCCGATGATGGCGCCGATGCCCAACATGGTCAGGTCGAACGCGCCGAGTTGGCGCTTCAGTCCCTTCTTTTCGGCGGCCGCGAGGATCTGATCCAGCGGTTTGATGCGATCGAACAGCATTCGGTTCTCCCAGTAGATGTGGTCGGCACCGGTCGTGCACGACCGAGGCTGTGGTGCGCAGATCGCGCATCGACTGGCTTGCGCCATCACGAGTCCGCCCCTGCTAAGCGCCGGTAACATACTGTTGCCACACGCATGCGGCAAGCCCGAATGTGCTGAACTGCTGGCCTCCGAAGCCCTTTCACGAGCCATGCACGACTTCGATCTCGACCGCGCCTTGCGCCAACACGAAGCCAGCTCAGCCATCGAAGCCGCGACGCGCAGCCGTTTCCTGGCACTGCTCGGCGAGAGTCCGCGCTGCTTCTCGCGCGACTGTTTTCCGGCGCACTTCACGGCGTCGGCTTGGCTGGTGTCCGCTGATGGCGAACGTGCCCTGCTGCTGCACCATCGCAAGCTTGCACGCTGGCTGCAGCCGGGGGGTCACGCCGATGGCGATAGCGACCTGGCGCGCGTCGCGTTGCGTGAGGCTACTGAAGAAACCGGCCTCGCCGGGCTGGCCGTCGATGCCGATCTGTTCGATCTCGACGCCCATGTGATTCCCGCGCGCGGCGACGAACCGGAACACTGGCACTACGATCTGCGCTTCGTGGTGCGCGCCACTGCATCGGAGCAGTTCATCGCCAACAGCGAATCCCGCGACATGGCCTGGCGCGCGATCACGGACATCGCGAGCGATTTCGAACTCGATGCCTCGATCCGGCGCATGGCGCGGCGTTGGCTGGCCCGCGCCGGCTGACGCTCAGGCGATTTCGCGGCGCAGTGCTTCGCAACTGGCCTGGTGCACGGCTTCGAGCTGCGCCAGAGACTGCGCCGCCAGCGTTGGCGTACCAGCCTTGGCGGCGTACTCGATTTCGCGGCAGAGTTCGGCCAGCGCGGTCGCGCCGAAACTGGCCGCGTTCGACTTGAGCGTGTGGCTGGTAACGCGCAGTTTCTCGCCATCCGCGGCGGCCGATGCGGCGCGAATCGCAGCGACCTGCTCGGCCGAGCCCTTGAGGAACATGCCGATCATCTGCTTCAGCACTCCGGGCTTGCCTGCGCGTTCGAGCATGCGGAACTGGTCGAGCATCGACTGATCGATCTGCACCGTGGTCATGGCAGCGGCTCCTCGGGGTCGTCGTCGCCATTGTCGTGCACCGGCAACACGCTGCGCAGGTCGCGACTGCTGCGTGCCCCCAATTGTTTCAATTTTTCGACCTGCCCGAGCAGATGCCCGCGTCCGCTGCCGAGCTTGCTGATCGCGGCATCAATGCCCTCGCGCGCCTTGCCCACCTGCTCGGCGGCGCGCTGCAGGTCCTGGATCAGCGCCACGAACTTGTCGTAGAGCAGCCCGGCCCGCTCGGCGATCTTCTCGGCATTCAGCTGCCGGGCCTCGGCCTTCCAGACGTGATCAATGGTGCGCAGCATGCCGAGCAGCATGCCCGGGCTGACCACGACCACGTCGCTGCGCAGCGCCAGTTCGTAGAGTTTCGGCTCGACGCGGATCGCTTCCAGATAGGCCGCTTCGATCGGCACGAACATCAGCACGATGCCATTCGACGCGAGGCCGCTCGAGTTGGCATAGCCGCGGCGTCCGAGGTCGTCGACGTGGCGGCGCATCGAACCGACGTGTTCGGCGAGATGCCGCTCGCGCGCGGTCGCATCAACCTCGTTGCACCAGCGCTCGAACGCGGTCAGCGAAACCTTGGCATCGATCACCACATCGCGGCCACCGGGCAGACGCACGATCACGTCCGGGCGCCGTACCTCGCTGCCCTCGTCGCGCAATACCACCTGGGTTTCGAAATCGCGGCCCGCGCACAGGCCTGAGGCTTCGAGCAAGCGCTCCAGCACCAGTTCGCCCCAGGCACCCTGGCTCTTGCTGTCGCCGGTCAGCGCGCGCGTCAGGTTCAATGCATCGCCGCTCAATCGCTCGCTCATCTGGCGCAAGTGGACGATCTCGGTGCGCAGCACCGCGCGGCTCTCGCCTTCCTGCGCGCGCGATTCGACCACCAGTTGCTGGAACTGCTGCAACTGCTCGCGCAGCGGCGCCATCAAGGCACCCAATTGCTCGGCGTTGGCCGTGCTGAAGCGTTCGCTCTTGGCTTCGAGGATGGCCGTGGCCAGCGTCTGGAACTGCTGCCCCAGATGCTCGCGCGCGGTGTCGATCCAGCGCAGCTTCTCGCCCTGCGCCTGGGTCGACTCCTCGATCCGCGCCGCGAGCGCGGCGCGCGCTTCTGCCGCCTCGCGGGCGCGCGTGCGCTCCTCGTGCAGGTCAGCCTGAAGCGTTTGCAGGCGTTCAGCGAGTGCCGCGAATTCGCCATCGCGGCTGGCACGTCCGGCGTCGAAGCGCCGCTGCGCATTGCGCGCAGCCCAAAACGACATCGGCGCGGCCAGGAGGGCAGCGCCGATGAAGATTCCGATCAGGACACTGGCAACATCCATGTCGCGAACGCTAGCAGAGGCGGCGTATCGCGTCGCCCCGCCGGCTTGTTGCTCAGGCCTTGGCGGCGTAGGCCGCGCACCAGCCCTTGGCGTTGACCGATTTGCCCGGGAAGATGCTGCACGGACGCCAGGCGTCGCCGTCGGCACCGGTCGCGAGCTTGCAGTTGGCGCAGGTCTGGGTCGGTTTGTGCGCCGGATACTTGGCGGCGTCGACCTTGCTGCTGTCGTGCTTGTAACCAAGCGCGGCGGCGGTGGCATCCGCTTCGTCAATCTGCGGCAGCGCGCCCTGCGCATGTGCGAGGCGCGGTGCGACAGCGGCGGCGGCCACGGCGGTCATGCCGATGGCCAGGAACTGGCGGCGGCTGGTCTTGATCTCGTTCATGCGCAAACTCCTGTGGATGAAATCTGGAAACAGACAACTCGCGGCCGGCCCATGAATCGGAGCCGCGTTCGCGCCGCGATCATGCAACATCTCGGGTATATTCGCGCGCCCTCTGGTTGATCGCGGTCAAGAATGCTTCAGCCTAAGCAAGTCATTGATGCGAATGATTTTCGTTCTGCCGCCGAAGCGCTCGCAGAAACCGGTCGCGAGCTCGCGTTGCGCGGCTGGACGCCCGCGACCAGCAGCAACTTCTCGCTGCGCCTCTCGCCGCAACTCGCGGCCATCACCATCTCCGGGCGTGACAAGGGAAGGCTCGGCGCCGAAGACATCATGGTCGTGGATTTCGCTGGCCGCGCCGTAGGCAGCGCGCACCGACCTTCGGCCGAAACCCTGCTGCACACCCAGCTGTATGCGCACGACGCCGCGATCGGCTGCGTACTGCATACGCACTCGCGCGTGCAGACCGTGGCCTCGCGCTGTTTCGCCGAGCGTGGCGAAGTGCTGTTCGCCGGCTGGGAACTGCTCAAGGCCTTCCGCGGCTACGAGACGCACGAAGCAAGCATGAGCCTGCGCGTGCTGCCGAACTCGCAGGACATCCCGGCGCTGTGCGCCCTGATCGCGCCTTGGCTTGCGCATCCGCAGCCGCTGCACGGCTATCTGATCGACGGCCATGGCCTCTACGCCTGGGGCCGCGACCTCGCCGAGGCGCGCCGTCACCTCGATGCCTTCGAGTTCCTGCTCGCCTGCGAACTCGACCTGCGGAGCCTGCGCCGATGAGTCGCCTGCGTATCTACCCCGAACACGACGCAGCCACGCTGCTCGAAGACACCGACGATGGCGCGCGCATCGCCGCGTTGCTCGCAGCCGAGGGCGTCCGCTTCGAGCGCTGGCAAGCGAGCGCTGCACTCACAGCGGGCGCCGACACCGACGCCGTGATCGCCGCGTATCGTGGCGACATCGATCGTCTGATGGCGGAGAAGTCCTACCGCAGTTTCGACGTGATCAGCATCGCGCCGGACCACCCGCAGAAGGAAGCGCTGCGCAGCAAGTTCCTCAATGAGCATCGCCATCGCGAAGACGAAGTGCGTTTCTTCGTCGCCGGTTGCGGCCTGTTCTTCCTGCACCTCGGCGAGCGCGTGTTCGAGGTGCGCTGCGAACAGGGGGACTTGATCGGCGTGCCGGATGGAGCGCGGCATTGGTTCGACATGGGCCCGAATCCATCGTTCATCGCCATCCGCATCTTCTCCAACCCCGACGGTTGGGTCGCCGAATTCAGCGGCGACGACATCGCCACGCGCTTCCCGCGTCTGGAGAACTGATGGCCCGCATCCTCCTCACCGACATCGAGGGCACCACCAGCGCCATCGACTTCGTACACCGCGTGCTGTTTCCGTATTCGCGCGAGCGGCTGCCCGCGTTTGTCCACGCCCATGCCGCGCAACCGGAGGTGCGCGCGGCGCTGGATGCAGTACGCGCCGAGAGCGGCGCTGCCGATGACGCGGCCGCAATCGAAACCCTGCTGCACTGGATCGACATCGACCGCAAGGCGACGCCGCTGAAGACCTTGCAAGGGCTGATCTGGGAAGCCGGATACGCCGCAGGCGACTTCAGCGCGCACGTCTATGTCGATGCCTTCGACCGCCTGCGCCAATGGCAGCGCGAGGGCGTGCCGCTGTATGTCTACTCGTCCGGTTCGGTCGCCGCGCAGAAGCTGTTTTTCGCGCACTCGGTATTCGGCGATCTGCTGCCATGGTTCGCCGGCCATTTCGACACCCACATCGGCGGCAAGCGCGAAGCCGAGTCCTACCGCCGCATCGCCGCGGCGATCGGCGTTCCGGCGGGCGACATTCTGTTCCTGTCGGACATCGAGGCCGAACTCGACGCCGCGCGCGGCGCCGGCATGGCCACGACGCAGTTGCTGCGCCCGGACACGCTGCCCGAAAGCCACGGCCGTCACGCCAGCGCCACCAGCTTCCGCGAGATCCGCTTGGACGGTGGAGCCTGAGCGATGCTGAACCCGCGTTTCTGGCGCGACGCCGTCCGCTGGCGGGTGCGACAGCCGGCGGCACTCGCAGGCTCCGGCGACTTCGCACTGGTGGCGTTCGCCTGCGTGCTCATTGGCGCCTTTGGCGACTGGGCCGCGGCGGAGCCAGGGATGCGCTTCACGTGGTCGGCGAGCGGCGCCTGGGCCCTGCTGATCGTGCTCGCCGCGGCGAGCGGCGCACTGACCGCACGCTGGCTCGGGCGCCCGGCCGCGGGTGCCACGTTCGGCATCCTGCTGCTCGTGACTCCGACCGCAATCGTGCTGGCCTTCGACCTGTTCGGCTGGGCAACGGTATCCCACGACGATCTCGACTATTCCTTCGGCAGCGCGTGGCGCGCAGCGCTTCCGGCGGCCGCACTCGTCTGCCTGGCCCGGACACGACACTTCGTCCCGGACGCCACGCGCCTGCGGCGCTGGACCGCGCCGCTCGTGGTGCCCGCGCTGGCCATGTTCCTGCTGGGCCGCAGCGATAACTGGTCCTCGTACTACTACACCGAGGAGGACGCGATGGAGGAAGCCGCTGCGACCGCAGAACCACCTCGCGCCGATGCCAATCTCGACGTCGATCCCGAAGACCTGCTCGCGATTCAGGACGACTTGGTCGACACGCAACTCGCGGGCCTGGCCGCGCAGCGTCCGGGCACCATCGACCTGTATGCATTGGCGCTCGGCGGCGATGCCTCCGAGTCGGTGTTTCGCAACGAGGTCAATCTCGCGTTGCAGCGCTTCGAAGCACGCTTCGGCACCACGCAGCGCAGCCTGCGGCTGCTCAACCACATCGACACGCTCGACGACACACCGCTGGCAACGCGCCGCAACCTGGCGCGCACGCTCGCCGGTATCGGGCGGATCATCGACCCGACCGAAGACCTGGTGCTGGTGTTCCTGACCTCGCATGGTTCGCCCGACCACGAATGGCTGGTGCAAGTCGGCGACTACGCGCTGACGCAGATCGTCCCCGAGGACCTCGCGGACGCCTTCGACGACGCCGGCATCCGCTGGCGCATCGCCATTGTCTCGGCCTGCTACTCGGGCGGCTGGATCGAACCGCTGCGCTCGCCGACCAGCCTGGTCATCAGCTCGGCCCGCGCCGACCGTACTTCGTTCGGATGCGGCCGCGATGCCGAACTGACCTACTTCGGCCGCGCATTCCTCTCCGGCGCGCTCGCGGTCGAGGACGACCTGGTGGCCGCGTTCGCCGCGGCGGCGAAGAAAGTCGCGGAACGCGAACGCGCCGAAGGCTTCGAAGCGTCGGAGCCGCAGATCTCCGCCGGCGACGCCGTGCTGGCGCAACTCGCCGCGTGGCGGCAGCAACGCCCGCCGGTCGCGCTCAAGCGTTGAGCGCGCGCTCCGCGACCGCGGTCGCGGGAAAATCCGCGAACAGCGCATCGACGCCGAGATCGAACAGCGCGCGCAGTTCGGCGCGCACATCGGCGAATCCGGGCATCACCTGATCATCACGCAAGGTCCAGACGTGCACCTGCCAGCCGCGATCGTGCACCGCGCGCACCAGACCGGCATCGCCCCCAGCGCCGATCAGCGCCGACTTCGGCAGGGCCACGCCATCGAGCCAGGGATGAGTTCGCTGCAAGTTCTGCAACCACGCGGGATCGGCAAGGTCTGCGGATTCGCGCAACAGGAACACCGGCAGCGCCAGCGCCTCGTGCACGCGCCGCAAGGGCTCGGTCTCGAAGCACTGCAGCCACACCGGATCGAGCTTGCCGCCATGACCGCGCGCGCGCAGCAGGTCGATACAGATCGCGCTGACGTCGATGCCAGCAGCGGCAAAGAAGGCCGGATGCTTGAGCTCGGGATAGACCCCGACGCGCGCCCCCGTCGCGCTCGCGGCTGCGGCGATGTCGAGCAAATCCTCGAAGCGCGGCAGCGGAAAGCGCGAATCGAACACCCGACTGCGCTGGCCAAATGGCTGCAACGCACGCAGCGTCGCCAGCTCCTCGCTGCGAAAGTGGTGCACCGGCCAATCGTGGCGACCGCAGCGATCGCGCTCGCTGCGCGCCGCGAATACCACGCGGCGCGCGATGTCGGTGCTGCGTCGCAGCCCGGCATCATGGCGTGCGAACAACACCCCATCGCGGCTCGGCACCAGGTCCGGCTCGATCAGGTCCGCGCCCTGCGCGATCGCCAGTTCATAACCCACCCGGGTGTGCTCCGGCCGCAGCCCGGAAGCACCGCGGTGCGCGATGATGCGAGTCGGTCGGCCATCGAGGGTCTGCCACTGGATCATGGTTTCGCTCCGCGCGGCGCAGGTTCGTGCATGCCGGGTTCAGACCGCGATGACGGTGTCGCTATAGCGGGCCACGATCGCATCGTGGGTCATCAGCCGCAGCGGTTCCACCAACGCCTGTGCGATCAGGATGCGATCGAACGGGTCTCGATGGTGCGCCGGCAGGGCTTCGACCGCGAGCGCGTGCTCGGCAATCGCCCACAGCGCAACGTGCGTGTCGAGCAGCAGGTTCACAGCGGACTTGCGCCAAGGAACAGGTCCGCGACCTCCGCATTGTGCGAGTCGATATCGTCGGGAACTTTGAACTTGCCCTTGGCCACACCGAGGCGCTTGCCGGCCGGCACAGCGTCCACCGGGACCAGACGCGCCGCCGGGCGGCCGTTGCGCGCGATCACGATTTCGCGTTCGCGTCCCTGCTCGATCGCTTCGACCAGGCGCGATAGCGAAGACTTGGCTTCCAGCATGTTGACCGACGGCATGGGTGCAACTCCCGTTTGTACCTTAGTCTAGTCTGGCCAGGCAACAAGCACCACGCACCCCGCCGATTTTCATCGGGCAGCCCCGCCGTTGGCCCGCTCCCGCAGCCGCCTCAGCACATCCTGGAAGTTGCGACCGCGCAGGTGCAGGGCGACGCCGAGGTGAAAGATCAGGTCGGCGGCTTCGTTGACCAGGGCGTCTTCATCCTGGGCGACGGCGGCGAGCGCGACTTCGACACCTTCCTCGCCCACCTTCTGCGCGACGCGGCGGATGCCGCCCTCGACCAGCCGGGTCGTGTAGCTGCCTGCGGGACGATCGCGCAGGCGCTGCGCGATCACGCTGTCGAGCCGTGCCAGCTCCGCGGCCAGCGTGTCTTGCTGCGGATCGAAACAGGTCTCGGAACCGCGGTGGCAAGTGGGACCGTTCGGCTTCGCTAGCAGCAGCAAGGTGTCGCCATCGCAATCCACAGCGACCGAGACCAGGTCCAGCGTGTGTCCGGAGGTCTCGCCCTTGGTCCAGAGGCGCTGTTTCGAGCGCGACCAGAACGTCACGCGCTCGTGCTCCAGCGTGTGCCGCAGTGCTTCGCGATCCATGTAGCCGAGCATCAGCACGCGCGCCGTGGTCGCGTCCTGCACGATCGCCGGCACCAAGCCTTCGCCCTTGGCGAAATCGACTGCGGCGATATCGAATGGCACTGTGCTCATGGTCGCATCTCGATGCCCTGCCCGCGCAGGAATGACTTGAGTTCAGGGATCGGCAGCGTACCGGAATGGAACACGCTGGCCGCGAGCGCGCCATCGACATCGGCGGCGCGAAACACATCGGCGAAATGCTGCGCCGTGCCGGCACCGCCGGAGGCGATCAGCGGCACGCCACAGACCGCCCGCACCGCCTGCAACTGCGCGAGGTCGTAGCCATGGCGGGCACCGTCGGAACTCATGCAGTTCAGCACGATCTCGCCGGCGCCGCGTTCGATCGCCTCGCGCACCCAGGCAGTGGTCTCGCGTGGCGACACGCGAGTCTTGTCGGGATCGCCGGTGTACTGGTGCACGCGCAGTTCGCCCTCGACCCGCTGCGAATCGACGCCGACGACTACGCACTGCACGCCGAACGCGGCGGCCAGGTCGTCGACCAGCTGTGGCCGCTCCAGCGCCGGCGAGTTGACCGAGACCTTGTCGGCGCCGGCATGCAGGATGCGCTCGGCATCGGCCACCGAGCGGATTCCGCCGGCGACGCAGAACGGAATGTCGAGATGGCGCGCGACCCGGCGCACCCACGCGGCATCGGCCGAACGCCCCTGCGGGCTCGCGGTGATGTCGTAGAACACCAGCTCGTCGGCGCCTTCGTCGCGATAGCGCAGCGCCAGTTCTTCGATCCCGCCCATGACCACGTGGTCGCGGAAGCGCACGCCCTTGACCACCTGGCCATCGCGCACGTCGAGACAGGGAATGATCCGCCGCGTCAGCATGCGTTGGCCTCGGCCACGCCGAAGCGGCCTTCGAGCAGGGCGCGGCCGATGATCGCACCGGCCACACCGAGCGCGCGCAGCGCGGCCAGCGCAGCGACGCTGTCGATCCCGCCCGAGGCCTGGATGCGCGCATCGGGATGGCTGTGGCGCAGTTCGCGATACAGCGCCAAGCTCGGCCCGCCCATCATGCCGTCGCGGGCAATGTCGGTGACCAGGAACTGGTCGAGCCCGGCGTCGAGATAGCGCGACAGGCGTTCCGGCAGCGTGGTGCCGCTGGCCTCGGTCCAGCCGTGCAGCGGCAGCGTCCACACGCCATCGACCAGACGCGTGTCGAGTGCGATGACGATGCGATCGCGCCCGAAACTGCGCGCCCACTCGATCACCCGCTGCGGATCGCGCACCGCCACGCTGCCGACCACGGCGGCGGCAACGCCGCCGCGGAACAGGGCATAGAGGTCGGCCTCATCGCGCACGCCGCCGCCGGCCTGCACCGGCACGCTGAGCGCAGTCGCGATCTCGCAGATCGCGAGCCGGTTGCGGCTGCCACCATCGCGCGCGGCATCCAGATCGACCACGTGCAGGCGCTGCGCGCCTTCGGCGGCATAGCGTTGCGCCAGTGTCACGGCGTCGAAGTCGTAGTCGCGCTGCTGGTTGTAGTCGCCTTGCGCAAGGCGCACCACGCGCCCGCCGCGCAGGTCGATCGCGGGAATCGGGATCATTCGAGCTCCAGAAAGTTGGCCAACAATCGCGCGCCGACCGCCGCCGAACGCTCGGGATGGAATTGCGCGCCGTGGAAATTGCGTTCAGACACCACCGCGGCGAACGGCCCGCCGTAGTCGCAGGTCGCCACCGTCGCGGAAGTCAGCGGCGCGGCGTAGCTGTGCACGAAATAGGCGAAGGCATCGGCGCCGAGACCCGCGAGCAGCGGCGAGTCACGCACAGCATCAATGCGGTTCCAGCCCATGTGCGGCACGCGGCCGCAACGCGCCGCATCGAAGCGTTCGAGCCGCCCCGCAAGGATGCCAAGACAAGCCGTGTCGCCCTCGGCGCTGGAGTCGAACAGCAGCTGCATGCCAAGGCAGACGCCGAGCACCGGCTGGGTCAGCGTCGGGATCAATCGGTCCAATCCGGTCTCGCGCAAGCGCGCCATGCCCGGCCCGGCGGCGCCAACCCCGGGCAACACGACATGGCTGGCGCCACGGATGCGCTCGGGATCGCGCGACAACGCTGCGGCCACGCCGAGACGCTCGAACGCGAACTGCACCGAAGCCAGATTGCTGCCGCCGGAGTCGAGCATGACCACGTCCGTCCTCACAGCGTGCCCTTGGTGCTCGGGATGGCGTCGCCTTCGCGGCGGATCGCCTGGCGCAGGGCGCGCGCAAACACCTTGAAGCAGGCCTCGACCATGTGGTGCGTGTTCTCGCCGCGCACCGACAGGTGCAGGTTGGCGCCGAGCGCATCGCACAAGGAGCGGAAGAAGTGCGGCACCATTTCGGTGGCCATGCCGCCCACTTCGCTGCGCGGGAACACGCCCTCGAACACCAGGCAGGCGCGCCCGGACAGATCGAGCGCGGCGCTGGCCAGCGTCTCGTCCATCGGCAGGGTGAAGCCGTAGCGACCGATACCGCGCTTGTCGCCGAGCGCCTTGCGCAGCGCCTCGCCGAGCGCGAGCGCCGAGTCCTCGATGCTGTGGTGCTCGTCGATGTGGGTGTCGCCGGCGCAGGTCAGCGTCAGCGCGAAGCCGCCGTGGCGACCGATCTGCTCCAGCATGTGGTCGAAGAAGCCGATCCCGGTCGCGACCTCGGCGCGTGCTTCGCGATCGAGATCGACGCTGACGCGGATGCGCGTCTCGCTGGTCACGCGCTCGACCGCGGCCACACGCGGCGCATCGGCGATGCGGTGCGCGATCGTTGCCCAGTCGTCGTGGTCGGGACCGAGCCGGAAGCCGCGCACGCCGAGATTGCGCGCCAGTTGCAGATCGGTCTCGCGGTCGCCGATCACGGCGCTACGTTCGAAGTCGAGATCGCCGGAGCGCAGGTAGTCGAGCAGCATGCCGATGCCGGGCTTGCGCGTGGGTGCGTTCTGCTGCTCGAAGTGCGGGTCGATGTGGATCGCGCTGAAGCCGATGCCCTGCGATTCGAGGATCTGAAGCAGCAAGCGCTGCGGCGGCTCGAAATCGGCGAGCGGGAAGCTGTCGCTGCCGAGCCCATCCTGATTGCTGACCATCACGAACTCGTAGCCTGCGGCCTTGAGTTTCAGCAGTGCCGGGATCACGCCCTGCACCAGCCGGAACTTGGCCAGCGAATCGATCTGGAAGTCGGCAGGCTCCTCGATCAGCGTGCCGTCGCGATCGAGAAACAGAATCCTGCGGCGGTTCATGCGGCCTCCTCGCTGGCGCCGAGCGCACGCAGCACGGCGTTGTTCTCATCGACACTGCCGATGCTGATGCGCAGCGCGTCGGCCAAGCCCGGGTACTTCATCAGTTGCCGCACGATCACGCCGGCGCCTGCCAACTGCGCGTAGCGCTGCACCGGGTCGTCAAAGCGCACGGCCAGAAAGTTCGCCTCGGACGGCAGCACCGCACGCACGCCGGTGCAGCGCGCCAGTGCCGCGCGCATGCGTTCGCGTTCGCTGCGAATGCTGGCGATGCGCTCGCCGGTGCGTTGGCGTGCGTCCACAGCCAGGGCGCGCAACGCGGCGTCGATGCAGGGCTCGGGCAGCGGATACGGCGCCATGATGCGCCTGAGCAGATCGATCACGGCGGGGGCGGCGATCGCAGTGCCGATGCGCACGCCGGCCAGGCCGTGCGCCTTGGACAAGGTACGCAGCACCACCAGATTCTCCGGGCTGCCCGCGCGCGTCGCCAACGACGGGCGGTCCGAGAACTCGATGTAGGCCTCGTCCACCACCAACAACGCGCGCTCACGCAATCGCTCGGCGAGATCGAGCAGAAGTTCCGGCGCGGTGGCGTTGCCGGTCGGATTGTTCGGCGTGCAGGCGAAGACGATGCGCGTGTCGGTGCCGAGCGCAGCGAGCACGGCGTCGGCATCGAAGCGGAAGTCATCCTCCGCGCGCAGCGGCACCTGCAGCACGCGCGCGCCCTGCACGTTGGCGGCGACCGCGTACATGCCGAAGGTCGGCGGGCAGACCAGCACCGAATCGACGCCGGCGCGGCAGAAAGCGCGCGTCAGCAGGTCGATCGGCTCATCGCTGCCGCGGCCGACCAGCAGCTGTTCCGGGCGCACCGCGTAGAGGTCCGCGAGCGCGGCCAGCAACGGCGGCGGTTGCGGATCGGGATAGCGATTGATGCGCCCGCTCGCCAACGGATTCCATGGCGATTCGTTGGCATTGAGCCAGATGTCGCCGCCAACCGCTTCCATGCGCGCCGAGGAATACGGCGCCATCGCACGCAACTCGGGCCGCGCCAGATCGAGCACGCTCATGGCGCACGCTCCAGGCGCAGGCGCACGGCGTTGGCGTGCGCGTCCAGGCCTTCGATACCGGCCAGCGTGATCGCGCAGGGTCCGATCGCGCGCAAGCCGGCGACCGAGACCTCCTGCACGGTGATGAAGTTGAGAAAGCTCGCCAGCGACACGCCGCTGAAGGCGCGCGCCGCGCCGCTGGTCGGCAGCACGTGGTTGGTGCCGGAGCAGTAGTCGCCGAGCGACTCCGCAGCATAGGCGCCGAGAAAGATCGAGCCGGCTGCGCGCAGCCGCGGCAACAGCGCGCCCGGATCGCGCGTCTGCACGATCAGGTGCTCGGGCGCGTAGGCATTGGCGACATCAGCCGCGGTCGCCAGCTCCGGCACCGCGATCAGCAGGGCGTGCGCGAGCGCGGCGCGTGCGATGTCGGCGCGCGGCAGCTTCGCGATCTGCGTCTCGATCTCGCGCAGCACGGCATCGATCAGCGCGCCATCGGTCGCCACCAGCAACACCTGTGAGTCCGAACCGTGCTCGGCCTGCGACAGCAGGTCGGAGGCGATGAAGGCCGCATCGGCGCCGGAGTCAGCAATCACCATCACTTCCGAAGGTCCCGCCGGCATATCGATGGCGATGCCCGCGCCGGCAAGCTGCAGCTTGGCTTCGGTGACGTAGGCATTGCCGGGCCCAAACAGCTTGTCGCAGCGTGGGACCGACTCGGTGCCCCAGGCCATCGCCGCGATCGCCTGCGCGCCGCCGAGCTTGAACACCTCGCGAATGCCGCAGCGCTGCGCAGCGTAGAGCACGTGCGGCTCGATGCGACCGTCGCGCATCGGCGGCGAGCACAGCACGATGCGTTCGCAGCCGGCGAGTTGCGCCGGCACGCCGAGCATCAGTGCCGACGACGGCAGCGGCGCGCTACCGGCCGGCACGTACAGTCCAACCGAAGCGATCGGCCGCGCGATGCGCTCGCAGACCACGCCGGGCGCGGTCTCCACGCGCAACGGCAGCGGCTGCTGCGCTTCGTGGAAGCTGCCGATGCGGACATAGGCTTCGTCGATGGCGGCGCGCGCCGCGTCGCTGATGGCGCCGGCGGCAGCCGCGTACTCGGCATCATCCACAAGCAACTCGCCGATCTCGACGCCATCGAACTTGCGCGTCAATGCGCGCAGCGTCACGTCGCCATCGGCGCGCACCTGCTCCAGGATGCGCCCCACCGTGCGCCGCAATTCTTCGCTGCGCAGGCTTGCGGGCCGCTGCAACAGCGTCGCGCGCTCGGCTGCAGAGAGTGCGCTCCAGTCGACCCGCCTCATGCCAGCATCCTCTCGACCGGCAGCACCATCAGGCCGCGCGCGCCGGCGCGGCTCATCGCTTCGAGCTCGGGCCAACCGACTGGGCGCGGCACAATCGCCTGCACCGCGATGTCGGCGGCCTCGCCCTCGATCCCGGTCAGCGTCGGGAGCGAACCTGGCGGCAGCGCATCGCGCACCGTCGGCCATGCCACGCGGCTGGTGCGCAGCATCAGCATGCGCGTCTCGCGCACCGCGAGCACGCCGTCGAGACGGCGCATCAGCATCGCCAGGATGTCATCGCGTTCGTCGCCGAAGGCCATGGTCGCGCAGGCCAGTACCGCCTCGCTGCGCAGGATCACCTCGGCCTCCTTGAGCTGATTCGCGACCAGGGTCGCGCCCGAGGAGACCAGGTCGCAGATCAGATCGGCGGTGCCGAGCCGCGGCGCGATCTCGACCGAGCCAGACAGCGTGACCACGCCGGCCGCGACACCGCGCCCGGACAGGAAATTCGCGAGCAAGCGCGGATAGCTGGTCGCAATGCGCCGGCCGGCGAGCTGCGCGGCGTCGGCGTAGTTCTCCTCCTGCGGCACCGCAATCGACAAGCGGCAGCCGCCAAAACCGAGCGCGCGGATTTCCTCCAGCCCACTTGCACCCTTGGCCGCGATCTGTTCCAGGCGCGCCTCCTCCAACACGTTGCGCCCGAGGAAGCCGAGGTCGCAAACGCCCTCGTCGATCAGGCCGGGGATGTCGTCGTCGCGCACCAGCAGCAGGTCGACCGGGGCGTTGTCGCCGTAGCAGAACAGCTTGTCCCGGCTCTGGCGAAAGCTGAGGCCGCACTGTGCCAGCAGGTTCTGCGAAGGCTCGGAGAGCCTTCCGGATTTCTGCACGGCGATGCGCAGTCGGTCACGGGTTTTCATCGGGGATTCCGTTTCTTCGAAGGTTTGACCGGGGCTGCGATCCAGCCCAAGCGCTCGGCGGCGATGCGGTAGCCGCCCTCGCCCATCTGCAGGCAGCGCGCGACACGACCGATGGTGGTGACGCTGACCGCGGTGCGATCGTGGATCTCGCGGTACGGCAGCTCGCGCGCCAGCAACGGCACTACGCGCCAGCGGTCGCGCAGCGCTTCGAGCTCGGCCGGCGTGCACAGGTCATGGAAGAACGCATGCAACTCGGCCTCGCTGCGCAAGGTCAGCAAAGCCGCGTACAGCGATGCTTCGGCGACTTCGGGCGGTGCTTCGGCCTCGATCGACTTGCGCTTCATTGGGCTGCCTCACTATTGCGATAGCGCATTGTTACATCAGCGCACGCGTTCGGGCAAGCGGGGCCACGCGTCGGGTAGCCGCAGCGCCTCCTGTTGCAAGTGGTTGCAGTTGGTCGCGCATCGTGCCGGGGCGCTGTGGTTATGCTCTGGCGAATGACGGAGGAAAGCGCATGGTTCGCGCGCTGGCGTTGCTGCTCCTGGCGATCACTGCTGCGCTGCTGGCGTGGCCGGCGGCAGTCGATGCGAATGCGTTGACGCTGCAACAAGGCCAGTCGCGCTACCAGCCCGCCGAGCAGCTGCGCTACTGGGTCGATGCCAACCCCGACTCCACGGAACAGGACGCCGACGCCGCGCTGCGCGATGGGCAGTTCCGCAGCATCGAGGTCTGGCCGCCGACCTTTGGCTTCGCCGACGGCGTGTACTGGTTTGCGCTTGACCTGCGCAACCTCGACCACGCCGACACGAGCTGGCTGTACGTCATCGAATACGCCCTGCTCGACCATCTGGACTTGCGCGTGCGCGACGATCTCGGCGGCGAGCAACGCTTCCGGTCCGGCGACCGCGAACCCTACAGCGCGCGCAGTGTCGACCATCGCCACTTCAATTTCGCCTTGAAGGTGCCGCGTGGGCAGGCCGTGCACACCCTGCTCCGCGTCCAGACCGAGAGTTCGGTGCAGGTGCCGGTGGCGATTTATTCCGACCACGCTTTCCTGGAGAAGCATCAGCGCACCCAGATCGGGCTCGGCGTCTTCTACGGCATCCTGATCGGCCTGCTGCTGTACAACCTGCTGCTGTTCCTGTCGGTGCGCGATCGTAGCTACACCTATTACATCGGCTACGTCGCTACCTTCGGACTCGGCCAAGCGTGCCTGAATGGCATCAGCTACCAGTTGCTGTGGCCGAACTGGCCAGTCTGGGACGACGCGGTGCTGCTGCTCGCCATCGGCAGTTCGCTGCTGTGCATGCTGCTGTTCACCAACAGCTTTCTGGAGATGCAGAGCCGCCAGCCGCGACTGGCGCGGGTGTTCCGCACCGGCGCCTGGGTGCTTGCGGCCCTCACGGTGTCGTCCCCGTTCATCGGCTATCGCCATGCCATCCTGCTGGAAACCGCCTCGGTGTTCCTGCTGGCGGTGATGGTCGTGTACGCCGGCATCCGCGCGCGCTTGGCCGGCTATCGCCCGGCGTTCTACTTCCTGTTTGCGTGGAGTTTCATGCTGGTCGGCATCGTCGTCTACGCCAGCGTCTCGTTCGGATTGCTGCCGAAGAACTTCTTCACTGAATACGGCATCCAGTTCGGCGCCGCCATCGAGATGATTCTGCTCTCGCTCGGCCTCGCCTACCGCTTCAAGCTGCTGCGCGAGCAGAATCTGCAGCTGCAACTGGAAGCGACCGAGCGTCTGGAACTGCGCGTCGCCGAGCGCACCGGCGAACTCAATCGCGCCATGGGCGAGCTGCGCACCGCCAACCGCCGCCTGCACGAGTTCAGCCTGCGCGATGGACTGACCGGTGTACACAATCGCCGCTATCTGGATGAGACGCTGGCGCACGCGGTGGCGCAGGCGCGCGAACGCAGCGCACCGATCGCGTTGCTGATGCTCGATATCGACCATTTCAAGCGCATCAACGACAGTCATGGTCATCTTGCCGGGGACGACTGCCTGCGCGCGGTTGCCGAGGTGTTGCGCCGGCATGTGCGCGAGGGCGATGATTTCGTCGCGCGCTATGGCGGCGAGGAGTTCGTGGTGCTGCTGCCGGGCGCCGCGCGCGAGGATGCCGCGCGTCGTGCCGAGATTCTGCGCAAGGAGATCGCGGCATTGCGCATCGATGGCCACGGTGAGCCGATCACGCTCACCATCAGCATTGGCCTGGCCGCGCTCGACGGCCAGGACATCCACTCCGGCCCGGACAAGCTCATCCGCGCCGCCGACGCGGCGCTGTACAAGGCCAAGCGCGACGGCCGCAATCGCCTGGTCTGCGCCGACTGATCAGGCCGAGCCGGGGTTCGCGTCGCGCACCCAATCGCAAATCGCGCGGATGTCGCCGTCCATGGCGCGGTCGCGAGTCATGAACGGAATGCGCTCGCGAATCGCGGCAAACGCCTGAGCCACGCGCGGCGAAGGGTGGAAGGAGTCCGCCGTCGCCAAGGCTTTGAGCAAGTCGGCGCAATCGCGATCGAACGCGGCGGCTTCAGGCGAGTCCTCGCGCGGGGCATTGCTGATCTTGCGCCGGAGCATGGCCAGATCACCGCGGGCGGCGAGCCGGCGCGCGGCGTTGAGCATGTCCTGGCGGTACTCCAGCGCCTGCGCCGCGGTGTAGAGCTCGAGCGCGATCACGCGCTCCAGGTCGTCGCACATGTCGAGCACGTGGCGCGCTTCGTTGGCACCCATCGACACGTGGTCCTCGGCATTGGCACTGGTCGGGATCGAATAGACCGATGCCGGATGCGCACGCGTCGCCAGATCGTTGACCAGTGCGGCCGCGGTGTACTGCACGATCATGAAGCCGGAGTCGGTCGCATCCTCGTTGCCGATCAGGAATGCCGGCAAGCCGTCATTGTTGGCCGGATCGAGGAGCTTGTTCGTGCGCCGCTCGGAAATGCTCGCGAGCACTGGAATCGCCACCTTCAGATAACTCAGCACCAGCGCCAGCGGCATGCCGTGGAAATGACCGGCCGAGATCACCTGGTCCTCGATCTCGCGGGCGTCGGGCTGCTCCGGGAATACCAGCGGATTGTCGGTGACCGAATTCAGTTCGACGTCAATCACCCGCGCCGCCTGCGCCCAGGCATCGCGCACCGCGCCATGCACCTGCGGAATGCAGCGCAGGCAATACGCGTCCTGCGGCTGGTGCTTCTTGCCGCCCTTGAACGGCAAGAAACGCGTGTAGAACTTCTCGCGACCGTGGCGCTGGCTCGACGGCACCCAGTCCCAGCTCAAATCGAAGCGTTGGGCCTGGTCCTCGGGCTCCTGCCAGGCATCGGCCAGCCAGGTGCGGAAGCGCGGCACCAGGTGGTAGGGAATGTCGATCAGGGTGGAGCCGGCTAGCAGGTCGCGCAGCGAGTCCGCTGTCGCGACCTGGCCCGGATGCGGACGCCGCGCATGCACTTCGGGTCGGAACGCGCCGGAGCGGCCGGCGAAGGCTTCGAGCGTCATCGCGGCAGCGAGATCGGCGGTGCGGATCATTTGCTCGATGCGATTCAGCGCCAGCGCGCCCAGCGCCAGCATCTGCGTGGTGCCGTTGTTCAGCGCCAGACCTTCCTTGAACGACAGCCGCACCGGCTCCAGGCCGGCACGCTTCAGCGCTTCCGCACCGGCAATGCGATCGCCCTGGTGGAAGGCCTCGCCGCCGCCAAGCAGCACGATCGCAAGATGCGACAGCGGCGCCAGATCACCCGACGCACCGACCGAACCCTTGGCCGGGATCACCGGGATCACGCCGCGATTCAACATCGCCGCCAGCGATTCCAGCGTCGACACGCGGATGCCGGAATGTCCACGCAGCAAGGTGTTGATGCGGATGCCGAGCATCGCGCGCACGATCGACTCGGAAAACGGCTCGCCGACACAGACCGCGTGCGTGATCACCAGATTGTGCTGCAGCTCTTCCATCAGGCTGCGCTCATGCGCCTCGGGATTGCCGCCGGGCAGATCGTCGCGCGCACGGCGCGCACCGAGCAGCTTGTCGGCATTGCTGCCGAATCCGGTGTTGACGCCGTAGATCGGTTCCTCGGCCGTCACCTTTTCGGCCAGGAAGTCGGCGGCGCGCGCAACGCGGCGCAGCGCCTCCGGCGCCAGCGAAACGCTAGCGCCGGCGGCGAGCGCAGCGACATCGGCGCGCGTCAGCGAATGCCCATCGAGTCGGATCACGCTCGTGCTCACGAGGCCAGCCCCTTCGGCATCGCCGCCAACTGTTCGATTTCCACACGCAGCGTCTTCGCCAGCTCGGCGCGCGGCACCTCGTATTGCAATTCGCGCGGCATGTCCTTCACCGACACCGTCCCCTTGGCCATCTCGTCTTCGCCCAGCACCAGCACGAAGCGAATGCCGGCCTTGGATGCGTACTGGAACTGCTTGCCGAGCTTCTTTGGCTCCAACTGCACTTCGGTATTGATGCCGGCCGCGCGCAACTGCGTGGCCAGCTCGATGTACTTCGGCAGGTCGGCCTCGTTCATCAACGCGACCATCGCCTGCACGCTGCTGTTCGCAACACCGATCAGTCCGGCCTCGCGCAACTGCCAGAACAGTCGCGTCAATCCGATCGAGATGCCGACACCAGGGAGCTTCGACTTGGTGTAGTGCGAAGCCAGGTTCTCGTAGCGGCCGCCCGAGCAGATCGAGCCGATCTGTGGATGGTCGTTCAGCGTGGTTTCGTAGACGGTGCCGGTGTAGTAGTCGAGGCCGCGCGCAATTGAAAAGTTGATCGCGTAATTCGCTTCCGGCACGCCGAGTGCACGAACGAAAGCCAGCACTTCCCGGAGTTCGGCGATTCCGGCCTCGAGCATGGCGTTGCCGCTGCCGAGCGCATCGAGCTTGGCAATCGCATCGTCGTGGCCGCTCGAACGCTGCGAGATGAAAGCGAGGATCTGCGCAACCGTGTCGGCGCCAAGCTTGAAGTGCTCGCCGATCAAGGCATCGCGCACATAGGCCTCGCCGCGCTTGTCGATCTTGTCGACTTCGCGCAAGACCAGGCCCTGTTGTTCCGGATCGGTCACACCGACACGCTCGAAGAAGCCGCGCATCAGCTTGCGGTTGTTCATCTGGATCGTGAACGGCCCGATCGCGAGTTCCGAGAAGATGCCGTGGATCACCGCCGGCAGCTCGGCATCGAAACGCACCGACAGCGCGTCCTTGCCGATCACGTCGATGTCGCACTGGTAGAACTCGCGGAAACGCCCACGCTGCGCCGACTCGCCGCGATAGACGCGCTGCATCTGGTAGCGACGGAACGGGAACTGCAGCTGGTGCTCGTGTTCGGCGACGTAGCGCGCCAGCGGCACGGTCAGGTCGAAGCGCAGTGCCAGTTCCGGCTCGTCGCCCTGTTTCAGACTACCGGTCGACTGCACGAAATAGACCTGACGCTCAGTCTCCCCTCCGGTCTTGGTGAGCAGCACGTCACTGAGCTCGATCGCCGGCGTCTCGACCGGCAGGAAGCCGAAGCGTTCGAAGTTGCGGCGGATGCTGTCGAGCACGCCCTGGAACGCGATCTGTTCCAGCGGCAACAGTTCGAGCACACCGGGCATGGTGCGGGGCTTGGTCAGGCTCATGGGCGCGGCAGAAGGTGGTCCGAAAGGCCGCAAAGGCTAGCAGAATGAAACGGCCGATCCTGCAGGTGTTGCCGAACCCGGAAGCCCTCGCTAAGATGCGCGCCCTCACGTGTTCGGGGTGTAGCTCAGCCTGGTAGAGCGCTACCTTCGGGAGGTAGAAGTCGCAAGTTCGAATCCTGTCACCCCGACCAATCCAGACCATGACGCCACCTTCGGGTGGCGTCGTCGTTTGTGGCCTCAGCGCAGCAACTGCAGGCGCGTGGTCAGCACATCCAGGTGCAGCGCGGCGGCGGCGCCGGGCGACACGCGCTCAGCCAAACTCGTCTCGGGACTGCGTTCGCGGTCCTCGCTCGCGGTGTCCGCAGCCAGCCGGTAGGCCTCGCGAAACGGCAGACCGGCGACCGCGAGTTCGATCGCACGATCGGTCGCGTACATGCCCTGATCGATGGCGGCACGCAGCGCGTCGGGGCTCCATTCGACGGCCACGAACAGGCGCTGCGCCACTGCGAGCGCGGCTCGGCCATGCGCGAATGCGCGCAGCAGCGGTCCCTTGCTCGCCTGCAGATCGCGGTGATAGCCAAGCGGCAGCGACGTCAGCGACTGCAGCTCGGACATCGCGCCGTACACCACCGACGGGCTCGCACGCAGCAGCTCGACGACATCGGGATTGCGCTTGTTCGGCATCAATGAGGAGCCGGTGGTGAAGGCATTCGGCAGCGCCATGAAGCCGAACTCGGCGCTGCTGTAGAGGCTCAGGTCCCAGGCGAAGCGGCGCACGTCGTTCAAGGCCTGCGCCAACACGGCCAGTGCCTGCCATTCGAACTTGCCACGCGACAACTGCGCCGCGATCGGGTTGAGCAGCAAGCGCGCGAAGCCGAGGTCGGCGCTGACGCCCGCTCGATCCAGCGGCAGGTTCACGCCATAACCGGAGGCGGTGCCAAGCGGATTGGCGTCGATCCAGGATCGCGTCTGCCGCGCGAGTTCGGCGTTGTCGATGAACGACTCGGCCAGCGCCGCCCACCACATGCCGGTCGACGAAACCATGGCGCGCTGCAGGTGGGTGTAGCCCGGCATCGGCAAGTCGCCCTCGGCGTCGGCACGTTGCAGCGCCAATGCCGCGATGCCGACACAGCTTTGCTGCGTGTCGAGCAACTGCTGCTTCAGCCACAGTCGCAACGCGACCAGCACCTGGTCGTTGCGGCTGCGCCCGGTGTGGATCTTGCGACCGAGATCGCCGAGCCGTTCGGTCAGCCACCATTCGATGGCGCTATGGCCGTCCTCGAAGCGCTCATCGAGCACGAAGGCACCGCTCTCAAATGCGCTCGACAGCGCCGCGAGCTCGGTCTCGAGTTGCGCGCACTCCGTTGCGGTCACGATGCCGATGCGCGCCAGGCCGCGCGCGTGCGCCGCACTGGCGGCGATGTCGTGCACCAGCAGTTCACGGTCAAGACGCACGTCGTCGCCGGCCATGAAGCGCATCAACTCCGCGTCGATCTCCACGCCTGCCTTGTTCCAGATCGGCGCCGTCACAGTTCGATGCCCTTGAGCTCGTCGAAGCCGAGCGCGAGATTCAGGTTTTGCATCGCCTGCGTCGCCGCGCCCTTGAGCAGGTTGTCGAGCACGCAGACCACGACCGCGCGACGCTGGTCTTCGCTGACGGTGATGCCGCCGATCAGCACGCCGTGCCTGTTCGCGATCGACGACACCCACGGCGCCTCCTCGCGGATCGAAATCAGCGGCTCGTCGTCATAGCGGTCGCGGAAGCGTTCGTACAAGGTCTCGACATCGCAGCGGTCGGACAGATGCGCATTCACGGTCATGGTGATGCCACGAAAATGCGCGGCCACGTGCGGCAGGAACTCGACCGGATGCGCGAGATGGCGGGTCACCTCGCGCTCGTGCAGATGCCCGATCAGGCTGTAGGGCATCAGGTTGTCCTTGAGCTTGAACGGGTCGTTCTTGTCACTCGGCGTGGTGCCGGCACCGCTGTAGCCGGACACGCCGAAACACTGCGCCGGCATGGACAACAGATCGGCGATCGGCGCCAGTGCCAGCTGCATCGCGGTCGCGTAACAACCCGGGTTGCTGATCCGGCGCTGACCCGGCGCGCTGAACCGCGTCAGTTCGGGTAGTCCGTAATACCAGCCGTCGTCGAAGCGATAGTCGGCGCTGAGGTCGAGCAGCACGGGATCGTGGCCCCGCGCGTCGATGGCGGTCACGAACTCGGCCGCACGTCCGTTCGGCAACGCGAGCACGATCGCATCGACCTGGCGCCGGCTGACCGCGTCCGCGCTCAGGTGCTCGTAACGCAGCAGGCCGAACGGCTTGTCGTCGTCGACGATGACCTCCTGCCCCGCCCATTCGCGCGAGGCGACGAAGTCGACCTCCAGCTCGCCGTGCGCGACCAGCAGGCGCAGCAGCTCCTGGCCGACATGGCCGCGTGCACCAACGATGCCGATGCGTTTCGCATTCATGGACATGCTCCCGTTTCCAGCAGGAATTGCAGATTGCGCTTCACCGCCGGCCACTCCGATTCGATGATCGAGAACACCACAGTATCGCGATATCCACCACCGGGAAGTTTCATGTGGTTACGCAGGATGCCGTCCTGCTTGGCGCCAAGGCGGGCGATGGCGGCGCGCGAGCGATGGTTCATGTAACTGGTGCGCAGCTCGACGGCACCGGCGCCGAGCGCCTCGAAGGCGTGCGCGAGCAGCAGGGACTTGGCGGCCGTGTTCAATGCCGTGCGTTGCACCCGCTGCGCATACCAGGTCCAGCCGATCTCCAGGCGCCTGTTGGTGACGTCGATATTGCAGTAGCGCGTGCTGCCGACGATCTCGCCACTGGGGTCACGCACGACGAAGGGCACCGCCCAGCCAGCGCTTTGTTGCTGCATTGCCTGCACGACGTAATCGACCGTGGTCTGCGGCGTCGGCACCGAGGTGTAGAACAGTCGCCACAGCTCACCATCGCTGGCCGCGCGCCCCAGCGCCTCGGCATGTTCGGGCAACAGCGGCGACAGCGAGACCTGCGGGCTCGCGAGCGCCACCGGCTGCACCCACCAGGTTGGATCGATGGCTCCGAGCATGTTCATCCCTTCAAGGTCGCCGGACGTACGCGGCAATGCGTGACCGCGCGCTCGATCTCGTCGAAGGACTCGAGGCCGTACCAGAAGACCGTCCACTTCTCGCCTTTCAGGCAACCATCGCACTCCTCGGTGTAGAACTCGTTCACCGTGTTGTCCGGGCGCGAGCGCCAGAACAGTTTCGGCGTGTCCGCGCGCATGACCTGCCAGGCGGCCTTCCCGAGGCCCTCGCCTTGCGCGTCGTCGGCGACCGCGAACTTGTCGAGGTGGGGCATGCCCTCATCGAGCGTGATCACCAGCGCGGCACGATAGTTCTCGGACACGTAACAGCGCAGCAGCCGGGTCTTCTCGAACCAGTCCGGCGTCAGCTTGCGGCGGAAACCGGATTCGATCAGTGCCTGCAGGCGCTTCTTGTCGAGCGTCGACCACTTGCTGTGGACCCTGATTTTCTCGCCCTTGCGCACCAGGGTGCCGGACCCGCGGTGCGTGAACAGCTCCTTGGCGAGTTCGGCCGGGCGCGTGATCGAGACCGAACTCGACAGCGGCAATCGATCGAGCAGGTCGGCGATCTGCTCGATCTTCAGACGCATGCCCGAATGCAGCCAGGGCGCGGCGCGCAGCGCATCGAGATCGGTGCTCAGGTTGATCGAATCGATCAGCTCGCCGTCGCCATCGAGCATCCCGCCGGTGCCGGTCAGGAACACGATCTTGTACGGCTTCAACCGCACCACCAGCTCGTTCGCGGCCATGTCGGCATTGATGTTCAGGATCTGCCCGCCCGGGGTTTCGCCGAGCGAGGCGATGATCGGGATCGAACTCGCGCGCAGCGAGGCCTGGATCTGGGTCAGGTCGATGTTGGTGACCTTGCCGACCAGACCGAACTTGCGCTTGTTCAGCAGCTCGGTTTCGAACACGCCGCCGACGATCGCACTCGCGCGCGCGCCGACCGCATGCAGGGCCTCCACCAGCTTGAGGTTCTCGGCATGGAACACGCGCCTCACCACCGCCAGTGCCTCGGGCGAGGTGACGCGCAAGCCATCGCGGGTCGGCGTGTCGATGCCGGCAGCGGCGAGTTCATCGTTCAACTGCGGGCCGGCGCCGTGCACGACGATCGGCGTCAGCCCGACCTGCTGCAGGAAGGCGAGCGCGGACGCGAGATCCTCGATCTCGTCGCGCAGGATCGCGCCACCGACCTTGACCACGGCGAAGCGCGCCGCATCGAGCTGCGAGAAGCGCTTCAGGTACTGGTTGATCTCCTTCGCGCTGCCGATGCCCGAGAGCAGGCGCAGGATGACGGGACGCACGTCCTTAGCCGAGTCCATGTTGGATCACCTTTGCATAATGCGTTGCTGCGCGCTCGAGTTGTTCGAGCGCGACCCATTCGTCCGCCGTGTGCGCCTGAGCGATGTCGCCCGGGCCGAATACGATCGCGTGGTAGCCGGCCTGCGAGAACAGCGAGGCCTCGGTCCAGAAATCGACGGCATTGCCGATCGGCAGGCCGAGCGCATCGGCGAGATCGCGCGCGACCAATCGACGTTCCTCGGCAGTGGCGACGTCGCCGCTCGGCAACGACGGTCCGCGGAACGTCTCCTGGTACACCGCACGCTCCGCCACCGGCAGCAGGGCACGGAAGTCCGCATGCAGGCGTTCGACCTCCTGCGACGGCAAGGGGCGGAACCCGAAGCGCAGTTCGGTCGTCGGCGCGATCATGTTGGCCTTGATGCCACCCTCGATGCGACCGATGTTCAGGCGCAGGCCGGTCAGTCCACCGAAGCGCAGGGAGCGGTCGGCTTCGACGCGATCGAGCAGCGCGTTCGAGAAGCGCACCGCCTGGTGCAGCGCCGAATCGAGCAGCGCGTTCGCACCACTGGCATGTCCGGCCTGGCCGCTGAAATGCAGCAGCACCGAGCTGATGCCGCGATGCGCAAGCACGGCTTTGCACATGGTCGGCTCGGCGACCAGCACCGCGTCGAAGGCCGGCTTCTCGGCGAGGAACGCGGCGACGCCGCGGGCATCATTGGCTTCCTCGTCGCTGGTGAACAGCAAGGCGATGTCGCCTGGCACCTGCTGCACGACGGCCAGCAGGGCCGCGACTGCGCCCTTGATGTCGCAGGCGCCGAGCCCGATCGCGCGATCGCCGGCGACGCGCAACACGTGCGGTGCGGCGGTCCAGGCCGGGCTCGATGGCACGGTATCGAGGTGCACGTTGACCAGCACGCGCGGCGTGCCCCGCGTCGCGAACAGGCTGACCGAGCCGGCACCATGATCACGGATGCGCACGTCGAATCCGGCCAGCTGCGACGCGCAGTACGCAAAAATGCCGCCCTCGTCGATCCGCCGCGGCGGATTGCGTGTGTCGAACGCGACCAGTCGTTCGAGATGGCTCAGGATCTGCTCACGCACCCTTGGCCCTGCCCTTCTCGGCCCACAGGCTGGACGACATGCCATAGAGCTGGATGAAACCTTCGGCCTCGGCCACACCCCAGTTCGCGGATTGCGCATAGGTGGCGCCACGGCTGGTCAGCAGGTAGTCGGACTCGACCTTGATGGCATCGACTTTGGCCCCTTGGGTCTCGACCGTGACCTCGCCGCTCACGCGCGCCTGGCTGGACGCGATGAACGCCTCGCAATCGCGCTTGAGCGGATCATGGAAGAAGCCTTCGTAGGCCAGTTCCACCCACTTCTGCCCAATCATCGGCTTGAAGCGGTTCTGCGCCTTGGTCAGCACGGCTTCCTCGAGTGCATTGTGCGCGCAAGCGAGCACGGTCAGTGCCGGCGCCTCGTAGACGATGCGACCCTTGAGCCCGATCGTGGTGTCGCCGGTGTACAGGCCGCGACCGACGCCGTAATCGGCGAACTCGCGGTTCAACTGCGCCAGGATCGCGGCACCATTCATGGCGACGCCATCGACCGCGACCGCGACGCCCTGCTCGAAGCGAATCCGGCGTCGCAGCGGCTGCACAGGCCACTGTGCGCGCGGCTTGCACCAGCCACGCGCGCCGACGCCGGGTTCCTCCCAGCGGTCGATCTCGCCGCCGGATAGGGTCACGCCGAGCACGTTCTCGTTGATGGTGTACGCCTTCACCTTGTCGCGCACGCCGAAGCCGCGCGCTTCCAGGTATTCGCGTTCGTACTTGCGCACCTCGCCCACCTCGCGCTGGATCTCGCGGATCGGCGCCAGGATCTCGTAGTCGCCGAGCGCCTTCACGGTCAGGTCGAAGCGCACCTGGTCATTGCCCATGCCGGTGCACCCGTGTGCGAACGCCCGCGTCCCGAGTTCGTCGCAACGCTTCAGCGAATGCTCGACGATCAGGTAGCGATCCGAGACCAACAGCGGATATTGGCCCTGGTACCACTGCCCGGCCTGGATCAACGGCACCACGAACGAGTCCCAGATCGGCTGCGCGATATCGACGGTCTGGTGCGTCTTGGCCCCGAGATCGGCGGCGCGTTGCTCGATGTAGGCGCGCTCCTCGGCATCGACACCACCGGTATCGGCGAACACGGTGTGCACCTCCCAGCCGCGCTCCTGCAAGTAGGGAATGCAGAAGCTGGTGTCGAGACCACCCGAGAACGCCAGTACCACCCGCTTGTTGTCGTCCTTCCCGCTCATGCCTTTGCTCCCGTCTCTTGCTGATTCGACTGCCATTGAATGAGTTGTTTCATCACCGCCTTCTGCACGTGCAGGCGGTTCTCGGCCTCGTCGACCGCGACGCAGTACGGCGCATCCATCACGCCGTCGGTGGCCTTGATGTTCCGGCGCAGCGGCAGGCAATGCGAGAACAGACCGTTGTTGGTCAGCGCCATCTTTTCTTCGTCGACGATGAAATGCTTGAGCATCGCGCGCATCGGCGCTTCGCCTTCCCAGGCACCGAAATAAGGCAGCGCGCCCCAGCTCTTGGCATAAACGACGTCGGCGCCGCGATAACCGTCCTCGATGTCATGGGTGATGCGGAACGATCCGCCGGCTTCGCCGACGTTCTGCTTCGCGATATCGATGTAGCGCGGGTCGAGGATATAGTCCGGGTTCGGACAGAGCAGGGTCACGTCCATGCCGAGTCGGGTTGCGATCGTCAGCGCCGAATTCGCGACCGCGGTGTTCAGCGGCTTCGGGTGCCAGGTCCAGGTCAGCAAGTACTTCTTGCCGCGCAGGTCACGGCCGAATTTCTCGCGCAGGGTCAGCGCATGCGCCAGTTCCTGGCAGGGATGGGTGATCGTCTCGAGGTTGATCACCGGCACCCGCGAATGCTTGGCGAAAGCCTTCAACACGCGGTCCTCGCGGTCATGGGCCCAGTCGCGGAATTTCGGGAAAGCCCGCACGCCGATCAGGTCGCAGTAGCGCGACAACACCTGCGCGACCTCGGCGACATGTTCTTCGGCATCGCCATCCATCACCACGTTCGGCTCGAACTCGATGCCCCAGGCGTCCTTGCCCGGCGCCAGCACCACGGCGTGTGCGCCCAGCTGCCAGGCGCCGATCTCGAACGAGGTGCGCGTGCGCATGGACGGATTGAAGAACAGCAGCGCGATGGTGCGTCCGGCCAGGTCCTTGCCGAGCGGCGACTGCTTCAGGCACGCGGCCTCGTCGAGCAAGCCGTCGAGTTCGTTGCGACTCAGGTCCTGTGTATTCAAGAAATGGCGGATCATGGATTCTCCTGGACGAAAACGACAAAGCCCGGCACAGGGCCGGGCTTCGTGGAAAAAACGGAATGCCGGCCGGATCAGTCGGATCGACGGCGCGCGCGCGAGGTCATGCCCGAGGCCTGGTAGGCCGAGCTGTTGAACATGGCGTTGGCGTTGAATTGCTGCATGGCCGCATTGAAACATGCGATGGCTGGA
Source organism: Lysobacterales bacterium (assembly GCA_016703225.1). NCBI lineage: Bacteria > Pseudomonadati > Pseudomonadota > Gammaproteobacteria > Lysobacterales > Lysobacterales bacterium. Next base: position 926,464 of record JADJCM010000003.1, read on the forward strand.
AAAAGCAAAGGGCCGCGCAAGGCGGCCCCGAACTTCGATGCTTGCCAGCGGAATCAGTCCGCCGGCGCAATCGACACCCGCACGCGCATGCGCTCGCCCGGGTCGTAGTCGAGCCGCGACATGAACACTTCGCCACGGTAGCGGTATTCGACGTCGTAACCGACCACGCGCCGCTCCTCGCGCTGCACCTCGACCATACGGCAGACCTCGCCACCGCGCTCGTAACGCCCGCCGGCGGAGCCGTTGTTCTTGTCGACATCGTGGCCGATGGCGCCGCCGATGACCGCACCGGCAACCGTTGCTGCGCGGCGACCGTCGCCCTTGCCGACCTGGTTGCCGATGACCCCGCCGATGATTGCGCCGAGCACGGTGCCACCGCTCGGATCGCCGCCGGAACGGCCGCGATAGCGACCATCGCGTTCATAGCATTCTTCGCGAGGTTCGCTGGTCATCACGGTCTCGTAGACCGGATCGACGCGCAACACATCGGCATACCCGTAACTGACACTTTCGGCCGCAGGCGCTCGTCCGTAACGGTCGTCGTAGGACGCGGACTGGGCCGCAACCAGCGAACTGGCGAGGGCGAGCACAAGAGCGATCAGGTTGCGATTCATGGTCGGCGCGTTCCTGGGAAGTCAGTGAAATTACAGCAGGTACGGACTGAACGGCTGCTAATGGCGGATAGACTAGGCAGCTCGCCAGGACCCATGCCGATGCCCCTGACCCTGTTCAATTCCATGACCCGCCAGCCCGAGCGTTTTGTGCCGCTGCAGCACGACCGCGTGACCATGTACGTGTGCGGACCCACCGTTTACAACTATGTGCACATCGGCAATGCGCGTGGTCCAGTAGTGTTCGGCATCCTCGCGCGGCTGCTGCGCCGCCACTATCCGAAACTGGTCTATGCCCGCAACATCACCGATGTCGACGACAAGATCAACCAGGCGGCGATCGATCAACAGGTGCCAATCACGGCAATCACCGACAAGTTCACCGCCGCCTATCGCGAACACATGGGCGCGCTCGGCGTTGACCTTCCCGATCTGGAGCCGCACGCGACCGCGCACATCCCGCAGATCATCGCGATGTGCGAGCGCCTGATCGAGTCCGGGCACGCCTATGCCGCCGAAGGCCATGTGCTGTTCGCGGTCGACACCTATCCAAAGTACGGCCAACTGTCGCGGCGCTCGACCGACGAGATGCTGGCCGGCGCGCGTGTCGAAGTGGCGCCGTACAAGCGCAGCGCCGGCGACTTTGTGTTGTGGAAGCCGTCCACGCCGGAACTGCCCGGCTGGGACTCACCTTGGGGCCGCGGCCGCCCCGGCTGGCATATCGAGTGCTCGGCGATGTGCGAGTCCGCGTTCGGCGAGACCATCGACATTCATTGCGGCGGCATCGACCTGCAGTTTCCGCATCACGAGAACGAGGTCGCGCAATCGGTATGCGCCCACGGCGGCAAACCGTTCGCGCGCTGGTGGCTGCACAACGGCATGCTCAACATGGACGGGCGCAAGATGTCGAAATCGCTCGGCAATGTCTTCCGAATCGACGAGGTGCTGGCCCACCACCCGGCCGAGGCGCTGCGCCTGGCGCTGATGTCGGCGCACTACCGCCAGCCGCTGGACTGGACCGAGGGCCTGATCGAGCAATGCGTGCGCAGTCTCGACCGGCTGTACGGCACCCTGCGCGATCTGGTGTCGATCGAAGCCGCACCCGGCACGGTCCCGGACGCCGTCGAGTCGGCCCTGCTCGATGATCTGAACACGCCGCAAGCCCTGGCCGCGCTGTCACAGATCGCTGCCGATGCGCGTCGCGCAGACAACGATGCCGATCGCGCACGACTGAAGGCGGAGCTGCTTTCCGGTGGCCTTGCGCTGGGACTGCTGCAGCAAGACCCGGCAGCATGGTTCGCGCGCGGCACTGCGGGAAGCAAGCTCGATACCGCCGCCATCGACGCCCGCGTCCAGGAACGCCACGCGGCGAAGCAGGCGCGTGATTTCGCCAAAGCCGATGCCATCCGCAAGGAACTGGCGGAGAAGGGCATCGAAGTCGAGGACACGCCGGCCGGTCCGCGCTGGAAGGTCGCCGCGAAATGAGCGACGTCGCGCTGACCGACCCGGTCCAGCAGGGAATCGCCGACGAGTTCGGTTTCTTCGGAGACTGGAGCGAGCGCTACCAGTACCTGATCGACCTTGGCCGCAAGTTGCCGCCCTTCCCCGAGGAATGGCGCACCGAGGCGAACCGCCTGCATGGCTGCCAGTCGATGGTCTGGGTCGTCCATGAAGGAAACGCCGACAAACTCGTCTTCCACGCGATCAGCGATTCCTCGATCGTGTCCGGGCTGATTGCCCTCACTTTGCGCGTGTATTCCGGACGCAGCGCCGCCGAGATCCTCGCCTGCGAACCTCTGTTCATCGAGGCCATCGGCCTGGGCAAGCATTTGTCGGTCACCCGAGCCAACGGTCTGGCCGCACTGATCGCAAGGATCAAGGACACCGCCGCCAAGGCCTGAAACGGAAGACCCCGCCGCAGCGGGGTCTTCGTGTCATCGCGAGGAGTGCGATCAATCGCCGATCTGGCGCTGACGGTGCTCCCAGCGCTCCTGCGCATCCACCGTGCGTTCCGCGGTCGGACGTGCCTCAAGACGGTCCAAACCGATATCCTCTGCGGTATCGATGCAAAAACCGTATTCGCCGTCCTCGATGCGGCGCAGCGCCTCGTCGATCTTCGAAATCAGCTTGCGGTAGCGATCGCGCGTGCGCAGTTCCAGCGAGTTCTCGGTCTCACGCGTGGCACGCTCGGCTTCGTCACCGACGTCACGCACCTCGTCGCGCAGATTGTCGATGGTCTGCTTCGACTCTTCGACCAGTTCGTTCTTCCAGCCGAGCAGCTTCTGACGGAAATACTCGACCTGGAACTCGTTCATGTAGCGCTCCTTCGCGTTCGGCCTGTAGCCGGCGGGGAGGTTCACGCGTACGGGCTTCTTCTTTTCCAACTGACGTACTGGCTGCATCGGGCTCTGCTGTTTCCTGGAATTCTTGTCGACCTTCGGTGCCACTGCCACCGCCTTGCGCACATTGCTCGCAGGCTTGCCCGGCGCGGGCGTCGGCTTGACCAGTGGCGGCGGGATCGGCCTTGCGATCTGGGCTGCGGCCTTGGCCGGGCCCTTCTGCGGCATGGTCGGCTTCACTACGGGCGCAGCCAGCGTCGGCTTCGCCAACGGTTTCACCGAAGGCTTGGCCGTGGGCTTCGCAGCGGGCTTCGGCACAGGCTTGGTGACGGGCTTCGACGCGGGCTTTTTGGCCGCTGGCTTGACCGCTTTCGACGGCTTCCTGGCGGGCGCCGGCTTCGCGGCCTTCGCGGGTTTGGCCGACTTGACCGGTTTCGCGGGTTTCACTGGCTTGGTCGGCTTCGTCGGCTTCGTCGGGCTTTTGCCTTTGCCGAGCAACGACTTGAGCTTGCTGACCAGGCTGCTCTTGGCCACCGGCTTCGCAGCGGGCTTCTTTGCCGGGGTCTTGCTCGCGGCCTTCTTCGCCGCCAGCTTCTTTGCCGCCTTGGCGGCGGACTTCGCGGCTTTCGCCTTGGCGGCGGGCTTCTTTGCGGGTTTTGCCATGATCGGACAACCTCCGTCCAGTTGCTTGCAATCGAGATGCCGGAAAGCCCGACGCCTCAAAGGGGGCGCTTTATATCTGATGCAGCCGGCGGTCACAACCGCGATGCAGCGGCTAGCATATTCGCATGATCGATCGCCTGCTGATCAAGTCACTGCAAACCTACAAGCGTTTCCTCAGCCCGCTGCTCGGGCAACGCTGTCGATTTCACCCGACTTGCTCCCACTACGCGATCACCGCGATCGAACGCCATGGCGCGATGCGCGGCTCGTTGCTGGCCAGCACGCGCCTGCTGCGCTGCCAACCGTTGTGTGAAGGCGGACTCGACCCGGTGCCGGAGAGGTTCACCCGACGCTTCTGGGCACGCAACGCCTCCTCCGACCCGCCGCCGGATGCCCCGGACCGCTAGAATCTGCGCTCCACAACGCGAGCCCTCCATGAGCGACCCACGCTGGCTGATCACGAACGCCCTGCTGGTCAACGAGGGGCGCAGCTTCCATGCCGACTTGCGCATCGCCGAGGGTCGCATCGAACGCATCGAACGCGGCCTGCAGGCGCGCGCGGACGAAACCGTGATCGATGCCAGCGGCCTGTGGCTCCTGCCCGGCATGATCGACTCGCAGGTGCACTTCCGCGACCCCGGCCTGACGCACAAAGGCGACATCGCCAGCGAATCGCGCGCAGCCGTAGCAGGCGGCATCACCAGCTACCTGGAGATGCCGAACACCAAACCCCCGGCGGTCGACATCGAGACGCTGGAGGCGAAGTACGCGCGTGCGGCGGAAGTTTCGGCGGCGAACTACGGCTTCTACCTCGGTGCGACCAACGACAATCTCGACCAGATCCGCCGCATTGACGCGAAGCGCGTGCCGGGATTGAAGATCTTCATGGGTGCATCTACCGGCAACATGCTGGTCGACAATCCCGACACGCTGGACGCGATCTTCCGCGAGGCGCCGTGCACGATCATCACGCACTGCGAAGACACGCCGATGATCGACGCCAACGTCGCGGCCGCGAAGGCGCGCTTCGGCGACGACATCCCGGTCGAACTGCATCCGGAGCTGCGTTCGCGCGAAGCCTGCCTCAAGTCGACCACGCTGGCGCTGGCGCTCGCACGCCGGCACGGCACGCGCCTGCACGTGCTGCACCTCTCGACTGCTGAGGAAGTGGCGCTGTTCGAACCCGGGCCAATCGAAAGCAAGCGCATCACTGCGGAAACCTGCGTGCATTACCTGCACTTCGACAGCCGCGACTACTTGCGCCGCGGCGCGCTGATCAAGTGCAATCCGGCGATCAAGCACGCATCGGATCGCGCGGCCATCCTGCGCGCGCTGGTCGAGGGCCGCATCGATGTGCTCGCCACCGACCATGCACCGCACACGCTGCCGGAGAAGTCGCGCCACTACACCGCTTCGCCGTCCGGGCTGCCGCTGGTGCAGCACGCGCTGCAATGCGCACTGGAGCGCGCGTTCGATGGTGATCTCGCGGTCGCCACCCTGGTCGAACGCTTCGCCCATGCGGCCGCAAAGCGCTACCGGATTCGCGACCGTGGCTTCCTGCGCGAGGGCGGTTTCGCCGATCTGGTGCTGGTCGATCCGAACCGTTCGCAGCTCGTGCGTCGCGAGGACACGCTGTCGCGTTGCGGTTGGTCGCCGTTCGAGGGAGATACGTTTCGATCGTCGATCCACTCGACCTTCGTCAACGGCCGCCGCGTCTGGTACAACGGAGCGTTCGATCAGCCGGCGTTGGCGATGCGGCTGGAATTCGACGCGCAATGATGCGCGCGCCCTCGGCCCTGGTGCTGGCCGCGCTCGCAGCCGGCGCCAGCGCGTTGGAACTGCGCACCGAGCTGCCCGCCTCGACCACGCCGGGCGCGCTGGTGGTCGGCCGCACCGAGCCGGGCGCCGAGGTGCAGTTTGGCGGGCGCAGTCTGCGCGTGAGCGAAGACGGTAGTTTCGTGTTCGGGCTTGGCCGCGACATCAACGGCCGCGTGGCGGTGAACGTACGCTATCGCGATGGCGCCGCGCAGGCGTTCGAGATTCCGGTCACGCCGCGCGAATTCGCGATCGAACGCGTGGATGGCCTGCCCGAGTCCACGGTCAATCCCGACGCGAAGCTGGCCGCGCGCATCGCCCGTGAGCAGGCAATGGTTGCGACAGCGCGCGAACGCGATGATCCGCGCCAGGACTGGCGCTTCGGCTTCCTCTGGCCGAACACGGGCCGCATCAGTGGTGTCTATGGCAGCCAGCGCATCCTCAACGGCACGCCGAAGAATCCGCACTACGGCGTCGACATCGCGGTCGGCACCGGTACGCCGATCCATGCACCTGCGGGCGGCATCGTCAGCTTCGTCGCGAACGACCTGTATCTGACCGGCGGCACCGTCATCCTCGACCACGGGTACGGGCTATCGAGCGTGTTCGTGCACATGAGCCGCATCGACGTGAAGCCCGAACAACGCATCAAACAGGGCCAGGTGCTCGGCGCCGTCGGCGCCACCGGCCGCGCCACCGGCCCGCACCTGCACTGGGGCATGAACTGGTTCGAGACACGACTGGATCCGCAGCTGGCCGCCGGCCCGATGCCGAAGTAGTTGCTGTGCAAGAAGTGAGGCTGAAGCCTGACCCACAGGGCTCCGAACGTGGGTCAGGCTTCAGCCCGACTTTTTCCGGCACCCAACCTCAGCGCCGCCGGTGACACCGCTGCAGCACGCCGTCACCACTCGGCCCTTCCCGGAATCAGCCCGTGCAATTCGGCGTCGGTGAGGTTGCGCCATTGGCCGATCTTGAGGGCGCCGAGCTTGACGTTGTCGATGCGCACGCGGCGCAGCTCGGCCACGCGATAACCGAAGGCCGCCGCCATCAGGCGGATCTGCCGGTTCAGGCCCTGGGTGAGCACGATGCGGAAGCCGAAGCGGGCGATGCGCGCGGTCTTGCAGGGCTTGGTCGTCTGCTCGTGCAGGCGCACGCCCTTGGCCATGCCACGCAGGAACTCCGGCGTGACTTCGTTGTTGACGCCGACCAGGTATTCTTTCTCGTGCCCGTTTTCGTGGCGCAGGATTTCGTTGACGATGTCGCCGTTGCTGGTCAGCAGGATCAGGCCTTCGGAGTCCTTGTCGAGGCGGCCGATCGGAAAGATGCGCTTCTCGTGGCCGACGAAGTCGATGATGTTGCCGCTCACCGATGTGTCGGTGGTGCAGGTGACGCCGACCGGCTTGTTCAACGCGATGTAGACATGCGTGCGCCCCGCCTTCTTCACCCGCGCGCGCAGGCCCTGGCCATCGACGCGCACGTCGTCGCCCTCCGCGTACATCGTGCCGACCGCGGCCGGCACGCCATTCACCGTCACCCGCCGCTCGGCCAGCAACTTGTCCGCCTCGCGGCGCGAGCAAAATCCGGTGTCGGCGATGTGTTTGCTGATGCGCATGGCGGGCGCTCGATCGAAAACGGGGCGCGATGCTGGCACATCGCCGCCGAACCGTCACATCGCGCGATGGGCACGAGCGCTGAGGGTGCCCGCGGCCGCAGTCGGTTCGGAATTGCGCGGCAAGCTCGCGCGCGGGACTCGGAATGCTCTCGCCAAAGCAGAAGGCCTGCAGATCCCGCGCTTGCTCCGGCGCGACAGTCTCCCCTACGATGCCTGGCTGTAACGGATCGTTACACCTTTTCAGCCACCTCCGGAGTTCTCCCATGAAGCAGTTCCTCGCCACGACGACTTTCGCCGCTCTCCTCGCCTTTGCTTCCACCGCCAGCGCCGGCGACACCCCGGGCCTCAATGGCGCTGACATGCCCACCACCATCAAAGCCACGGGCAATTTCGGTGATACGCCGGGACTGAATGGCGGCGACACGGTTGCCGGTGCCGGCGGCAACTTTGGTGATACGCCAGGACTCAATGGCGGAGACATGCTCACGTGGCTGCTCTGCATGGTCGGTTTCGGCTGCGAGCAGTAACCATCGCGCCTGCCTCGCCGTTCAAGGCCCAAACGCTGCTCCGTGCTTCTCCAGCCATGCCTGGACTTCGACCGGATCGATTCGGTCGTTGTCCGGCTGAGCTTGAGCCACAGCCAGCGCACTGCGCGCCAAAGCGATGGAAATTTCGCGTTGCCCGGCCTGGTCGATGCGGGCCTGTGCTCGAAGAAAGTCGATCTGCGCGCGTGCAAGCGCGTTATCACCCGTTCCTGCAAAGCACGCGTGCGCCGACTCGAGCAATGCCAACGCCTCTTCGTACTGCCCCCGACTGACCAGCCGCTGGGCCAGATCGAGGCGGGCATACCCGAGATCGGGGTGGTCGCTGCTGCGAACCCGCTGCAGAATCCGCAGCGCTTCGCGATTGGCCGCGACTGCACCGCTCTCGTCCCCCAACGCTGACAGCGCATTCGCGATGTTCGACAGCGATTGCGCGAGTTCAGGCGCGTCAGCGCCAAGCACGCGACGGCGAATCTCCATGATCGCGCGGTGCTCGGCGAGTCCTTCGGCGAAGTTGCCTGCGTCAATTTCGAGATTGGCGAGATTGTTGCGTGCGATCAGTGTGTATCGATGTTCCGGCCCCTGGCTGCCAGTGAAGATGGACGCGGCCTTCTGGTAGGCGTCGCGGGCGCCAGCGATGTCCCCCAGTTGCCGCAGGTCCACCCCCAGGTTCAAGGACGCGATGGCCACCTGCGGATGCCGCGGGCCGAACACGCGCTCCGAGATCTCCAGCGCCTCGCCATGAGCACGCGCAGCCGCAGCGTAGTCGCCGCGTCCGGAGTGGACATTGCCGATGACCGAGAGCGTGCCTTGCCATCTCGCTGGCGACTCCGGAAAGAGCCGGCGCTTCAACGTCACGGTCGCTTCGCACACACGCAGCGCTTCGGCATAGTGCCCGCCCATCTCCAGGACTCCGCACTCATTGTGCGCAACTACGGCCATCAATTCGGCGACTTCTCCCGACGGAACCTCTTTCGCCGCCTGTTCGAGGGTCTCGCTGCCCGCAAGGACAAGCAGCAGTTTCATCGCCCGCTTTCGATAGCGATCACCCTCTTCCGGCCGGTCACGGTCCATCGCCACGGTCGCCAGGTTGTTGAGCAAGGACGCGGTGGCGGTTGGGTCCGCTCGCCCGAGAGCGATGATCGCCAGGCGGAAGTCCGCCGCCGCTTCCGCGTAGCGCCCCTTTTCCTGTCGCAACGAACCGCGTCTTGCCAGCGCTTCGGCGTAGCGCCGGGGGTCTCTCACTGCTTGCAGCTCGAAACGCGCTACTGCTCGCTGCGCAATCGAGATCGCGGTGTCGTAATCACCGAGATCCTGCAGCACCGAGGCCATGGCTGTTTCGATGACGCCGCGTGTCTCCTCCGGCAGCCGTCGGTCCTGCTCCAACTGCTTGGCTCCCGACTCCAGCGCCTCCCGAACGGTAGGCTCGCGGCCACCATGCCGCAAAGGCGTGGCCTGCTCGAATACATCGACCAGGTACTCGGTCACCGCTTCCGCCCGATCTCTCTCCTGCGCGGCGAGATCTCGCTGACTGCGCGTCTCCTCGAGCTGCCGATTGGTCAGCGCTAGCGCCACAACCAGCACTGCGAACACGACAGTGGCGCTTGCAACCAGCACGCGATGGCGTGCAACGAACTTGCCGAGCGCGTAGCGGGTGCTGCCGGCGCTGGCGGATACGGGGCGGCCGTCGAGGAAGGCTTCGAGGTCGTCGGCGAGTTCGGCGGCGCCGCGGTAGCGCTTGCCGGGTTCCTTGCGCAGGCACTTGAGCAGCACCGCGTCGAGGTCGCCGCGCAAGTTCGAAGCCGTGGTGCCGCCGGCATGCGTGGTGCCGGCGAGTGCCGCGCTCGGGCGCAGCGGTTCGGTGTCGCAGATCGCGCGCAGCAGGTCCGGAGTCGAGGAGGCGCGCGCGAACGGCGTGCTGCCGGTGAGCAGTTCATACAGCACAGCGCCGAGCGCGTAGACATCGGTCGCGGTGGTGATCGCTTCGCCGCGCACCTGCTCGGGTGCGGCGTAGCGCGGCGTCAACAGCTGCATGCCGGTGCCGGTCGCGACTTCGGCCTCGACGCTGTCGTCGAGCAGCTTGGCGATGCCGAAGTCGAGCAGCTTGGGCGTGCCGTAAGCGTCGATCAGGATGTTCGCCGGCTTGAGGTCACGGTGCACGACCAGGCGCTGGTGCGCCGCTGCCACCGCGCGGCAGATCGCGACGAATTGCCGCAGCAGCTCGCGCAGGTCCGGTCGTGCGCGTTCGGCCCAGACATCGAGACGCTCGCCATCGACGAACTCCATCGCCAGAAACGGCGTGCCATCCGCGAGCGTGCCGCCGTCGATCAGGCGCGCGATGTGCGGATGTTCGAGGCTGGCGAGAATGCGTCGCTCGGCGCGGAACCGCGCGCGCCGGTCGGGATCGCGCAAGGCGTCGTGGCCCAACAGCTTCAGCGCCACGCGCTGCTTGAAGTCGCCGTTGTCGCGCTCGGCCAGCCAGACCACGCCCATGCCGCCGCGACCGAGTTCGCGTTCGATCCGATATCCGGGCGGCAGCTTCGGCAACGCCGGCGCGTGGTCGAGATGGTCGAGCGCGGCGCCGCGGGTCTGGTCGTCGGCGAGCAAGGTCTCGACCTCGCGCTGCAGTTCGGCATCGTCGCCGCAGGCCTCGGCCACGAAAGCCGCGCGCCCAGCCAGCGGCCGTTCCTGCGCCAGCAGGAAGATCGCCTTGGCCTGGCGATAGCGCTCCGCCTGCTCGCTCATGCCCCGTCCTCTTTCGCGCACAGCGGCGCGAAGCGCGGATGCGGGCGTCCGGAGCGCGCCAGCAGCAGGCCGCGGGCGTTTGCCGCGGCCGCGTCACAACGGGTTTCGCCAGCGGCGCGCAACAGGTCGCGCCAGGCGAGCTGCCAGAGCTCGACCAACGCTTCGTCCGACACCGCGCCGAGTTGCTGCGCCAGCGACTCGCGATCGCCCGCGGCGAACGCGAGTCGCGCCGCAACCAGCGTCGCCATGCCGCGTTCGTAGTGGCGCGGGTCGAGCTTCGCCGCCTGTACCGCGACCCGTTCCATGCGCGTCGACGCGGCATCGATGTCGGCGCCGTAGAGTTCCAGTTCCGCGAGTCCGACCTGGCAACGCATCGTCGCCGGATTGGCTTCGAGCTGCGCTGCGCGCGCGGTCTGCTCGCAGGCCCCGAACCAGCGCCGCGCGGCTGCGAAGTCCTGCTGTTCCATCGCCAGCACCCCGGCCGCGCGCGCGGCACGCAGCACCAGCAGGCTGTTCGACCCGTACTTGGCGAGCAGGCTCGCATGCGCCGCACCGATCAGCGACTGCGCTTCCGCGAAGCGCCCGGCGGCGGTGAGTACGCCGGCCAGGTTGGCCTCGGCCACGGCAACGATGTGGCTTTGCGGTCCATAGCGTTCGCGGTTCAGCGCGACCGATTCACGCATGTGCTGCAGCGAGTGATCGATATCCCCTGCGCCGTATTCGGTCATGCCGAGATTGTTCAGGCGCACGCCGTATTCCGGATGCTCGCGCCCGGCGACCGCGATGAAGTCCGCAATGCCAAGCCGGTGTTCGGCCATCGCCTCGGCGAAGCGCCCCTGCATCGCCAGCACCCCGGCCAGGTTGTTGCGATCACGCGAGACGCGCAGCGGGTCGAAACCGTTTGCCAGGCTCACCCGCAGCGCCTCGCGCAGGTGCGACTCGGCCTCCTGCAGCCGCCCGAGGTTCTGCAGGTTCTGGCCGAGCTGGCTGTGCGCCGAAAGACGCTTGCGCGCCAGCTCCGGCCCTTGCGGCAGCAGCGCGAGCACGCGCTGCAGCAGAACCAGGCTCTCGCCGCCGCGTCCGAGAAAGTTCAGCGCGTTGGCGCGCGTGATCAGCACGTCGGCGCGGTCTGCAAGCGACAGCGTGCTGTCTCCTGCGTCGATCTGCGCGAGCAGCACGGCACTCTGCGACTCGACCTCCTGCATCTCCCCCGCGACGCTGGCCGACACCAGCCTGCGTACCGCGATCAGCCCGCGGATCGCGACATCATCCGGGCCGGTCAGCGCATCGGCGCGGTCGAGGTGGGCGCGCGCCGTCTCGCGCATGCCGAGCGTGGTCTCGGTGTCGGCAATCCGCGCCAGCAGTTCGGCGCGCAGTTCCGGCGCGACCCAGGCCTGCGCCTCGATGCGCCGCGCTCCCGCTTCGAGGATCTGGCGCGCGGTCAGCTCCTCGCCCTTGCTGATTGACGGATCGGCGCTGACCAACACTTCCTGCAGCAGGGCGAAGCTCTGCGTGGCGCGGTCGCGCTCATGTTCGGCGATATCGCGCTCGCGGCGGGTCTCGGCCAGCTGCCGGCTGAGCAACAGCATGGCTACCACCAGCACCGCGAACACCACCGCCGTGCTCGCGACCAGCACGCGGTGGCGGGCGACGAACTTGCCGAACGCATAGCGGGTGCTGCCGGCGCGTGCCGATACCGGGCGGCCGTCGAGGAAGCTCTCGAGATCGTCGGCGAGCTCGGCGGCGCCGCGGTAGCGCTTGCCCGGCTCCTTGCGCAGACACTTGAGCAGGATCGCGTCCAGGTCGCCGCGCAGGTGCGCAGCCGAGGTGGTGCCGGTGGCGCGTGTGGCCTGACTGGGGCGCGCCGGCTCGGTGTCGCAGATCGCGCGCAACTGGTCCGGCATCGCCGCCGCGCGGCCGTAGGGCGAACTGCCGGTGAGCAGTTCGTACTGGATCACGCCCAGCGCATAGACATCGGTCGCGGTGGTGATCGCTTCGCCGCGCACCTGCTCGGGTGCGGCGTAGCGCGGCGTCAACAGCTGCATGCCGGTGCCGGTCGCGACTTCGGCCTCGACGCTGTCGTCGAGCAGCTTGGCGATGCCGAAGTCGAGCAGCGCGGGCGCACCGTAGCCATCGACCAGGATGTTCGCCGGCTTCAGGTCGCGATGCACGATCAACCGCTGGTGCGCGGCCTGCACCGCGCGGCAGATCGCGACGAACAGGCGCAGCAGCTCGCGCAGCTTGGGCGCGGCACGCTCGACCCAGACATCCAGCCGCTCGCCCTCGACGTATTCCATCGCCAGGAACGGTGTGCCGTCGGCGAGATTGCCGCCGTCGATCAGGCGCGCAATGTTTGGGTGCTCCAGACTCGCGAGGATGCGCCGCTCGGCGCGGAAGCGGGCGTGTCGGTCGGGATCGCGCAAGGCGTCGAAGCCGAGCAGCTTCAGCGCCACACGCTGCTTGAAGTCTCCGCTGTCGCGCTCGGCCAGCCAGACCACGCCCATGCCGCCGCGACCCAGTTCGCGCTCGATCCGGTACCCCGGCGGCAGCTTCGGAAGCGCGCTGGCATGGTCGAGATGATCGAGCGCAGCGCCACGCGTGCGGTCTTCTTCCAACAGCGCCTCGACCTCAGCGCGCAAGGCCGCGTCACTGCCGCAAGCCTCCGCCAGAAACCCGTCGCGCGCCTCCAGCGGGCGCTGCTGCGCCAGCAGGAAGATCGCCTTCGCCTGGCGGTAGCGCGCGGCGGCTTCGCTCATGCCGAGAGCTCGCGCTTGAGCCAGGCCTTGGCGTGTTGCCATTCGCGATAGGTGGTGGACGGGTGCTGACCCATCACCACGGCGGCTTCCTCGATCGAGAGCCCGGCGAAATAGCGCAGCTCGACCACGCGCGCTGCCTCCGGATCGAGCGCATCGAGACGCGACAGCGCATCGTCGAGCGCGATCAGTTCGGCGCTGTCGTCGATGGCGACGCCGGCGGCGGCATCGAGCGCCTCCAGCGTTTGGCCGCCGCCGCGCTTGTCGGCGTAGTGGCGACGCGCATGGTCGACCAGCACCTGTCGCATCGCGCGCGCGGCGGCGCCAAAGAAGTGGGCGCGATTCTCGAAGTCGGGCGTGCCGCCGATCAGCTTGATCATCGCCTCGTTGACCAGCGCGGTCGGCTGCAACGTGCGCGCCGGCGCCCCGCCCGAGAGCAGACCCGCGGCCATCTGCCGCAATTCGCGGTAGACCTTCGAGAACAATCGCTCGGCCGCGGCACGATCGCCACCGTGCCAGGCCGCGAGCCAGCCGGTCAGGTCCGCACCCTTGCCGTCGTCCTGCGCCACATCCGCCCCCAGGCCCACGCCGATGCCCGATTCTGCGCTGTCGGCGGGCCAGAGGGAAATCGGCGCCGGCAACACTAGTAAGGGCGCCCGCACTTCCGGACATGGGCGCCCATATGAAAAACCACCATCGAGATCCCGAATGCACTGTTCAAGCAGGCTCGGCGCTACATCGAGGCGCATCGCATCACACTGAAGGCGCTGGCGGAACAGGGCCTGCGCGCGGTACTGGCCGAGCCGCGTGAGCAGCCACCGTTCCAACTCGCAGATGCCAGCGTCGGCGGCAACGGCCTGACACCGGAGTTTCGCGGCGCCGGCCGCATTCCAGATCGATGCCTGGCTGGCCTCGCCCTCACTGGTGCTGCTGGCCGAAAACGAACACCACTGGTCGCTGCTGCGCGGCCTGATCGACAGGGCCAGAGTGCAGGGGCCGATGGTGCACGACGCGCGCATCGCCGCGCTGTGCCTCAGCCATGGCGTGCGCGAACTGTGGTCAGCCGACCGCGACTTCAGCCGGTTTTCCGGTCTGCGTATCCGCAACCCGCTGGTGTAAGGCCGCGCGGCGCGGAGTGCGGCCACGGCGGCCATGCGAAAATATTCCGCCGCCAGCGCGTATGGATGGGCAGATCAGGGGAAAACCATGTCCGCACGCCGCAATCTGTCCGCCCTGCTGCTCGCCGCCCTGCCCGCGCTGGCCGGTGCCTCGACCTTCACCGTGACCAACACCAACGACAGCGGCTCGGGCTCGCTGCGCTGGGCGATCAACCAGGCCAACGGCAATGCCGGCACCGACACCATCGCCTTCAACATTCCCGGCGGCGGCGTGCACGCCATCGCGCCCGGCAGTGCCCTGCCGACGGTCACCAGCACCGTCAACCTGGACGGCACCACGCAGCCCGGTTATGCCGGCACGCCGGTCATCGAACTGACCGGGGGCAACGCGGGCTCGGGCGTGACCGGACTCAGGCTCAGCAGCGCAGGCAGTACCGTGAAGGGGCTGGCGATCAACAACTTCAGCCTGCACGGTCTCGATATCAGCGGCGCCGGTGGCAACACCGTCAGCCTGTGCGAGGTCGGCACCGGAACCACGGTGATGCAAGGCAACGCGGGCAGCGGCATCTGGATCGGCAGCAGTCCCGACAATACGATCGGACCGGGGAACCTCGTGGCCGGCAACGGCATCGATGGCGTCCGCATCGACGGCGCCAACGCCACGGGCAACGTGATCAAAGGCAATCGCATCGGCACCGACCCGAGCGCCATGGCGGCGATGCCAAACGGGTTCAACGGCATCGTTATCACGGCAGCCAACAACAACCGCATCGGCGGCACCACGGCGGCGGACCTCAACGTGATCTCGGGCAACACCCGCAACGGCATCGGCATCGGCGGCGGCGCCAGCGGCAATCTGGTCGAGCGCAACTACATCGGGCTCGCGGCCGATGGCGTCAGCGCGCTCGGCAATGGCTGGAACGGCGTGTACATCATCGATTCGCCCACAAACAAGATTGGCGGCGACGTGGCCGGCACCTGGAACATCATCAGTGCCAATGTCGCCTCCGGTGTCAAGATCACCGGAGCCGCGGCGAGCGGCAACGTGATCCAGAGAGCCATCATCGGCTCCGATCTGTTTGGCACCCTCGCTCGCGGAAACAACTTCGGCGTCCAGATCGATGCTGCCCCCGATACGGTCGTCGGTGGCGGCGCCTGGGGCAGCGGCGGAAACCTGATCAGCGCAAATGCGGCCGGCATCTACATCCCTTATCCAGGCGCCAGCGGCACCCTGATTCAGGGCAACCGCATCGGCACCAACCTCGCGGGCGATGTCCGCCTAGGCAACAACAGCTACGACCTCCTAATCGCGCAATCGACGAACACCACCATCGGCCAACCCGGTGCCGGCAACGTCATCGCCGGTCCGTCCTCGTTCTGGGCCATTGATCTCAGCTACTCCTCGAATACCCGAATTCAGAGCAATGTCATCGGTACGCTGGCGGATGGCAATACCGCATCGGGCGGGATCGGTGGCGTGGATCTGGTCTTCAACAACACCGGCACGCGGATTGGCGGCGACGATGACAGCTACCGGAACATCATTGCCGGCTCCAACGGCATCCGCCTCTTTGGCGGCGACAACACCAGCACCGTCATCGCCCGCAACTGGATCGGCTTGGGGGCGAGCGGTGCGGCGCTGGGCAATATCGGCGCAGGCGTCACCATCAACGGCTCGGGCACGACGCTGATGTACAACGTGATCGCCAACAGCGGCGGCAACGGGGTGACCATCGAGGGCGATGCGACGACGGTGATCGGCAACCTGATCGGCACCGATTCGGCCGGAACGGGGCCCATGCCCAACGCCGGCGACGGCATCTACGCACTCTACGCCAACAATCTGATCATCGGCAGTTCGACCCCGTCCAAACGCAACATCATCTCGGCCAACGGCGGCGACGGCGTCGATCTGGACTACGGATTCAATGCCGATCGCTATCTGTACGGCAACTACATCGGTACCGACATCAGCGGCACGATTCGGCTCGGCAACACGGGGGCCGGCGTGCGCGTCAGCGGCGACCTGGGGCCCAGCGGCACCGATGTCATCGGCAGCACCGGCGGCCAGGGCAATCTGATTTCAGGCAACGGCAGCCATGGCGTCGTGATCGATGCGGCGGATGCGGGCAACGTGCTGATCCAGTCCAACAAGATCGGCACGCAAATCGATGGCGCAACTGCGCTGGGCAATGCCGGTCACGGCATTTTCATTGCCAATTCCGCGGGCAACAACGGCATCGGCGGATACAGCCCGGCGCGCGGCAACACCATCCGCTTCAACGCCGGCACTGGCATCGTGCTAGCCGCCGCAGGAGGCGACGGCAACGAGATCGTGGCCAACAACATCTCGAGTAACGGCGGGCTGGGAATCGATCTGGGCGCCAACGGTGTGACCACCAACGACGCCGGCGATGGCGATGGCGGCGCCAACAACGAGCAGAACTTCCCCGTGCTTTCCGCCGCCGTGGCCGATGGCGCGAGCCTGCACGTGAGCGGCACGCTGAACAGCCAGCCCGCGACGCTTCGCATCGAGTTCTTCGCCAGCGATGCCTGCGACGCGACGGGCTACGGCGAGGGCGGCAGCTACCTCGGGTACGTGGACCTCACCACCGACGGCAACGGCGACGGCGTACTCCTGGCCACCGTGCCCTCCACCGTAGCCGCCGGCAAGTACTTGACCGCGACCACCACGACCAACGGTGCAGGCAGCGAGACCTCAGAGTTCTCCGCCTGCCGCCAGATCAGCGCACCACCCGCCGCCCCAACCGCCAGCAACAACGGCGCCATCTGCAACCGGCAGACGCTGCAACTCACGGCCAGCACGATCAGCGGCGCCAGCTATGCGTGGACCGGCCCGAACGGATTCACCTCGACCCTGCAGAACCCGACGATCGCAAACGCCACGACCGCCGCCGGTGGCAGCTACAGCGTCGCCGCCACCGTCGCCGGCGTCACCGGTCCAGCCGGGACGACCACCGCGACGGTGAACAACTGCTCGATCTCGATCAGCGACGCTGCGGTCACCGAAGGCAGCGGCAGCAACAGCAACGCGAGCTTCACGGTCAGCCTCTCGCACGCGAGCAAGGCCGCGATCAGCCTGAACTGGGCCAGCGCCAACGGCACCGCCACCGCACCGGCCGACTACGGCAACGGCGCCGGCACACTGTCCATCGCCGCCAACGCCACCACCGCCACCATCAACCGCCCGGTGATTGGCGACACGCTCGATGAGAACGACGAGAACTTCCACATCGACCTGTCCAATGCCAACGCCGGCAGCATCAGCGACAGCCGCGGCACCGCCACGATCGAAGACGACGACGCGACGCCGACCTTCACCGTCGAGCCCTGCGTGGTCGCGGAGGGCAACTCTGCCACCCGCCCCTGTGTCTTCGAGGTCCGGCTGGCGGCTGCCTCGGGGCGCGCGCTGGAGCTGATCGCCTGGACCGACGCCGACGACAGTCTGCTCCAGGGTGCCGCTGACAGCAGCTTCGACATGCCGCTGGTGACCGACACACCGATCTCCTTCGGCACCGGACAAAGCATGGGACTGTGGCTGATCGAGAGCGGCGACATCCAACTCAAGTCCTGGCAGCAATGGCAGCCTTCGCACTATCGCCAGTCGCTCGATCTGCAGGGAACCGTTCCCGCGACATTGGGACGCGACTTTGCAACCGTGCCCGGGCAGCGCTACGTCGTTTCCTTCGCGATGGCGGGCGACCCTTCCTGTCCGTCCGTGACCAAAACCATGACCGTCAGCTTCGGCGGACAGACGCTTGGCAACTTCAGCTTCAACGGCAGCGGCCACACCAGTTCGAACATGGGCTGGCAGTATCACGCCGTGGACGTGGTGGCAAACGCGAGCAGCATGCGGATGCGTTTTGCCAGCACCACCCCGGGCAGCTGTGGTCCCACGCTCGATGACATCTCCATTGTTCCGGTCGGCGTTGCCAGCAGCGGCATCGACTTCGTCCCTGCCTGGGCCTCCCCCGATTCACCGCTACAGATCGCGGCCGGAACCACCATGCAGTCGTTTCTGGTCGACGTGATTGGCGACACCACACCGGAGGCCGACGAGGATTTCGACCTGCACGTCTGCCTGCAGGAGGGCCTGTGCGTCCGTCAGCGCGCATCCATCATCAACGACGACAGCTGGCCGGACGCGATTTTCCGGAACGGGTTCGACTGACTTCCGCGCCCACGAAAGAAATTCCCCGCCAGCGCGTATGGGTAAGCGAAACCTGGGGAAAACCATGACCGCACGCCGCCACCTGCTCGCCTTGCTGCTCGCCGCCCTGCCCACGCTGGCGGCGGCGGCGACCTACACCGTCACCTCCGCCAACGACTCCGGCACCAACACGCTGCGCTGGGCCATCCAGCAGGCCAACGCCAACGCCGGAGCCGACAGCATCGTGTTCAACATCGGCGGTGGCGGCGGCCGCAACATCGCGCTCGCGACGGCGCTGCCCGCGCTCACCGGGCCGGCCAGCATCGACGCCACGACGCAGCCAGGGTACGCCGGTTCGCCGCTGATCCAGCTCGACGGACTGAACGCCGGCGCCGGGGCGATCGGCCTTCAGCTGTCGACCTCGGGCAGCTCCATCCGCGGCTTCTCGGTGATGCGCTTCAACGGTGTCGGCATCCGCATTGACGGCGCCGGCGGCGGCAACACGGTGGCGTACTGCCACATCGGCCTCAACAACGCCGGAGGGGCGTCCGGCAACGACGGCAGCGGCGTGTTCATCGCGGCCAGCCCGAACAACGTCATCGGCCCGGGCAACACGATTTCCAGCAACGGCGTGGATGGCGTGCGCATCGACGCGGCCGCCGCCACCGGCAACGTCGTCGCCGGCAACCGCATCGGCACCAACCCCGCCGGAACCGCGGCCATTCCCAACGGCTACAACGGCGTGGTGATCACCGCGGCCAGCAACAACCGCATCGGCGGCACAACAGCGGCGGACCTCAACGTGATCTCGGGCAACTCCCTGAACGGCATCGGCATCGCCGCAGGTGCCAGCGGCAACCTGATCGAGCGCAACCACATCGGGGTCGCCACCGACGGCGCGGCACCGCTCGGAAACGGCGAGAACGGCGTGATCATTCTCGACTCGCCCTCGAACAAGATCGGCGGCGACGTTGCCGGCACCTTCAATGTCCTCAGCAGCAACGGGCACCACGGCGTGCAGATCAGCGGCGATGCCAGCGACAACAATGTCGTGCAGCGCGGCGTGATCGGCTCCGACCTGTTCGGCACGCTCGACCGCGGCAACGGTCGCGCTGGCGTCAACGTCGCTCCGACCAGCGGTGGCAGCGACATTCCCTCCGGCAACGTCATCGGCAGTGGCGGCTGGGGCGCGGGCGGCAACATGATCTCGGGCAACGGCTGGGCCGGGATCCAGATCGACAATGCCAATGCCACCCTGATCCAGGGCAACCGCATCGGCACCGATGTCAACGGGACACAGGCACTTCCCAACGGCTCCGGCGGTATCGACATCTACAACGGCTGGAACACCGTGATCGGCTCCATCACCGCCGGAAACCTGATCTCGGGAAACGCCGGCACCGGCATCGACATCCAGAGCGAAGGCCTGCTGACGATCCTCGGCAACCGCATCGGCACTACGGCGGACGGCAGCGCCGCGCTCTCGAACAACGGTTACGGCATTTGGGTTCAGTCGGTCTACAACGGCGCCGTGATCGGCAGCGGCGACCACGATGCGTGGACCTGCAACCGCGCTTGCAACCTGATCTCCGGCAACACACTCTACGGTCTGCGCCTCGGCAACACCTCCAACGGGCCGCACGCGGTAAAAGGCAACTTCATCGGCAGCAATCTCGCCGGCACGGCAGCGCGGGCGAATGGCTCTGGTGGCGTGCTGGTGCAGGCCTATGCCGAAATCGGCGGTGTCGGCAGCGAAGGCAACCTGATCTCCGGCAACACCGGCAGCGGCATCACTGCGGTTGATGGCTGGCTGAGCCTCTACGGCAACCGCATCGGTACGAGTGCCGATGGCCTCGCTGCGGTCGGCAACAGCGGCGATGGTGTCCATATCGGGCCCGACCGCATCAATCTCGAACTCGGTGCGGCCGGCAAGGGCAACCAGCTTTCGGGCAACGGCGGCGATGGCATCCAGTTCGTCGAAAACGAACCGGCCATGTCGGCCAGCCAGACCGTGCGCGCCAATGCGATCGGCATTGCTGCCAACGGTGCTTGCCTCGGCAACGGTCGCGACGGAATCCGCCTGAACGACGGCTCGCGCTTCATCGAAGTCGGCGGCATCGCCGCTGGCGAGGGCAATCGCATCGACTGCAACGTCGGCAATGGCATCACCATCCTCGGCAACGACAGCGGCTTCGGCTTCCTGCGCAACACCTTCAACGGCAATGGCGGCCTGGCGATCGATATCGACAATGACGGCGTGACCGCGAACGACCCCGGCGATGGAGACGTGTGGCGCGAGAACTTCCCGGTGCTGGCGAGCGCCGCAAACCTCGGCAGCGCAACCCGCGTGCAGGGCGCGCTCGACGCGGCGGCCAGCCTGAACTACCGCATCGAGTTTTTCGACAACGCCACTTGCGACCCCAGTGGCCATGGCGAGGGCGCGAACTGGCTCGGCAGCGCCAACGCCACGACCGACGGCGCCGGCCATGCCGGTTTCAGCGTGGATCTGCCCGCACTGGCCAACGGACGCAAGGTGACAGCGACGGCCACCGTGGTCAGCGGCACCGAACCCTTCATCGACTACAGCACCTCGGAGTTTTCCGCCTGCGTCACGGTGGTCACGCCACCGCCCGCCCCCACCGCCGGCAACAACGGCGCGATCTGCAACCGGCAGACGCTGCAACTCACGGCCAGCACGATCAGCGGCGCGAGCTATGCGTGGACTGGCCCGAACGCATTCACCTCCACCCTGCAGAACCCGGCGATCGCAAACGCCACGACCGCCGCCAGTGGCAACTACAGCGTCACCGCTACCATCGGCGGCGTCACCGGGCCGGCCGGCGCCACCACAGCCACAGTCAATCCCTGCCAGATCTCGATCGCCGACCCTGCGGCCATCGTGGAGGGCACCGGCAGCAACTCGACCGCGACCTTTGCCGTGTCGCTCAGCCACGCCAGCAAGACCGCCATCACCTTGAACTGGGCCAGCGCCAACGGCAGCGCCGCAGCGCCTGCGGACTACACCGCAGGCAGCGGCACCTTGACCATCGCCGCCAATGCCACCGGAGCCACCATCACGCGCCCGGTCATCGGCGACACCCTGGACGAAGACAACGAGACCTTCCACATCGACCTGTCCAACCCCAGCGCCGGCAGCATCAGCGACAACCGCGGCACCGCCACGATCACCGACGACGACGCTGCGCCCGTGCTGAGCATCGACGCCGGCGGCTGCAGCATTACCGAGGGCAACACTGGGTCGATAGACTGCGGCTTCGTGCTTCGCTTGTCGGCCGCCAGCAGCAGGACGGTAACGTTCGACACCGCCACTACCGGCGGCACGGCGACCGCCGGCAGTGACTTCACCGCGCATGCCAGCACCGCCCGCAGCATCGCCGCCGGTACGACCACGCTCAGCGTCACCGTGCCGGTACTCGGCGATGCGCTCGACGAGGACAACGAGACTTTCACGCTCAATGTCACCAGTGTTGTCAACGCCACTCCAGCTTCGCTGAGCGGCACCGGCACCATCAGCGACGACGACGCCCCACCGACGCTCGGCATCGACGGCGCCGGCTGCAGCGTGATCGAGGGCGATACCGGGTCGGTGAACTGCGCCTTCGTGCTGCGCCTGTCCGCAGCCAGCGGAAAGACGGTGACCTTCAACACTGCGACCGCCAACGGTACCGCCACTGCCGGCAGCGACTACACCGCGCACGCCGCAACCGCGCGCAACATCGCGGCTGGATCAACCACGCTCACCGTCAACGTGCCGGTGCTCGGCGACACCGTCGAGGAAGCCGACGAGACCTTCACCCTCAACGCCACCGGCGTGACCAACGCCAGCCCGGCCTCGCTGAGCGGCACCGGCAGCATCCTCAGCGACGACCTCGCCGAGTTGGTTTTCTTCGATGGCTTCGAGTAACAAGGCTGCACCCTTCCCAGACGGAGAGTCTCGATGAGAACCCTGCTACGTTTTCTGATCCGCCTCGCCGCGCTGTGCGTGGTGCTCGCCGTATTCGTGTTCGGACTCGCGTGGTTTCGCTCCGAGCAGGCACGCAACCGACACTACGCATTGCCTCGCCTGGCGATCGAGGCCACCGTCACGCCCGAACGCATCGCTCGTGGCGAGCACCTCGCGCGCACTCGCGGCTGCACTGGCTGCCACGGCCCGGAGTTGATGGGCGAACACATGATCGATGCCGGCCCGGTGATGCAGGTCTACACGCCGAACCTGACCCCGGGCGGCGTGCTCGCCACGCACGACCTTGCCCGCTTCGAGCACGCGCTGCGCCACGCCGTGGCTCGCGACGGCCGTCCCCTGCTGGTCATGCCCGCGGAGGATTTCGCGCTGCTCTCGAACGAGGATGTGGTCGCACTGTTCGTGTACCTGAAGCAACTCCCGCCGGTGACCACGACCCAGCCCGCAAGCCGCATCGGACCGTTGGGCCGCGTGCTGTACCTGTTCGGGCAACTGCCGGTGTGGAAGGCAGGGAGCATCGACCACGCACTTGCCAGCCGTGGCGCACCAGCGCCGCCAGCGACAGCAGATGTCGCCTACGGTGCCTACGTCGCCCAAGGTTGCATCGGCTGCCATGGCGCCACCTTGGTGGGCGGCCGCATCCCGGGCACGCCGCCGGACTTCATCGCTGCGGCGAACCTGACACCACACGCGAACGGCCTTGCCGACTGGTCCGAAGCGGATTTCTTCCGCGCGATACGCGAAGGCAAGCGCCCGAACGGCAGCGCGATCGACGCGGTCATGCCCTGGCGCGAATTGCGGCACATGGACGACATCGAGTTGAGCGCGCTCTGGGCTTACCTGCGCTCGCTGCCGCCGCGTGCACGCTGACGCCGAGCCGTCTGGCTTGCAGCGGCCACGCGGCGACGGCACCATGCCACCTCCTGCGGAGATCCCCTCGATGTCCACAACCGTACGCAAGTCCACCCCGATCCTGTTCGTCGAGCGCATCGAAGCCTCGCTGCCGTTCTTCGAGGCGGTCGGATTCGTCAAGGTGATGGATGTGCCGGATGGCGACCGGCTCGGCTTCTGCATCCTCGACTGTGCGGGCGTCGAGGTGATGCTGCAGAGCTTCGCGTCGCTGGCCGCGGACATGCCGGCGCTGAGCGCTGCCGCGCGCGGCCGCGGTTTCCTGTTCATGGAAGTGCCCGACCTCGCGGCGGTGGAGGCCGCGCTCGCCGGCCACGCCGTGTACATGCCACGGCGCAGCACCTTCTACGGCTCCGAGGAAACCGGCTTCATCGATCCCGGTGGGCACTACGTCACCTTCGCGCAATTCGCGCAGGGGCACTGAGGCTCAGCGCTCGCCGTCCTCGTCGTCGCGCGGGGTCTCGATCGGCGAGGCATCGCCGTCCTCGGTCTCCGCCGATTCATCGCCAGCCGCGGCGGCGGCCTCGGCGTTCTGCGGGTCATTCGTGGCGGCCTCGCGCACCTGCTGCTCGTCGGTCTGCACGCCGATGTGATAGGCAGCAAAACCGGGCAGCACGATCTGATTCAGGGCCATGCCGATGACCTTGCCCTGCACCGGCGACACGATCGCGCGCTCGCTGTTCTGCACCGGGTCGATGACCTTGCCAAGACGCTGGCCGACGCGCACGCGATCGCCAAGATTCACCTCCGAGAACAGCATGCCACCGCTATCCGAGCGCACCCATTTGGCCGCGTAAAACAGCGCCTGCGGCTCGGCCCACATGCGAAAGCTGCGGGTCATGCCCATCTTGTGCAGCAGCGTGTGCAGGGCTTGCACCGCATGGTCGATCTCGGCCGGTTCCAGGCGCATCGGCGACCCGACCTCGAAGGTGATCGCCGGAATGCCGGCCGCCACCGCGGCATGGCGCAGCATGCCGCGCGAACCCGGCGAATGCAGTACCGCGGTCGCTCCGAAGCCGCGCGAGAACTCGAGCACGGCCGGGATGCGCAGGTCGCCGCGCACCTGCGGCAGATTCTTGCGATCGAAGGATCCGGTATGGAAATCCACCAGCGCCTGGCAATTCGACACCACTTCAGAGAAGAAACTGTGCGCGATGCGCGAGGCCGAACTGCCGCTCGTCGTGCCCGGGAAATAGCGGTTGAGATCGCGCCGATCCGGCAGGTAGCGCGAGCCGCGCGCGTAGCCGAGGTAGTTCACGATCGGCACGCCGACCACGGTGCCGGACAGGCTCGCAGGATCCAACTCATTCATCAGGCGGCGCACGATCTCGATGCCATTGAGTTCGTCGCCGTGCACCGCTGCAGTCAAGCAGATGCGCGGCCCCGCCGTTGTCCCGTGCGCGACGATTACCGGCGTGGTCACCACGGTGCCGTCAAAACTTTGTCCGGACGCCCAGTGCAATTCGGCGCGTGTTCCCGGCCGCACCGACTGGCCGAGCAGCGATAGCGGCGTGGTTTCGGCCCCCTCGGCCATGATCGGCAACGGCGTCACCGCGACTGCGTCCATGGTCGGTGCCACCACCGCCATCGGCGTCTTTGGCAACGCTGCGGGTGCAACTGCCGCCGGCGCTGCGGCTGCCTCGCGCGCAGGCTCGCTGGTGCTCTGCGCGGGCCCGGGCTTGGCGTCGATCGGAAAATCCTGGGCACCCACGGCCAGCCCCGCGCACAACCAGACGCCAGCCAGCACCCGCCTCATGCGCCCGCCACCCGGCAATGCGCGCAGACACCGTGCACTTCCAGCGTCTGCGCGTGCGGCGTGAATCCGAGCGAGTCGGCGTGCGCCACCAGCATCGACGCCACCCTGGAATCGCAGAACTCGGTGGCCACGCCGCAGCGGTCGCAGATGAAGAACGGCACCGTGTGCTGCTCCGCCGGGTGATGGCAACTGGTGAAGGCGTTGATCGATTCGAGCTTGTGGATGAAGCCGTGCTCGATCAGGAAGTCGAGCGCGCGGTAGACCTGGGTCGGCGCAGCGCGCGCCACGTCCGGGCGCAACTGGTCGAGCAGTTCATAGGCCTTGACCGGGCGATCCGCGGCCGCGATCAGCTCCAGCACGCGTCGTCGCATCGGCGTCAGCTTGAGGCTACGCGCAGCGCAGGCCGCCTCCACCGCGTGCACGAACGACACCGGCGCATGCGCATGCTGATGCCCTCCGTGCCGCAGCGGACTCATCTCAGGCCGCGTGCTGGCGCTGGCCGCGACGCACCGCGGCGTCGATGCGCGCGAGCGCACGCTTCTGGCCGGTCAGGTACACGGTCTGGTCGATCGACGGGGACACCTGCGAGCCGGTGATCGCGACGCGCAGCGGCTGCGCGACCTTGCCGAGGCCGACGCCGATCTTCTCGGCCGCGGCGCGCAGCGCGGCATCCACCGTGGCTGGCGACCATTCGCCTTCGCCGATCGCGGCCAGCGCGTCGTGCGCAGCTTCGAGCGCCGGCGCTGCGCCCGCAACCAGATGCTTCGCCGCGGAATCGGCGTCGTAGCTCTCGAACTCCTCGTACCAGCAGCGCGCCTTCTCGGCCAATTCGCCGAGGGTTTTTCCGCCCGGTCGTGCAGCGATCACGATCTCGGCCGGCTTCGGTCCGTGCGCCATCGCGTAGTGGAGGTCCTCCAGGTGCGGGATCAGATGCGCCGCGACTTTCTCCGGCAGGTCGGTCTTGAGGTAGTGCTGGTTCAGCCAGTGCAGCTTGTCCATGTCGAAGCGCGCCGGTGCGCGGTTCACGTCGCGCACATCGAACAACTGGACCAGTTCCTCGCGCGAGAACACTTCCTGGTCGCCGTGCGACCAGCCGAGGCGCACCAGATAGTTCAGCAACGCGTGCGGCAGAAAACCGTCGTCGCGATAGTTCATCACGTTGACCGCACCATGGCGCTGGAAGCGCGCGCCATCCTGGCCGAGGATCATCGGCAAGTGCGCGAACACCGGCGGCTCGTGGCCCATGGCGTAGTAGATGTTGATCTGGCGCGGGGTGTTGTTGATGTGGTCGTCGCCGCGGATCACCTCGGTGATCTTCATGTCGATGTCGTCGACCACGACCGCGCGGTTGTAGGCCGGAAATCGTCTGAAAGCCAGATGATCGATCATCCGAAGTCCCCGTTAGAAATCTCGATGCTGGCCGCGCACCCTTGTCCGCGAACACCACCGTGCCGGACTGCGGATTCTTGAAGCGGATCACCGGCACCACCGGGCCTCGACTGCGTCGGCAACATGGCGGCACTTGCCGTCGCTGGCGCTTCTCGTTGTTCGCCATCTGTGCCTCGCGCAGCGTTTCCAGCCGTTACTTGCTGCACCAGCACCGATGAGCGCCTTGCCATCTGCGACCAGGTGCTGTGCGACCTGGCGATAGGACCAGACGATCGGGCATCGTGTCTGATAGAACGGCCCCTCGTCGTAATCAGGCCGGGCTACTCCATCGCGTCCAGGATCGCGTTCACCTGATTCCTGGTCGAACGCGCGGTCGGTGTCCTGCGATGCGCAGGATGAAGGTGCCGTTCGCTGCGAGCCCAGTAGCAGTAGAGCGGCGGTGCGCGCGCCCCCGCCAAGGTGCAGCAGGCCGGTGGGACTCGGGGCAAAGCGGGTGCGATAGGTCATCCGGAGAGCTTCCGAAACAAGGCGCGGAGTCTAGCAAGCGCGAACGAAACCGGAACCGAAATGGCAGCTACACCCGAACCGCCTTCAGTGCGGGCTCGATGCGGGCAATCGCGTCGAAGTCGATCCGAATGCAGAAGTACTTCCCTGCTCTCGACGCAGGAAGCCGCGATCAAGCAATCAATTGGACTTCTGCGGCGTGTGGCCCGACCAGCGGCT